>CAVAGT010000197.1:0-2067 GCA_963588155.1 Lachnospiraceae bacterium | reverse complement strand
CACAAAGCATGTGGAAGGCTATGGCGACATCACGCGGTTCGACGCGAGACGGTGTCTGTCCTACCAAACCATAGAGAACCGTGGCGAGTTGAGCGATGATGCCACGGCCGCGATGGGCGACACCTTCTATGGCTGCGACCGTTGCCAACGTGCCTGTCCCTGGAACCGTTTTGCCACGCCAAACGCGGAGCCGCTGCTCCAGCCGCGTGAGGAACTGTTGGGGATGACGCGACAAAAATGGGAAAACATGACGGTGGACGACTATCGACGGCTCTTCAAAGGCTCAGCCGTGAAGAGAGCCAAATACGAAGGCCTGATGCGAAACATAAAGGCCATGACAGACGATTCTACTCCTCCAGAGCCTTGATTTGCTTCTTGGGCGTAACGCCGAGCGCCTTTAGACTTTCCACTCTCCGCATCACGTTGCCCGCCCCGTCGTAGAGTTGCTTGCGAGCCTTGTCGTAGTTCCCCGACAACTTATTAATCAAGTCGCCAATGCCCGTGAACGTGTCCTCGAAGCCAACCACCTTGTCGTAGAGGTCGGCAGCGGTCTTCACAATCTTCTCCACGTTCTTGTTTTGGCGGTCATACTGCCAGAGGTTGTAGGCGAGCTGGAGTGCCATGAGAAGGTTGCTTGGCGAGATGATGATTATCTTCTTTTGGTAGGCATATCGGCTGAGGTCGGGCTGTTGCTTCATGGCTGCAATGTAGCTTGTCTCGTTGGGGATGAACATCAAGACAAAGCCTATGGCGTCGTCAACCAACTTTGAATAGTCCTTTTCGGCAAGTTCGTCGATATGCTTGCGAACGCTCTGCGCGTGCGCTTTCATCAGACGCTCACGCTCCGCGTCATCCTCCGTGGCAAGGGCATCGGTGTAGGCAGTGAGCGACACCTTCGAGTCAATGACCACGCTCCTGCCTTCGGGGAAGCGCACGATGACATCGGGGCGGAAGTTCTTGCCGTTCTCATCCTTGGTGTTTTCTTGGATGAAGAATTCTTCGTCCTTTCTTAGTCCACTGTTTTCCAGGATGGTCTCCAGCACCATCTCGCCCCAATCGCCCTGCATCTTGCTGTCGCCCTTCAACGCCTTGGTAAGGTTGGCGGCATCTGAGCCAATCTTCGAAGTCTGCTCCTTGAGGTTAGCCACGGCCTGTTGTTGTTCCTGCTGAAAGAGTTTCATGGTCGCCTCGAAAGAATGTTGCAGTTCCTTCTTGCTCACCTCGTTGCTGGTTCGGCTCTCTTCCACCGACTTCTTGAAGTCGGCGAATTGCTCCTTGATAGGTTTCATGAGCTCGTCCATCTGCGCGCGGTTGCTCTCTTGCAGTGCCGACTGCTTGGCAGCAAGTTGCTCAGCTGCAGCCTTCTGCTGCTCGACAGTCATCCGCTGCATCTCCTGCTTCAAGCTTTCCAGTTTTTGTGTCCACTGAGCGTCGCTCTCCTCGCGTAGCTTGGCGGCATACTGTCGCTCGCTTGCCATCTGCTGCTTCATTTCCGCCATTTGTTTCTCGTGCGACTCCTTGAGAGACATGACCTGTTTCTCATTGGATTCCTTGAGAGCTTGAACCTGTTTGTCATTGGATTCTGTGAGAGATTCGACTTGTTTCTCGTGCGACTCCTTGAGGGATGCAATCTGTTTCTCGTTTGAATCTTTTAGAGCTTGAATTTGTCTCTCATGTGACTCTTTGATAGATGCGACCTGCTTCTCGTGAGCTTCCGTGAGAGACTGAATTTCTGCTGCATGATGCTCGCGCTCGTTCTCCAAGACAACCTCCTGATTATCTTTCAGTTGTTCGATTTCCGATTGCAGCACCTGCGCCCTCGCCACCAGTTGCGTTTTCTCCTCGCCTGCGGCCTTTGCCGTCATAAGTTTGCCAACAATAATGCCTATGACAAACCCTAAGATTAATCCTATTGCTATTTCCATTTCCTTTTGATATATAGTTACACTTCTAAACCTCACTGTTGTGTCTTTGGGAATGCATGATGTTTACAATACATGATATACTCATTACAAATGCAAACATACTGCTTATTTGCGAAATACCCAAATGTTATTGCTATAAGAT
>CAVAGT010000196.1:0-2156 GCA_963588155.1 Lachnospiraceae bacterium | reverse complement strand
GTGCCGACATTGATGCTCTTCCAAAACGGCGAGATACTTTACAGGCAGAGCGGAGCCATGTCGCGCAACGAAGTGCTCGCACTGCTTGACCCATTCATGAACAAATAACAAAGCACGGGAGTCTATGCTGAAAGCAATACTCATCTATCTCCTCGTCATCAATGCCATGACATTCATTGGCTACGGCCTTGACAAGTACAAGGCGAAGCACGACAAGTGGCGCATCTCCGAGGCGACACTGCTCCTGCTCGTAGTCTTTGGCGGCAGCATCGGGGCATGGTGCGGCATGAAAGTGTGGCATCACAAGACGATGCACAAGAAATTCAAGTATGGCGTGCCTGTGATATTCATCCTGCAAGTAGCCCTTGCAGTATGGATTATCAACAAGCTGGCGCAAACTCCAATGCCCATATAATATGACAATAGAAAAGATAGGCCATCTGACAGACTCCTTGAAGGATGAGCTGATAGGCGTGTGGGAAAAGTCCGTGAGGAGTTCCCATCACTTTCTGTCGGAAGAGGACTTGGAGTATTACCGCCCTCGCATAAGGGACATCTATTTCGATGCAGTCGATTTGTATGTCATAAGAAATCCTAATGTGGTTGCATTTATGGGACTGAGCGAGGATATGGTGGAGATGTTGTTCGTGCTCCCGTCTGAGAAAGGCAAGGGCTATGGTTCTGCCTTGCTCAACTTCGCCTTTGAGGAGAAGCATATCCGCAAAATAGATGTGAACGAGCAGAACATAGAGGCGTACCAATTCTACATCAACCGAGGCTATCATGTGATAGCGAGGGACGAGGTGGATGCCGACGGCAAGCCTTACCCGATTGTTCACTTGGAAAGATAAAGAGATAAGATAATGAAGCAGACCAAACCGATAAAGCTCCGCATGGATGCCGCCACCTATTATATATGGGTGGGCGGCAGCTGCGACTATGCCCATGAGGAACGTGCCGGAGGCGGGGCGTACATCATGGAGAAGGACGGCAAGGTCGTGGAACGGTACGACCTTGCCGACCTGCATACAACGGAGTTCCGCATGATGCTCTCGGTGATGCTTCATGCGATGGAGACATTGCCCGAGGGTGCAAGCATCGTGTTCCTGACCAATGTGTCGTATATCCAACAGAACTTTGACAAGTCCCCCACGGAGAAATCTGCCAATGCCGACCTCATACAAGCGTGCATTGCTGCCAAAAGAAGACATACGTCAGTGGTGGTAAAGACCGTGCCTTACCACAAATACGCTCAACTGCCCGAGACGCACGACATGGCGCATCGGGCGATGCTCAAACTGAGAGATGCAAAGTAAGCCTTCGCTACCTGTCCCTGCGGAAATCATTGCGCTTCTCACCGCCGAAGATGGCACCGAGGATGCCGCCCAATGCCTTGAAGACGATGATGAAAACGATGAGTGCGAATAAATCGTTCATAGCTTTGATGTTTGAGGGTGATACAGATTGATGATTTCCAGATGCTTGCGCCTGGCTTCGCGGCAAGTGTAAAACGTGCCGCCTTTCGGTTTGCCGTCAAAGTAAGCTACCACTCCGCAGACGTGGGAGAGCATGAAGTCATTGCGGCGCAAGAGGCATCCCTTGAAATACCGCTCGCTCAGCACAATCACCTCGTCAGCCTTGGCAAGGACGGCAGCGTGCCGTTCTTGCTCGATTTTGCTCCACGCATCCGGCTGACCGCGATACGGCACTACGGCTATCAACCGCAACTTGGGCAGAGTGGTTTTCAACGACAAAACCACCTCCGCCGCCAACAAGTCAAAGCCGACAGCCATGCCGCAATAATAGTCAGTGATGCCCATGGCATAGAGCAACTTGACCTTTGTCTTGATGGCATCCCTCAAGACGTTCTGTTCTTCAAATGGGATGCGTCTGTGACCCGTAAAAGCCACAGACTTCTGCTTGTTCAGTACATTTTCCTTCATAGTTTCATTGATATTTGTAGTGTGTGCGTCCGAGGAAGAAACCACCGAGGACGTTTGCCCCGAAACTCTCCAACTGATTGGCGAAGATGGCGTAACTACTGCCGGTGGTGATGATGTCATCAAAGACGGCAACCTCACGATGGGTGAAATAGTCTGCATCGAACTCAATGACTTGCGTCTTGGTGATGCTCTTCTCCTTGTCATGGCGATGCT
>CAVAGT010000195.1:0-2181 GCA_963588155.1 Lachnospiraceae bacterium | reverse complement strand
AACAAGAAGGAACTTATGAAACCATACATTATCTGCCATATGTTGGCATCGATAGACGGGCGCATCGACTGTGCCATGACCGAACAGATAGACTCTTCCAATACTTACTACGAAGCGTTGGAACAACTCGATTGTCCAACGACCATTGAGGGGCGGGTAACCATGCAGATGCACTTTGCTCTGCCCGAACCATTCGTTGCCGCATCATCCGAGCCTATCGGACACACTGCTTTCTATAAGGCGGCAAATGGCAAGCCCGGCTATGATGTGGCTATCGATACGCATGGCAAACTCCGATGGCCGGCAAATGAGCAACATGGACAGCCGCTTTTAGTCATCGCTTGCGAGGATTGTCCGAAGGAATACTTCGACACGCTTAATAGTCAAGGCATCTCTTGGATAGCGGTCGGAAAGAACCGCATTGACTTGGCAAAGGCGTTGGAGATGCTGAACACGGAGTTTGGTGTGGAGCGCATCGCCCTCGTTGGCGGCGGTCACATCAACGGAGCCTTCCTCGCTACTGGGTTGATTGATGAAGTGAGTCTGATGATAGGTCCCGGCATTGACGGGCGCAGGGGCATGGCTGCCGTATTCGACGGAATTGACGAGCCAAACCGCCCTGCCACCTTGCTCAAACTGCAATCCGTAGAGCGCATGGGCGATACAGTTTGGATGAGATACAAAGTATAGAAATCGCATAAACAAAGTACATCATGAAACGAATTATGTCGCTTATCGCAATTACTGCCGCTGCCGTCACATCCTTGATGGCTTGCGGCAAAAAGGCTTCCACGGAAGCCGCAGTTTCCAATCAAGAAGCTGCGCCCAAGGTGCTTGTGGCTTATTTCTCTGCCACTGGTACTACAAAGGCTGCCGCAGAGAAGGTTGCCAATGCCACCGGCGGAGAACTTTTCGAAATCAAACCCACAGAGGCTTATTCCGCAGCCGACCTCGACTGGACGGTGAAGACCTCCCGTTGTTGTCGTGAGAACGACAATCCGCAGTCACGCCCTGCCTTTGAAAAGAGCAAGGAGTCACTTGATGGCTACGACCTCATCTTCCTCGGCTTCCCGAACTGGTGGAATGGTGCGCCACGCATCATCAATACGTTCATGGATACCTATCAGCTGAAAGGAAAGCGCGTCGTAATGTTCATGACCTCGGGTGGTAGCGGTATCGAGAACTCCGAGAAGGTCTTCAAAAAGGCTTATCCCGATGTGAAATGGGAAGCAGGAAAACTCCTCAACGGTATGTCGGAGGAAGAAATTGCTGACTGGGTAAACGGATATTTGAAGTAATTTTCTTAGAAACAATAGTAGTAGCCGACTCACGTAGAAATGAGTCGGCTTTTCTTATACGTCTGCTATGCAACTTATCATAGGACTGACTTTCTTCGGTGGTTAAATATTGATAATGTATTACATTTATCAAGATAAAAAATGTACTTTTGCAGAAAGTTTACAAAGACATAGGAAAATGGAAGAAGGCAATATATCCAAGAAGAAAGGCAAGCACGGCGGAGCCAGACCCGGTGCAGGACGACCTTCCACAGACAGCAAACTCTACACCTTCCGTGCGCCTGGTCCAATGGCAAAGGTCATTGACGGTCAGGAGAGCAAGACCGACTTCATTAAGGCTTGCATCGAAAAGGCAATAGGTGGCGGTGCAGAAACGGCATTCGGCAAGATTGGCACAGCTTATCCGGCAGCAACGATGGAGGAACTTCATCTGCCCTTCTTTGACCTTGGAATCAAGGCAGGTTTCCCCATTCCGCTCGACAATGACGAGAAGAGTCAGGACATCGACCTCCTGCGCATGATTTGTCCGCACCCCAACGCCAGTTATCTCATCCGTGTGGAAGGAGACTCGATGATTGACGCAGACATTCACAACGGTGACATCATCATCGTGGACAAGAGCAATCGTAATCCGTCGTCGTCTGAAGTCGCTGTATGTGAACTCAATGGCGAATACACATTAAAGCGGTTTGAGAAGCGCAACGATGGAGAGGGATGGCTCATCCCTGCCAACCCCAACTACCCCGAAATCAGAGTGACGGAGGATGACGATTTCTCCATCTGGGGTGTGGTAACGTATATTATTCATAAGGCGAGAGGATAACGAGAATGTTTGCCCTTGTAGACTGCAACAGTTTCTTCTGCTCGGTGGAAAAGGTGTTCC
>CAVAGT010000194.1:0-2244 GCA_963588155.1 Lachnospiraceae bacterium | reverse complement strand
CGCCTGATTGTACCAATTCACGAGATCCGTCATCAATGCCGGCGTTTCCTCGGGTGAGGCATACTCAAAGCGGTCTCCATAGCGTGTGATAACACTATTTGGACGAGTCTTGTACTGACCAGCATGAATTACATAGCTTGTCGTTTCGCCGCCTGGCAGGTTGCGGTACACTGTATAATCCTCCCTCAAAAGGGTATGGTGCAACTGCCGTATGAAGTTCTGGGTGAGAGGAATGTCTTTCAGCATAGCCTCCTCCCTCATCATCTTCAGTCCCACGTTGCTTGCCGTCATCTCCTGCACGTCCTTCACTTCCGCCTCGCCGACAATCTTGCCAAAGAGAAGCAGAATCTCCGTCTGTCCATACGTCAGCGTGTTGCCCTCGATATGGTTGCTGTTATAGTTGAAGTCGATGGTAAACCTACGGCTCAGCAATTCCCTGTCCCTTTCAGACAACGGCTGCAGTGCCAACCAGCGACTCATTATGTTTTGAACTTTATCCATTATGTCATGTTTTAATTGTGGTAAGTTACCTCCTTTATTGGGTGTTTATGATTATTGGAATTACTTCCTAAATTTAATCAATTCGCTTCCTGTCAAGTAGATGGGTTGTCCATCTATATAGCCTTCCTTTGCCTTGGCGTCCTTTAATATCTTATCGATGTCGAATTGGCCAAGTGTGATTTCCTCGTCGAAGAAATAGCAGAAGTAACGGTCGTGACGTGGATGCCCATATCCAGTCTGCATCATCTTCTCCTTGCTCATCTCGCCTGTGTTCTTCACACGGAACGTGTAAAGACGATTGATGCGCTTATCAAAGTCGTAGAGGATGGCAAACTTGGCTCGCTTCACATAGTCGCGACTCTTCACCACCGCTCCATGTACGTCCTTGCCGCCCAATCGCACGTTATAGGCATCGTCACGCTTGCCACCTTTTCGGCTGAATATCCAGTTAAGCTGCTCCGTGCCTTTATATCCGCCAATGAGAATGTAGGCATCGGGGTACTTTTCCAGATAGTGCATCGTAAGAAATTCTTCAGGTACGTCCACTCGTTGCATTGGTTCTACTTTGGGCAACTCGTCCAATGTTCGAGGGTCTGTGCCCAGCGTGCAGTCAGCCACATAAAACGCTTGCTCTAACTCAAAACGTACTTTCTCGTTCTCGTCTGCTACACGCTTCATGGCTTCCTCGGCTTTATCGTCGCTTAGTCCAAGTGCTTTCTTACAATATTCCCTTTCCTTTTCGGGTTTGCGCAACGCCAACGAATAATATTGTTGGTCGCTGCCCTCACGGTTCTCAAAGGGATGAAACACCTTGCCCAACACGCCTTGGAAATTGTCAGTAATATACGTCTTGGGATTCACGTCGGCATGGGCAGTGATGGCATAGAAGTCGAAGTTGTCGGTCAGCATTTTCTGTATCTGACATCGGAACAACTCTCGCACCTTGCTTCGCCACGCTGCTTTGCTCGATGCATTGTTGCGCCCATAGAGTGCCACCACAAAGAGGAAGTTTACGTCGTAGTGTGCCAAGAGGAATGTGTCACGGTCGAACAGTCGGTTCTCAAACTGACGGCTGAGATAGTATTGTTGCCGACGCTTTTCCTTGGGTTTGTCCTCGTCGATGAGTTGGATATCGTCTCTCAGTTCCAGCACGTTTTGGTTGGCGGAGATGAAGAAGTTGGGGATGATGTTGTAGCCCTCGGTCACGTCATCTCGCAGTTTGATGTGCCCTTGTTGGTCTGTTTCCTTGCCATTGATGAAGAGGTCGATGTTCCATTGTATGACGTTCCGTGCATAGGTAAACTGCTTGTAGACGCTTTCACTGCCCAGAGGTGAGTTGCGCTTGTAATACTTGGAGTCTCCTATATAATAGATGGTATCATCGTTAGCGTTGTTGGTCAGCTCTTTGTACTGATACATATGGTCAACCCTCTTGCCGTCGGGTTGGTCTTTGAGTTCGGTGGGTAGATTCTTGTCACCGATAAGTTCGTCGATGATGGCTTCAAACACCACGTGGAAACTCTTCACCAAGAGGTACTCCCTTTGGTCGATGTTCAACGCAATGTTGTCAGGACGGTCGAAGAAAGCGTAGCAAAGTTCCCAAAGTTCTTTGGCTTTGTCAGAGAAATACTTGTAACGTATCTGCTTCAACCGACGTTTGCCGAAACCGTTGATGTATCGCTTAAACTGCTTTTCGCCTATCAACTCGAAATTGACGTTCATCTTCACGGGGAATCCGTACTC
>CAVAGT010000193.1:0-2338 GCA_963588155.1 Lachnospiraceae bacterium | reverse complement strand
CCGTAGTGGGAGCGGCGGTAAGAGTCGAAGGCACCAAGACGGGTGCCGTGACCGACGTGGATGGACACTTCTCCATCTCAGCGCCCGCTAATTCAAAGCTTATGGTGAGCTACCTCGGCATGAAGGAGCAAACCGTCAAGGCTGGTCAAAATGTCAGGATAACCATGATCGCCGACCAGCACACCCTCGACGATGTCGTTGTCGTGGCTTACGGCACGCAGAAGCGTTCATCATTCACCGGTTCAGCCGGAGAGATGAAGGCCGATGACATTTCCAAGCACATTGTCTCAAACGCTACCCAGGCACTGACGGGTAACGTGGCCGGCGTGCAGCTCCAAACCTCAAGCGGTGAGCCAGGCGCCACGCCTAAGATCCGCATCCGCGGTATCGGCTCAATGAACGCCAGCACCGAGCCTCTTTACATCGTGGACGGCGCTCCTTACGATGGCGACATCGCTGCCATCAACCCCAACGACATCCAAGAGATGACCGTGTTGAAGGACGCTGCCTCGGCTGCCATCTATGGTTCGCGTGGTTCCAACGGTGTGGTGATCATCACCACCAAGAAGAGCCACGGCGCAGGCGCTGCGCGCGTCACCTTCGATGCCAAGCTCGGATCCAACCATCGTGAGGTGCCCCGCTACGACGTGATCACCGACCCGGGCCAGTATTACGAGACCTGGTTCAAGGCCATGTACAACTCAAAGTATTATCACGGCAGCAACGCCCAGGACGCGTTCAACTACGCCACTAACAACCTCTTCGAGAGCAATGGTGGTCTTGGCTACAAGGTCTACACCGTGCCCGCTGGCGAGAACCTCATCGGCTCCAACTTCAAGCTCAATCCTAACGCGAAGCTTGGCTACAGTGACGGCCAGTACACCTACCTGCCCGACGATTACTATGACGCAATCAACAACTCGGCGTTCCGTCAGGAGTATAACCTCGGCTTGAACGGTAGCTCCGACAAGGTGTCTTACTACAACAACCTCGGCTACCTCAAAGACGGCGGTTCGGTGAAGAACTCCAACTTCGAGCGTTTCACAGGTCGCAGCAACATTGAGTATCAGGCAAAGAGCTGGCTCAAGTTTGCCGCTAACCTCGATTACACTCACATCAAGACCCAGCGTCCTGCTTTCAACGCTGACACCTATGGCTCGAGCGGCAACCTCTACGACATTGCCAACAAGATCGCACCTATCTATCCTATGTATGTGCGCGATGCCAACGGCGACATCGTGAAAAACGAGATTGGCGGTCCGACGTTCGACATGAACCAGACCAACTTCAAGCGTCCTGCCATAACCGGCAACGCCATGGCAAACAACGAGTACGACAAGAAGAACGCCGACTTCGACCAGTTCCGTGGCAACTGGGTGATGACCATCACTCCAGTGGAGGGCTTGAACCTCGCCGCCAACTTCACGCTGTTCAACCGCACGGCTCAATACAACTACCTCTACAGCCGTTTCTCAACAAACACAAGTATTGACGGTCAGGCTTATGTGCAGACTTCGCGCAACTTCTCCACGAACCAGATTTACACAGCCAACTACGACAAGCAGTTTGGCAAGCATGCCATCAACCTCCTCGCAGGTTACGAGCACTACTATTATAAGGAGTCGGTGCTCTATGGGCAAAACGACCACCTCTTCGATCCTTTCATCGCAGAGCTTGGTAACGCCTATGGTCGTGCCAACATGGACGTGAACTCATACACCGACCACTTGGTGCGCGACGGTTACTTCTTCCGTGGCGACTACAACTACGACGAGCGCTACTTCGGCGAGGTGTCTGTCCGTCGCGACGGCAGCTCAATCTTCGCCCCCGGCCATCGCTGGGGTACGTTCTGGTCGGCATCGGCAGGATGGCAGATCACCAAGGAAAAATGGTTCAAGGCCGACTGGGTGAACCTCTTGAAGCTCAAGCTGAGCTATGGCGTGCAGGGTAACGACAACATGAACTCTGGCCAGAACCTCGCCCGCGACGACTTCCGTTTCCATCCTTGGTCAGACTTCTACCAGATTTCCTACACCGAGGGATCCGACGGCCAGCCTGGCAGCTACAGCTCCGTGCAGGTGTTCCGCGGCAACTCCGAGCTGACATGGGAGAAGAGTGGTGAGTGGAACTTCGGTGTCGACTTCGCCTTGTTCAACAACCGCTTGAGCGGTAGCATCGACTACTTCCACAAGACAACCTCCGACCTGCTCTACATGAAGACCCTTCCGTTGTCGTCAGGCTCTGCCGTGGTAAGCTATCCTGCCAATGTGGGCGAGATGGTCAACAAGGGTATCGAGTTCACCGTCAACGGCGACATCATCAAGACGCGCAACCTGAC
>CAVAGT010000192.1:0-2361 GCA_963588155.1 Lachnospiraceae bacterium | reverse complement strand
AGTATGGCCTTGGCCGACTGCTCTATCCTCTCCCTCTGCTCCGCCGTGGGGCTTGGCCACGGGAAGTTGTTATACACGATGTCCTTGCTGTAGCGGTAGCGCATTTCCAGCCGGCCGCACACGGCACGCATCCACGCCATGTGGACGTTGCTCTCAAGTATGCCGAAGTGGTAGAGCGTGGCGGAGGGGATGAGGTGAACGGCATCGCTGGCAAATGTTCCCTTGGGTATGAAGCCCATAGGCACGTATCTGCGCCTCTCGGAGCTTACCCTTGGCACGATAATTGAGTCGCCATCGGGCATATTCTCCACGTGAAAGCGGGCGGGAGTGTCGGCGAGCTTCCGGGTGCCCGCACTGCTGCTTGCCAGCCGGACAGCCCTCACGTTCTCCACCCGTTCGTAGCATAGCGGCATCTCCTTGATTTCCCTTGGCGAACAGTCGCCGAGCCACAGGCAGTAGCGAGGCTTCTGGTGGATGAACTCCACCGAGCCATACCACGGATGGAAGTATCCGGCAGACTTGGGTTCGCGCTTTATGAACTCCAGCATCTCCTCGCGCTCAAACAGATAGTTGCCTCCGTCTATCGGTTTGTTGCCTATGCCTATCGTAGGCACGTCGCATAGAGATTTGCTCCTACTATATATAAATGTGTCAGGGGCGTCTATCAGGTAGGCATTGATGTGCGCCGCCTCACGTGTCTGGCCGTTTTCAAACAGACACTTCCGCTTGCGCTCCACGTAGGAGAAGCCCACAACCACCACATGGACGTGGGCTTTGAGGCTTGCCTCGCTGTCCCAGCGGAAGGTACGGTGGGCGAAGTTGATGCAAATGCCGCCGGTGAAGAGCGGTTGCCACAGGTTTGCCACCTGCTCGCCCTGCGATATGGAGTTGGTGGATACGAGGGCTGCCTCGATGGGGGTGCCGGCCATGTAGTCGGCGGCACGCTTGTACCATGCGCCGACATAGTCTATGTTGCCCACGTTCTTCCACTTTTCGCCGAACACTGCCGTCATGTCGGCCTTTTGACTGCCGTCCATCATCCGTGCGCCAACGAACGGCGGATTGCCGATGATGTAGTTGAGCTGCTCCTTGGGGCAGACGCTCTGCCAGTCTGTGCGGAGTGCGTTGCCCTCAACGATGTTTGCGTAGCTCTTGAGTGGCAGGAAGTCGATGTCGTGGCGTATGATTTTCTCCGTCTCGGCCATCATTTGCGCCTCGCTAATCCACAGGGCGGTGGTGGCCACGGTGACGGCGAAGTCGTTTATCTCGATGCCGTAGAACTGGTGGATGCTCACCTTGATGGGATTGGTGAAGGCATCGAACTGCTCAATGCTGTATATCTGCTTGATTATTTCGTTCTCCAGCCGGCGCAGCGAGAGGTAGGTCTCCGTGAGGAAGTTGCCCGAGCCGCAGGCCGGGTCGAAGAAGCGCAGGCTCGCCATCTTGTCTTGCAACTGGTGGAGCAGCTGCATGCGCTTCTTTATGACCGGCTCTTTCATGCACTCCTCGTAGTCCGCCCGCAGACAGTCCATGAACAGCGGGTCGATAACCTTGTGGATGTTCTCGATGGAGGTGTAGTGCATTCCGCCCGAACGGCGCGTTTCGGGGTTGAGGGTGCTCTCGAACACTCCGCCGAAGATGGTCGGGGAGATTTCGCTCCAGTCGAAATCGAGCGATGCATGCTGGAGTAGCGTGTCGCGCAGGTCGTCGGTGAACTGCGGAATGTCTATCTCCTCGGCAAAAAGTCCGCCGTTGGTGTAGGGAAAGGCGGCGAGGTCGGGGCGCAAGTACTTGCTGCGCTTGTCGGCGGGAGTGTTGAGCACCTCGAAAAGGCGGAGCAGTTCGCTGCGTATGGACGGCGTGTCGAACTGTTCAAGGTAGTCGTGAAACTGGTCGCGCCGCCCGAACACGCCCGCATCCTCGGCATAGAGGCAGAACACGAGGCGCACGCACAATATATTAAGGTGGCGCAGAGACTCCGGGTCGCTGTCGTCGTAGAGCTTTATGAACGCGTCGTAGAGCTTGCCCACTATCTTGCCGGCCTCTATCGACACCTCCTTCTCTTTCTGGAGGTGCGCCCCTTGCTGCGCAACGAGGAACTGGAGGCGGTAGTACTCGCGCTCCAAGTCCTTCAGCAGTATGCGCGACGGCTCGCCCTTGGGGTTCTCCATGTCGTAAACGTCAAACTCGGCGAAGTTGCACGTCACTATCCACCTCGGCCTCTGCGAGTATGGCAGCGCGAAGGAATAGCGTTGCGCCTGTTGGAAGGGCGTGAGCAAGGTGCCGTCGCTCTGCCTTATGGCCTGGCGGAGGTCTTTGCCCAATGACTTCTGCTCTATCATCACGTGTGTGGAGGGTATC
>CAVAGT010000191.1:0-2419 GCA_963588155.1 Lachnospiraceae bacterium | reverse complement strand
GCCTGGCACCATGTCGCCCAAAAGGGCTGATGCCTCTTGCCGACGCACCACGATGACGGAGCACAACGGGAACAACTTTCGCCTCACTATGTCCAGGGCTTCATCGCCAATAAGCCTATCGCCTCGGCTTGAGAAGAGCACGGGGTCGTAGACCACGAAGGCGGGGGTATGACGCCGCAAAGCCTCAACCACCGTTTCTATGGTCTCGACACGCCTCATCATGCCGACCTTCACCACCTTGGGTTGCACGTCGTTGACAAGGGCCTCTATCTGACCGCCCACGACACCAGCAGGCAGGTCGTGAAACTCCTGAATGCCAAGGGTGTTTTGCAAGGTGATGGTAGTGATGGCGGAAACGGCGGTAAGTCCAAGCTCCGAGATATATTTTATGTCAGCCTGGATTCCCGACTCACCCGTTGGGTCACTTCCTGTTATGGTCAGAATGGTATTGTCCTGCATTTGTCTTGATTTTCCGCGTGCAAAGGAAAGGAGAATATGACAAAAGGCAAGCGTTTAGCTCGCCTTTTGATAATGTTTGCTTCAGTTTGTATAACTCTTCTCTCTTCGTTCTTCACTCTTCACTCTTCGTTCTTCACTCACCTTTCGCCTATTGGCACATATTCCTTCTGATCCTGTATGTTCTTGTAGGCAGGACGGATGATGCGACGTCCCTCGAAGTTGAGTTCCTCTATGCGGTGTGCCATCCATCCCACGATGCGCGCCATGGCGAAGATCGGGGTGTAGATTTCCTGTGGCAAGCCGAGCATTTCATATATGAATCCCGAATAGAAGTCGAGGTTGGCGCAAATGGGCTTCTTCGATTTCCTGAAAGCCGTGACACACTTCACGCCTTCTTGCTCTATTAGTTTCAAGAACTCATATTCCTTCATCCTGCCTTTTTCCTTGGCAAGTTCGTTGGCGAGGCGTTTCAGTTCCACCGCGCGAGGGTCGCTCATGGTGTAAACGGCATGGCCAATGCCATAGATGAGTCCCGACTTGTCGTAGGCTTCCTTGCGCAACATTCGGTTGAGATAGGTGTCTATCTCGTCGATGTCGCTCCAATCGTAGATATTCTCCTTCAAGTGGTGGAACATGTTGATGCACTTGATGTTGGCACCGCCGTGCAATGGGCCTTTCAGCGAACCTATGCCCGCCGCTATGCTCGAATAGGTGTCGGTGCGGGTTGAGCTGGTCACGCGCACGGTGAACGTGGAGTTGTTACCGCCGCCATGCTCTGCCTGGGTGATGAGCAACAAGTCGAGCATTCGCGCGTCGAGGTCGGTATAGTCGCGCTTGAGCATGTAAAGGAAGTTCTCGGCAATGCCCAGGTTCTCCTTCGGGTGGCTGATGTGCAGGCTGCTGCCTTGCACCGAGTGGCGATAGATGTTGTAGGCGTAAGCCACTATGGTGGGGAACTTAGCTATGAGCTCCACGGCCTGCCTCATGAGGTTGTCGCGACTTATGTCATCGGGGTTGGGGTCGAGCGTGTACATCTCCAGCACGCAGCGCGAGAGGATGTTCATTATGTTCGAGCCTTCTATGTCGATGATATGCACTATGGTGCGATGGTCGAGAGGCATGTTGTCGTTGAGAAGCTCCGTGAAAGCCGCCAATTCCTCCTTGTCGGGAAGCTTGCCCGACAACAAGAGGTAGGCCGTCTCCTCGAAACCGAAGCGCTTCTCTTTCAGCAGTGGCGACACGAGGTCGTCAAGCTCATAGCCACGGTAATAGAGCCGTCCGTTGCACGGTTTCAGCGAACCGTCGGCATCGCGGTCGTAGCCAATCACGTTGCCGATGTTTGTCAGTCCCACGAGCACGCCCGAGCCATCCTCGTTGCGCAAGCCTCGCTTCACGCCATATTTGGAGAATGCCTCATGCGGTATCTTGCAGGCATCTTTTACCTCGTCGCTGAGTTTGTATACTAGATATTCCTTCTTCATAGTTGCTCGATTATCTTTTCGCCAAATTCCCTCGTGCCTACGCTCTTCCCGTCGGGCATGAACCTCGCGAGGTCAGCCGTGGCAACGCCTTTCTGGAAGAGACGCTCCAAAGCGTCCTCTATCATCCTGCCTGCCTCGTGCCAGCCCATGTAGTCGAGCATCATCACGGCAGAGAGGATTATGCTCGACGGGTTCACGATGTCCTTCCCAGCGATGTCGGGCGCTATGCCGTGGGTGGCCTCGAATATGGCGTGGCCTGTATGGTAGTTGATGTTACCGCCCGGCGCTATGCCGATGCCGCCCACCTGTGCGGCGAGCATGTCGGAAACGTAGTCGCCGTTGAGGTTCATCGTGGCTATCACGCTGTAATCTTGCGGCTTCAGCAGCGCGTTTTGCAGGAAAGCGTCGCAGATGCAGTCGTTCACCACAAGCCTGGCATCGTCGAGAGCGTCCTTATACTCTCGCTCAGCCACTGCGTA
>CAVAGT010000190.1:0-2423 GCA_963588155.1 Lachnospiraceae bacterium | reverse complement strand
AAGCAACATGATTGTAGGAAGAAAAGAAGAAATCGCAGAGATAGAAAAACTGTATAACAGCGACCGTCCGGAATTCGTGGCAATCTATGGGCGACGGCGTGTCGGCAAGACCTTTCTGGTCAAGCAAGCACTGAAAGGGCGTATCACCTTTCAGCATACAGGCGTGTCGCCTGTTGACCAAGACAGCGACAAAAGCCGCATGAAGACACAGTTGGAAAGTTTCTACTATACCTTGCTCAACCATGGCTTGGAAGGCTACAAGGCTCCCAGGACGTGGATGGAGGCATTTTTCCTCCTCGAACAGCACTTGCAGAATGTTGACAACGTGGTCAACTTGTGTGAGATGAAGTTTGCCAGCACACCTTATTCCATCAGCAAGGAAGAAGAAATGCGCTTGCGCCATCGCATAGAGGTGCTAAAGGCCACCCTATCTCCCAAGCAAACTATCCATCTCACCATGATCACGACCTTTGGCGTTGCCTATGGCAAGCATAGTGGTGTCGTGCAAAAGGAAGTAACAATGGCAGATCTGTTCTGACCACTAATGAGCTTCACCCTAATTCCGCAAAATATGTTCACGTCCCCTAAAATTCGTTATATCATGATGCGGAGGAATGGTCGCGGAAGAGAATAGTGGTAACTTTGCTCCCCAAATGCAGATGGCAATCCGCAATAAGAGAACGAGGCTTTCCTGGCTGCTGCTGTTGGTTTACATACCGATGCTGCTTGCCGTCACGTTTCACCACCACGGTGAAGCGCGGCGAACCGTGGACGTTTCTTATTGTGAGGATTGCGCCCACCATGTTCACCACCACGGGCATCTCCTCGCCCTACAAGACACCACGCACGACTGTGTCCTCTGCCAGTTGCAAAGCACCTTTTATCTTGCCCCGGCACTCTTGCTGTGGACGCCTTGTGTCGTGCTCCGCCGTGCCACTCGACTTGCCGCTTGTGCCCATTGCCAAGGCAAGGAGAATGGCGTGCGGTCTACTCGTGCCCCACCTTGTTTTTAAATATAAAAGAGGCATAAGGCTTGCGCCGCAAGAGGCGTAGGCTTGATCTCTTGTTTCCATTCTATGTTGAGTCGTGTGGGCAGGATATGTATTCTTTCCACACTCGGATTTTTCCCCACACGGATTTTAAAGATTTAAAAGATTGCTACGCCGCAAGCGGCTACGCGGTGATTGACGATGCGGTGATAAACGACGAGCAGGGGCGGGTCCTGTGCCCGTCCGCGACCCGAATGGCAACGTGCGATTGAAGACGGTATGCGTCATCGGCGAAGCCGACATCTTTAAGATCTTTTATATCCGTGTGAAAGAAAATAGGTGAAACATGGCCCCCCACACGTATCAACATAGCACTATTATCTAATTCTATAAAAACAAGGTAACAATGCGAACAATATTGAAATCGATATTGCTGGTGAGCCTGTGCTCATCGGCAACAGCCCATGCCATGGCTATAAACGAGGCAGACGACTCCGTCAAGCACCAACCCATGACGGAGACCACCGTAAAACTCAATGAGGTGGTGGTGACCGGACTCACGGGCAGCCAAAAACTGAAGCAGTCGCCTGCCCCCGTCTCCATCATCTCACCGCGCCAACTGGAGAAGCAACCCTCCACCAACATCATCGATGCCATAGCCCATCAGCCCGGTGTGTCGCAGATTACTACTGGCAGCGGCATCTCCAAGCCCGTGATCCGTGGCCTCGGCTACAACCGTGTGGTAGTGGTCAACGACGGCATCCGACAGGAAGGTCAGCAATGGGGCGACGAGCACGGCATCGAGATAGATGGTGCATCGGTTCACTCCGTGGAGATCCTTAAAGGCCCGGCGAGCCTGATGTATGGCTCGGATGCGATGGCAGGTGTCATAATCTTCCATTCCGCTCCCACGTTGGCCAATGGCGACATGAGGGCGAACCTCTCCACGGGCTACCAGACCAACAACGGTCTCTTCGACTACTCGCTCAACTTCGCCGGCCACCAAGGCGGCTTCGTGTGGGACACTCGTTATAGTGGCAAGATGGCGCACGCCTACCAAAACAAGTACGACGGCTACGTCTTCGGCTCGTCATTCCGTGAGCAAGCTTTCTCCCAGCTCCTCGGGTGGAACTATCGTCAAGGCCATTCCCATCTCACCCTCGACTACTATCACAGCACGCCGGGCATCGTGGAGGGAGAACGCGACGAGCTGACGGGCAACCTCCTCGTGCCCGAAGGCTACAACGCCAAGAGTTACGGCAAGCCGATGCCCTATCAGCAGATTCACCACTACAAGGCGGTGCTCGACAACTCTTGGTTCCTGGGCGACGGCAACCTGAAACTCCTCTTGGGCTATCAGCAGAACCGCCGTCAGGAGTTTGAGGAGGAAGAGAATCCCAACGAGTGCGGACTCGACTTCAAGCTCCACACCGT
>CAVAGT010000189.1:0-2457 GCA_963588155.1 Lachnospiraceae bacterium | reverse complement strand
GTCACTCTCCTTGACCTTCACGTAGTCTGCGCCGAATATCTGCTTGAACTTCTCAACGAAACCGCCACCAGCCTTCTGGTTGCCGAGAGAACGACGGGAAATCATGGCCCTGAAGTCGGGGTCGGTCATCAAAGGCTCTGCCATTGCCAAGACAAGACCATAGCTCTTGCCGCCGCCAAGGTTGCCGCCGCCAAACACAACGTCAACATTGCTGCTCGCAAACGACTGCTGAAAGCCTGCCTGTGGGCTTATGATTATGTCCTTTTCGTTACTCATACGCTTAAACAATGCAAAGATAAGACTATAAAGCAATAGAAAATATTTTTTGTCGCAACTTTATTTGTCATATGGCAAATAAAGTGCGTAAAATATTTTATCTAAACAATTTATACACCTAACTTTGCCAACGAAACATCAATATTTTATTTGACAATGAAGTTTACAAAGCAACAACTTTTAGATGCCCTAAAAGAGAAACTCACAGAAAACGGGAAACACCTTTCCATCAGTGAGAAGACAATCAAGAGTCTCAGTGACTCCCACTATGAACTTTTGGTTAACGAGGAGACAACACTTGACGATTTGGTCGGAAAAATCCTGCCACAGTACGTGTCACTAAACGGCAATTATGAAAAGGACAACGCCGACTTTATCAAGAAGTGGAAGGAAACACACCCTGGCAACGACACTAAAAAGGCCGAGCCGAAAGACCCCGAACCTAAGCCGACAAGCCTGTCACCAGAGTTACAGGCTCTCATGGACAAGGTAAAGGCTCTTGAGGAGAAGGATGCAAAGTACGAGGCCGCAAGGCTTGTATCGCAAAAAAGAAGTGAACTGCTGTCAATGTTCAAGGAGAAAGGCATAAAGGATGCAAAATGGACTGAAAAGTACATGAGTAAACTCGCCGTAACAGTGGACACGGATATTGAGAAAGAGACCGCGGATGCTCTCGATTTCTACAACCTCGCACACGCAAAGGGAGGAAACTACACGCCGGGGAACGCTGACTCGGCACTGGAGAACGAGAAAATTAACGCAGACAGATGGAAAGGCGTGAACAAGATTATTAACGCGTCAAACTGATTGCGAAGCGGCTCGAAAAGTGAGTTTTAAAAGATAAACAAAACATCGGAGATTATGGACAACTTTTATTTGAGACAAGCCGCGGGAGGGGCAGTCTTCACAGGACGAACCCTCATACAGGCACATGGCACCATCGGTGGCCATAAAAACGTCTTCGTAAAGCTCGTAAAGGGAAGCAAGGACGCACTCTGCTACCCAACAACGGGCGGCGTGCTAAAGAACCCGTTCGCGGGACGAGCCAAGATTTACGCAGGCGACCTGTGCGAGTACACGCCTAACCAAGACGAAAACACGGGAGCAGAGGTGAAAATCCTCAAGTTCTACGAACTCGCAGCGGACGCGACCGCAACCGATACCACTTACAAGCTGGTTCGCGATGGTTATCATCACATCCCGTTCGCGGGCGACAATATCATGGTCGGACAGGCCGACTTCAACACCAAGGCAAAGGCGGTGACTGTCACCAAGGTAGAGAAAGCCACAGAGGGCTCTACCAACATCTGGAACGTCACCGTATCAGCCACCCTTGGCACGGAACAGAAGGCTGGAGACGTGTTCGTGGAGGCTGCCGAGGCTGGCGACAGCGTTCTTCCAATGGTGACAAATCCCAACGCGTACGCAGACAAGGACATGGACTTCCTCTACGATGCCAACATGAAGCATCTCGACGACCTACTGTATATGTTCACACCTGCATTGGCACAGGAGGATACCGTTATCGACCTAAAGGCAATCGGCACCCTGCCGCCTGCCGTACTCGCACTCAACAAGAGCAGGGTGAAGTCGTGGTTCTGGTTCAACTAAAACCTGTTTCTCGCAATAATTAAAGATTCAGAATATGCAAAGATTTGATATTAATAACTCAGACTGGGCAGCTCTCTTCCGTTCAAAGGACGGGGGCAGCGAACTCTTCCAGTCACTTGTCGACAACTCCGACCTCCTCAACACTAACGATGGTTGGGCGTTGACACAAGGGCACATCGCCGATGCGCCTACACCAGTGGCCGAGGACGGCTCGGCAACTTTCCGCATGGCTTCATACAAGCTTGAGGCGGCACCCGTCATGGACTTGCGCGCGCCATTGGGAGACTCGCACCAGATGGACGGGCAGGGAGAGGACGAATACACTGCATCGATACCCGACTTCATCGGTCGCGGATACGTGGAGACTGCCGCACAGCGCATCTACAAGGAGAAGATGTTTGCGCAGTTCGGAAACGCAGACCGCATCATAGCTAACTGGGTGCGTGATTACCTTGCGGTGGGGTTGCGCTCGGCAAAGGCTACCCTCAACAACACGACAGCTCAGCTTCAGACAACAGGAAAGATTGACTACGCGGGGCTCGGAGCTGGCATCTACGCTAAGCTCTACGA
>CAVAGT010000188.1:0-2547 GCA_963588155.1 Lachnospiraceae bacterium | reverse complement strand
ATGACAGGTGCAATTCACCTTTTCATAACGAGAACATTGTTTATACTACTTCCCTATGAGAATAAAGAAAATAGAGATAACCAATTTCAAAGGTTTTCGAGAGAAGACTATTGCGCTTCACGAACGTCTGACTGTGGTTATCGGCAACAATACGGCAGGCAAGACAACCCTTCTGAAGGCGCTGCAGGTGGCCTTGGGTGGATACTTGCAATGTCTGAAGCGACTGCCGAAGATCAATCAGTACCAGTGCAATTTCTCGGCGCATGACCGCTATATGGTCTTCGATGAACAATTGCGTGACTATGTCTGCCAGCCCGAAAACACGCGTATTGCCGTTGAATCCGATTATTTCAGTACGCTATCCGTAGCCAAAGGTGTGCCAGTGTTTGAACCGAAAACCATCTCATGGTACCGCGAATATATTGGCAACCGCACTCCCAACACACGCCGTTGCCTTGGTGACTTGATGGATATTGTGGATGCCACCGAGCGTGCACGTTTCGAGGAGCATGCAGATGCGGTGTTCCCGTTGGTATTGTCGTTTGGTGCCAAGCGCACCAGCGATGCCCAAGTGAAATTGTCGGGCAAGGTGAAAGAGCGGGCCGCGAGTCTGGAGAAAGCGTACAAGTTTGCCCTTCACGAGCGTGTCGACTTTGAAGGTGCCATCGAGTGGTTGTCTAAATACGATAAAAACATTCGTGACAAAAAAGAATTCGAAGGTACGCGTGAGGCCTTCTACGAAGCCTTGCAGACGGCCATTCCCGCTCTCTCTGAGATAGACTTCGACCACAACGAGATAGAGGCCGTAGTGACTGTCAGGGGACATCAGCCGGAGCGTCACCATTTCTCATATATGAGCGATGGCCTACAGGCCATGATCAACATCGTGACGGAGATAGCCCACCGCTGTATCGAACTCAATGGTTTTCTGGGCAGCAATGCCATACGTTACACTCCTGGTGTCGTCATGATTGATGAGATAGACCTCTACCTTCATCCCCACTGGCAACGTCATGTGTTGCAGGACCTGCAAAAAGCCTTCCCGATGATACAGTTTGTGGTGACAACCCACAGTCCGTTTATCGTTCAGAGCTTGACGAGCGGACAACTCGTCAGTTTCGACGAGGGTATCACGACCGAGGGCGACCCCTACAAAGAGTCGCTCGAAGACATCACCGAAGAACGCATGGGCTTGCATCAGGAGTTGAGAAGCAAGCGCTTCGAGGAGATGGAACGTGTGGCTGCCGACTACTACCGCAAACTGACGGAAGGTGATGACGACAAGGCCTTGCTCGATGCGTTGCGTCAGATAGAACTCGATTTCAGCGACGATCCCGCCTATGTAGCCCTGCTGCGGGCTGAGTACAAGACAAAGTGATTGCCATGAGACCCGTTACAAAGAAACAGCCTGGTGAAAAGGTCGTCTACCATGATGCACAAGGTCGTCAGGTAGAGGAAACCATTGCCGAGAGTTACCGTCCGTACAGCAAAGCGAAGTTGCCACTGATGGCCAACTTGGGTACATATTGTTCTTATTGCGAGGCATACCTGTTGCCTGCAAGTATGGAGGTAGAACACGTTGCACCCAAAAGCCAAACAGGAGAGGCTTACGCGTGGAGCAATTTCCTGTTGGCTTGCAAGACGTGTAACACGCGCAAAGGACAGGCTGATGTCAATCCCGATGACTGTCATTGGCCCGACAAAGACGACACCTACCACGACTTTGTATATACTGCGGATGGAGCCGTGCGCATCAACCCTTCATTGGAAGGCGAGGAACGCCAAAGAGCCCAGCGACTCTACGACTTGGTGAAACTCGGAGGTGCACCTACACGCATGGATTACCGCAGCCGATGCCGTATGGAACAGTGGAACAAAGCCGAAATATACAAAGCAAAACTCGATGCGGGCAAAGCCGATGTGGATACCATCATCGATTTGGCTAAGAGTAGAGGCTATTGGTCGGTATGGTACACTGTGTTCGAAGGATATGCCGATGTGCGGCAACGGTTGATAACCGATTTCCCGGGTACACGCCGTATATGAATTGCATTACAATCTTCGAAAAATGACCAAACCCCGCATATTCATCAACATCCACTACCTTGAGATAGGAGGTGCGGAGACCAGTCTCATCGGACTGCTCATGGCGCTCGACCCCGAGAAGGTGGATGTCGATCTTTTTCTGAACGACCCGCGCGGCGAGATGATGCAGTTCATCCCCGACTGGGTGAACGTGCTGCCTGCCGTCGGTGCCTACACCATGGTGGAGCGACCCATGAAGGAGGCCCTCCGCAAGGGCTATGTGCGTGTGGCATTGGCACGCCTCTGGGCGAAGTTCCGCTTCGGGCAGTACATGCGGCGCGAGAAGCCGAAGGATGGTGACGCCATTTTCCGCTTCATCAGCAAGTATGTCGTGCCGCAGTTGCCGAGCCTACACCGCTTTGGCGAATACGACCTCGCCCTCGCCTTCATCACGCCCCCAATATCCTGCCCACGAAGGTCAGGGCCAAACGGAAGATAGGGTGGTTTCATACCGACTACCGC
>CAVAGT010000187.1:0-2550 GCA_963588155.1 Lachnospiraceae bacterium | reverse complement strand
ACGACTACCTTGAGGCGAGCCGCAAACTGCCAAGGAGAGACGTGACGCTCGTCACGCAAGACGCCGAATACCACCTCTTCAAGACCGACATCCTCGCCGGACTCTGCACCTATTCCACCGACAAGAACCTGGGAGCCAACACGGAGACCATTACCGCCAAGCGAGCCTTGGAGATAATAGCGATGAACAGGCAGGGCGAGAAACCTCTGTCGTTGTCGGAAGACAACAAGGCCAAGATGGAGAAGAAGCCTGTAGACTTGCTCGCCGACGCTGACGTGAGCCGATTCGACAAGGCTAAGAAAAAGAAAAAGAAGAAAAACAAGAGCAAGCAAGCTCCCATAAGAAAGGCGCAAGACGGCACCACGCAGCAAGCATCGGCCAAGCCTAACCACAACAAGCAAGACGATGCCAAGCAAAAGGACAACAAGCCGAACGAAGGAAAGTAAACGATAGCGAAAAAAGGAAAAATGCGAAGATTAGCCTTTATCTCCATTTTCTTCCTGCTCTTGTCGTGCACGGGCAGAAAGGTATACGACACATACCACCACACCTTTATCTCAGGTTGGGACAGGGGTGAGGTGTTGTCGTATGATGTGCCAAGGGTCAAAACGACAGCCAAATACAGCACCATGCTGGGGCTTAGGGTGAGCGACGGGTATCCTTTCCAATCGCTTACGCTGATAGTGGAGCAAACGGTTTATCCCAAAAAGGCAACAAGAAGAGACACGCTCAACTGCCAAATCTACGACTCGCGAGGCACAATAAGGGGAAAGGGGATAAGCTATTTCCAATACCACTATCAGATATCACAAATGAACCTGCAAGAGGGCGACTCTCTACACGTCACCGTGAGACACGACATGAGGAGGGAAATAATCCCTGGCATTGCCGACGTGGGCATTGAGGTCTCACGTTAGACCGTCATTGACATTACACACGCTTTAAGTCCTGACAAGGTTTCTTCCAGCGTCTATCCTGAGGAAGATAAACAGCAGGAGCGTGAATCCCCAAAGCGACGAACCACCATAACTGAAAAACGGCAGCGGTATGCCTATCACCGGGGTTAGGCCAAGCACCATTCCCACATTGATGAACACGTGGAAAAGGAAAATGCTCGCCACGCAATAGCCATACACACGACCAAACTTGAACGGTTGTCGCTCAGCCAAATGAATCAACCTTAATATCAACGCGAGGAAGAGCAACAACACGCTGGCTGATCCAAGGAAGCCTTCCTCCTCGCCCACAGTGCAGAAGATGAAGTCGGTGTCTTGTTCCGGCACGAACTTCAACTTGGTCTGCGTGCCATTAAGAAAACCTTTGCCTTGAAGACCGCCCGAGCCAATGGCTATCTCGCTCTGGTGCACGTTGTAACCAGCGCCGGCAAGGTCCTCGTCAAGACCCAACAGCACGTTAATCCTGACGCGCTGGTGGGGCTCCATCACGTTGTTGAGCACATAGTCAGCACTATAGAAAAAGATTATGCTGCCTACTGAGAACAAAGCTATCAAGAGATAATGGAGTATTCGCGTGGACAATCCCTCATATACAAGGCAACCAACAAGAAACACGCAGATGGCAAGCTGAACCCAAACAATGTCGAATGGAATCACAAACTCGGAAAACAACAGCACAAGCAATGTCACGCCGACACTAATGCCCAACAACCGCAGGGCTAAAGGCTTGTTGCGGGCGTAGATATATACCATTGACGAGGCGAATATCTGAACAAGCAACAACACCACAAACTTTCCAAGTGACGTTGGCGTACTCAAAAGGAGAACTTGCTCATACTTGATGCCAACCACGAAATAAACTACCATGGCAACCCCCGTGAACAGTATGCTGCCAGGCATACCCTCGCGGTAAAGCATAAGGAAGAAAGCAAGGTAGACAAGGGCGGAGCCCGTCTCTTTCTGCCCGATGATGAACAACATGGGCAAGAGCACTATTGCCATTGCCGTGAACATATGCTTTGGCTTCTGCATGTCGAAACCGAAGGTACTCATCAGCTTAGCCACCGCCAAAGCGGTGGCAAACTTCGCGAACTCCGCAGGTTGCAACCTCAACGGGCCAAGCACCAACCAAGAGCGTGAACCCTTGATCTCGTGGGGGTTGAAGATGGTGAAGAACAACAACAGCAGCAAAACTGCATAGATGACATAGGCAAAGGTGTCGTAGAAGCGGTCATCAAGCATGAGCAAGACAAAGCCAAGGGCAAACGAAGTGCATATCCACACAATCTGCATGCCCGAACGCGTGGAAAGACTGAAGATATCGGTCTCTCCATACGTGTAACTGGCACCACACACGCTAATCCATCCAAAGACAAGAAGCGCGATGTATATGCCCACCGTCCACCAGTCTAAGCTTTTCCAGATGCCTGGCTGTCGTTTATCGTTCTGAGTCTCCATAAGATATCCTGCGATTCTGCATTTCCTCGGCAAGCTTCTCGCCCGATGGACTGAGCTTGCCCATGATATACTGTTCCATCAACACTCTTCCAATAGGAACACCAAAGTCGGCACCCCAACCACCATTCTCCACGTA
>CAVAGT010000186.1:0-2580 GCA_963588155.1 Lachnospiraceae bacterium | reverse complement strand
ATCTGCTGTTGCAGCGCATTGCGCTGGTCGCCCTCGCCATAGATGTCGAGATGCCAGTCGGGATGACGCTCTGCCACCGTTTTCCAAGCATCAACGAGCATGTCAAAGCCCTTTTGTTCGTAGAGCCGACCGACTGCCACCACACGACGACTGTGGTAGTTGCAAGGTGCGACAGGCTGTATGTTGGTGAAGTTTGGGATGACCTCCACACGTCGCGCGGTAGTCCATTGACGTGCATCATCGTTTGTAAGCGTCACCACGGCAGAGGCATGGTGTGCTACACGGGCAATAGCCATGCGGCTATACCACGGCATGAGTCTGCCACGGACTGTTTCCGACAGGTTGCAGTGGCTCTCTATGATGGTTTTCGCCTTGAGCTTACAGAAACCATTGGGGATATGGTTTACCGTAGCAACAACGACATCGGGGCGCAGTGCATGAAATGTAGCCTTGAGCAACTTCTCCGACTGCCGCCGCCACTTCATCCTTCCGAGGAAGAAGCGCACGGGAGCAGATGGGAACGGCTGCTTCGGGTCGAATACCTGCCCGAGGCGGACCTGTCGCACGTCGCTGGAGAGCGGAAACGCATTGGGTGCGTCCTCCTTCTGGCAAACGCACACCACGCTTACACGGTAGCGACCGGTGGCAGCCAGCGCGTTCATCTTCTCCGTCTGTATGCGTTCCAGTCCGCCCACTACATGGAGCGTCTGCACGATATAGACGATGCTTAGTTTCTTCTGATCCACGGTTTCACTATGGGGTAAATATAACGCAACGGCAGGCTGATCAGCCATGTGGCGAAGGGATGTTGTGTATAGCGGTTCACGGCACGTTCGAAGCGTCCCGATGCCTCAGGCAAAGGAAAAAGACTGGCTTCATGCGCCCTTGAGAGCAACGAGCGCACGTCGGAGAGGCGCAGCCTCGACGTGACCATACGGATGAACGAGGCGCGGCGAAACTGGAACAAGTCGCCCTCAAACCGCTCCTTGGGATAGACGGAGCGATCGCGCATGCGGCTCACGATGCCGAAGAGGTCGATGTAGCCGTTGATGGCACGCAGGTTGTGGTTGCGCCCTGTGTTGGTGAGGGCACTCCCCTCACGCACCATATAGCGGTAGAAGCTGAGATTGGTGGCAACGATGGTGGCGTGAGGCAATGCCTCGAAGAGGCTCATCATAAACAGCACATCCTCGGAAATGGCATATCCTTTGAAACGTACGCCACTGTCGAGAAGCGTCTGCCGCTTGATGATGCGCGACACGCTGCTCCAGCCGAACGAGAACTGCTGCCCGAAGTCGAGGAATGTGCCCTCGAAGAGCGTGCGGTAGTCGTTGATATGCTCAAAGCGAGCAGGGTCGTAGTAGCGGTCGACGGTGTACATGCCCATCGACACCATGTCAGGACGGCGGCCGTCGGCGAGATAGGCATCGCGCAGCGTGGCAATACCGCCGGGCAACAGACGGTCATCGGCATCCACGAACTCGATATATTCGCCCCGTGCCTCGCTGATGCCCCTGTTGCGGGCTGCCGCTGCTCCGCCGTTGGCCTGTCTGATGAGGCGTATCTGAGAATGCCGTTGGCAATAGTCGCGCTCCACGAGGTCGCCACCGCCGTCGGTGCTGCCGTCGTCGATGACCACCACCTCGTATTCGTCAGCGGCAAGTCCCTGCTGCAAGATACTGTCGAGACATGTGCCGATGTACGGTGCGCAGTTGTATAATGGTATGATTATGGATAACCACATAAACACGAAGATGCAATTGAATTATACGCCCGCCATGGGGAAATAAGTGACAGGTGCTACCCTAACTCACATTTATCTTTTGTTCTGCACAAAGTCAAGTCCTGATTTTTCAAACCATTCGAATTTCAAATCAGAACTTACCAATGTAGCCTTGTCTGAAATGGCTTGTGATATTATCAAGTCATCTCAACACAGCCTTCATGTCGTTGATTTCAAGAAACCGAGTTCTGTTTTTGGAAAAGAACCATTCACCAGTCTTGTTCAGTTTCTTTGGCAACTTTGCCCTCAACTCTTCAAAATTTATTTTCTCGTCCATTGCTTATTGCCTTTTATGTTTTTGCAAAGATAATGTTTTTTTATTTGTACTCCGCTTTTGCAAGCATTTTTTTGCAGTCTACCCTCTTGTCTTCCATCGTATCAGCGCATAGAGCGCCACGCCGAAGGGCACGGCGCAGAGGGTCATGAGCTTGCGGGGCGACTGGCTGAGCCATTTTCCGTCGCGGGCGATGATGCACTCGGCAACGTAGTGGATGGCGGAACGCCAGCGGTTCATCGTGGTGCTGCGGCGGAGCGTCATCTCCTGCAGACGGCACTTGGCGAAACTGCGCGGACTGCGCATATACTGCTTGTAGATGTTCGCCGACATACTATCCGTCTGCTGGTACTCCACGAAACAGAAGTTCTCGTTGACGAGCATCACGGGATAGCGGTCGCACACGTTGATCAGCATATAGATGGGATTGAAATCCCTCTCTCCCGGGAAACCCACCTGTGGTGCCACGCTGCGCATCAGGTCGGTGCGCATCACCTGCTTAGAGTCGCCACGGTGTATGTTC
>CAVAGT010000185.1:0-2660 GCA_963588155.1 Lachnospiraceae bacterium | reverse complement strand
GTATGGCGGCAATGGTCATCCTCGATGGTTACTTAATGAACAAGACGGTGAAACTATAATTTGTCATGGCCTTATGATAGAGAAAACTGTTAGGATAGAGAGTGCCGACGTGAGTCAGGCCCCGGAAATAGCCTCGCTTATCATGGAGGCGATGGATCACGACTGTTGCCAGAATTTCGCTGGCCCGGAACACACCTTGGACGATTTTCGCCGCATGATGACCAAGCTCGTCGCCATGGACGACAGCCAGTATTCTTACCGCAACACCCTTGTGGCCATGGTTGGCGATGATGTGGCGGGATGTCTTGTAGCTTATGACGGCAAGGACTTGCTCAGATTGCGCAAGAGGTTTATAGAAGCTGCGCGCGAGTTTCTTGGCCGCGACTTCTCCGCCATGGATGAGGAGACAAAGGCTGGCGAATATTACCTTGACTCGCTATGCGTGAAAGCAGACTTCCGCAAGCGGGGCATAGCCACCCAGCTCATAAATGAGGCCATAAAACGCTACGGAACACAGCCGATAGGGTTGCTCGTGGACCACACGCACCCTCGGGCGGAGCGCCTTTACCGAGCCATAGGCTTCCAGTTTGTTGACCAGACCATGTGGGGAGGCCATGCCATGAACCACTTGCAATACCTTCCGTAGAATCAGGCACCCTTGACACCAGTTTTTGCACTCATCGGCATTGCACTGAAAAGGCATCGGCTTTATACTGAAAAGGCATCGGCATTCCAATGGAATGCCGATGCCTTTTCAGTGCAATGCCGAAGGGGCACGATTTTGTGTCGTTTTTTTATGCCTCAATCTTCCAATCTTCGATGTTTCCCTTCGTTGAGTCGAAATTGACGCCCACCTTGGTGATTGGCTTGCCGCAGAGCGCGAAGCGCTGGGCGTAGTCTTTGAGGTTGATTTGCTGCAGGGCTGTTTGTGCGCCCTTGTCCATCTTCAGTTCGATGATGTAGAGGTCGGTACGCGTGAGCACTACTATGTCAACCCTGCCCTTGGGCGTGTGCACCTCCACGTCCACCATGTAGGCGGTGAGGAGCGAGAAGATGATGAAGAGCATCTGCTGGTAGTGTCCCTCGTGGTTGGTGACGTTGCAGTAGGGCACGGTGCCGAGGAAATCTTGCAGAAGCCGCAGGGCTGCGTCCATGTCTTGTTTGTCGAGAGCTTGTGCGATGCGGCGTGCGGTGTTGGTGGTGGAGAGCGTGTTCCGGGTCACATACGATGGGATGAGTGCCCTCGTCAGCCCCACCTTTACCTCCTTGTTTGGCATGTCGAGAATATAGTAGTTGTAGTCGCGGTTATAGTCCTTGATGGTGATGTAGCCGCTTTGGTAGAGCAGCGGCATGATGGTGGTCAGGTTTTCCGTCGGCGCGTCGAATTCACTCTCGTCGGCCTCTACCCGGCAGATGTCGGTGGGCAAGGTGTCAAACTTTCGCATCATGTTGATGAGATAGGTGGGTGTGCCTGAGCTGAACCAATAAGCTCCGAATTTTCCCTCCGCGAAACAGTTGAGCAGACTGAACGGGTTGAACACGTCGGGCGAGAAGGCGGAGAAATGGTAACCGTCATAGTTCTCTTTGAGTTTTCTCACCACCTCGTCCTTGTCCAGCTTCATTTTCCTGCCGAGCTGCTCAATGTCATTGGCCATCTGCGTGAGCATTTCCTCCTTGGTGATGCCGCAGATGCCGGCATAGTCGTCGTTCATGGAGATATTGGTGATGTTGTTCAGCTCGCTGAAGATGCTGAGCTGTGAAAACTTGGTGATGCCCGTGAGAAACACGAAGCGCAGGTAAGGGTCGCAATCTTTCAGGGGGCTGTAGAAGTTGCGCATCACTTCGCGTAGCACTTCCAGACTTTCTTCCTCGTGGGCCACGTCCAATAGAGGAGCGTCATACTCATCGATGAGCACCACTACCTGCCTGCCCGTCTGCTTGTAGGCGGACATTATCAAGTCTTTGAAGCGAATGTTGGCATCTGTCTTGTCGCTCTTGTAGCCAAATTTTTCCTCCTGCTCATCCAAGATGTCAGCCAAATACCTGTTCAGCTGCTCTTTCTCCATGTGCTTGCCGCTGGCCATACTGAAATGCAGCACGGGATATTCCGTCCATTCTCTCTCCAAATGTTCCATGGCAAGCCCCTTGAACAACTCCTTTTTTCCCTCGAAATAGCTTTGGAGAGTAGACACGAGCAATGACTTCCCGAAACGGCGAGGCCGGCTCAGAAAGAAATAAGTGCCATTGGCATGGGTTAGGCGGTAGATGTACTCGGTCTTATCAACATAGAGATAGTTGCCGTTTATTACCTTCTCAAACGTTTGTATGCCCACTGGATAGAATCTTGCTGCCATAGTCTATGCTCCTTTTTCTTAATATGTGGCAAAGATAAGCATTTATCCTGTAAATTCAACCTGTGCGGCAACTAAAAGTGAAGGAACACGCCAGCCAAATCTTGGGATAAGCAAACTTCATGAAAAGGTTGAGCCTTGACTTGCGCTCGGAATTCCCTCATGCGGATGGATTCTCGTGGTCAAACCTATATAAAATACGCCAGTGGTATTTGTTCTATTCATCACAAAAGGATTTTTTGTACCAAGCTGGTACAAAATTACAGAAAGTGGATAATGGCCGAGAATACGGTATTCCTATTACTGACG
>CAVAGT010000184.1:0-2676 GCA_963588155.1 Lachnospiraceae bacterium | reverse complement strand
GAACCCCAACGCCCGGAAAGTTAACCAATACTTGCAGGACAGGGCGATGATGGGATTGGTGGCCGTCACCAACGCCGAGAAAGTTATCTTGGATAGATGGGAGGAGAACGACGAGAAGCAGAAAAATATGTATTCGGCAGACGAGCTTCGCCAGCAGACGATAGCCAACGAGCTTCGCAGTACGATAGGCGAAATACCTTCGCTTTCCATCTTCATAGACGAAGTACACCATGCTTCCGACGGAGAGATAAAACTCCGTCAGGTCGTTACCCAGTGGGCCACGGTGAACAAGTCGTTCTGCAATGTGCTCGGCTTCTCGGGCACTCCCTATCTGGAGAAAGCCGAAAAAGTGACCCTTGGCGGCAGTTTTGACATCAAGAACACCAACATTACCAACGTGGTGTATTACTATCCGCTGATAGAGGGCATCGACAACTTCCTGAAGCGGCCGGAGGTGAAGTTTGCCGACAACGACCTTGCTGACATCGTGAACAATGGTGTGCGCGAGTTTCTCGACAAATACAAGGACACTACATACGCCGACGGCACCCAAGCCAAACTTGCCGTCTATTGTGGGCAGATACCAACGCTTGAGGAGGAAGTCTGTCCTCTTGTTTCCGATATAGTGGCTGAATATGGACTTAATCCCACCGAGGCAGTGCTCAAGCGTCACAAGGGAAGCGCCTCGTCAAAGGCCGGCGGCATAAAATATCCTGAGCCGGAAGGCTCGGAGGCGGCTTTCACAATGCTCGATTCCCCTTCTTCCAAGGTTCGCATAGTCTTGCTGGTGCAGATAGGCAAGGAGGGATGGGACTGCAAGAGCCTCACCGGGGTTATATTGCCACATGAGGGAGCTTGTCCCAAGAACATGGTGTTGCAGACTTCTTGCCGGTGCTTGCGCCAAGTGACACGCGGCGAGCGGGAGAAGGCTCTCATCTGGATGAACAAGTGGAACGCCGACAAGCTCAACAAGGAACTGAAACAGCAGCAGAACATCACGCTCCAGGAATTCAGCAACAAGCCGGCGGCGGAACTCAAGCATATCGAGCGGCACTCCCGCATGGACAAGATGCAAGTGCCGCCCATCGACTTCTACCAGCTCAAGGTTGAGTATGAGACACAAGTGGTGGAAGAGCAGCCCGACACAGCCGCAAGGCTTGCCGACCCGGGCTTGCTGGCAAGGGCGGATGCGGCGATGGCCACCGTGCAGGACATTACGGGCAAAGTGGTGGACTATCAGGAACTGTTGTGCGAGGAGGGCGAAACCCTCACTTACGGATGGTGGCTGGAAAATATAGCGGCGGAAAGTTTCGAGACTTTATCCATGGAAAACTTGTTGGAGTATGATGAACAGTTGCACTCCATATTCAATACGACAACCAAGGCCGTGGCTGACGGCGACGGGGTGCTTCGCATGGAAGACGCTGCTTACGACCACCAGCTCATACGCGCCAACATCCGCAAGGCTTTCGTGCCAAAGCGCGACTACCGCATTGTGGAAGAGATAGTGCCCGACACGGCGAGTATCCTTTCCGTGGAGCATCCCAAGCCGCTTGATGTGGCTGATGACAGCCGTTTCTATCCTTCGCAGGAAGTGGTGGAGAATATCTTGGCTTGGGACACCAATCCGGAAAAGGGCGACATACCGCAAGAGGTCTATGCCGTGGTGGAGCAGATGCGCAAGATGGGAATGCCCGAAGAACAGGTGCAGACACTGTTGAAGTTCAAGAACATGGGCGTGGACACCCATCCCGAACGCAACCAGACCTACCACTATCTGCCTTATCGCTTTGACAGCAACTTGGAAATGGAGTACTTCGTGCAGGGACTCATACCGATGATGAAAGACAAGCAACTGGAGTATTACTTCAACGGCGACGACACGCTCACGGAGTTCAAGATACGCTGCTACCGCAAGGTAGGCAAGCACTGGGAATACGACGGACTGTATGTTCCCGACTTCCTTGTGCTCAGCCGTGACACCGGGGGCAAGATAGACCACATCTGCATTATCGAGACCAAAGGCGAGGGCTACGCCGCCAAGTTCAAGGAGCGCAGGGACTTCATGGAGCAGGTGTTTGTGCCAAAGAACAACGAGGCTTGCCACCGCCGCCGCTTCCAGTACCTCTACCTCGAAGACACGCTGTCGCCGGAGAAGCGCATGGCGAAGACAAAACAAATGATTAACGACTTCTTTCAAGATTAATACAAGGCAATGGCAGTAAAATACATTCCATACTATCCCGACACATTGGAGGGTCAGGCTCTCCTTGACAACTTTGTGCGCACCCACCGAATACTCCGCTACCGTGACAACAACCGCATCGTGGAGCATATTCAGCGAGGAATGCCGCTCTACGAGGTGGAGCGGCTTGAAAAGAAGGGCGACAATGCCCGCAACAACCTCATCATGCACGGCGAGTGTCTGTCCACTTGCGCCTATCTCAGGGAGCAGGGCGTGGAGGTGGATTTGGTATATATCGACCCTCCCTTTGCCAGCGGTGCCGACTATGCCAAGAAGATATACATACGTCGCAATCCGCTTGTGCAGAAAGCCATCAAGGATGCGGAGCAGACGCTCGACAACTCCGAGATGAAGGAGTTTGAGGAGAAGATGTATGGCGACATCTGGGACAAGGAGCGTTACCTCAACTGGATGTATGAGAACCTCATGGC
>CAVAGT010000183.1:0-2692 GCA_963588155.1 Lachnospiraceae bacterium | reverse complement strand
TTTAGTTCCACCAACTCCATAACATTCATTTTATTTTTGATTTTGTAGATACGTTTCGGGTTGATGTTGTCCTTGATATGGAATAGTGGCATCATCGTGAAGTTAGACCATTCGTAGACACCGCCTTTCTCGTTTACCGACATATATTCGCCGTGGTCCACATAGAAGCCATAGCGTTTGTATAGGTCGTTCTCACGTTGGTCGTCCTCTCGTTTGGCAGATTCCTCACGCGCCTTGCGTTCCGCATCCACCGCCTGTTGCCAAAGTCGTTTCCCTTGGTAGAATTTGCAGAGTTTCCCGATATACATTTGGATGCCCGTCTCGTCGTTGATGAGCGAGAGAAGGTTTGCGATGCGCTTCACCGCTTGGCGTTGCTCCTCCGTTGTAGTTGCCAATGGAAATAGTTTGTCAGCGAGCCAAAGGATAAAGTCCGTTTCCTCGACAGCGTTAAAAATGTTCTGTGAGGTGTAGTAAGAGTCGGGGTCTTGCTTGTGCGTGTTCGTGCCGTCGGGGATTTCCTTTACCAATACCGATAGTCCGCACTCCATTGCCCGTTTCCCGGCATCCATCACCACTTGTATGCCATGCCCGAATTGTTCACCTTGCTTTGGTGGGTCGTCGTCAGGCAGAAAACACACCTTCGTCGCCACCTTTTTGATGATAGAGTAGTGCTGCTCCCCGTATGCAGAACCCAGCACCGCCACCGTGTTCAGAATACCGATGCTCTGCAAGCGCATACAATCCGGCGCACCCTCCACGAGAAAGAATTTCTCTTGTTTCGCCGCCGTTCTCCATGCTGCGTCAATGCCAAACAACACCTTGCTCTTGTGGAAGAGGATGCTATCTGCGGAGTTGAGATATTTCGGTTGGGTATCGCCCATCGTGCGAGCTGTGAATCCTATGACCCGTCGTGAGCGGTCTTTGATGAGAATGACGATACGCCCATGGAGTGCGTCATAACCGCCACGATTGACCAGTCCTAACTCTTTTAGGAACTCCGTCTTGATATTCAAACCGCTGATGCCACGCCCGTCGTCAGGAGAGAAGCCCATATCAATGAGCGTGCAATATTCTTCGCCCCAACGGTTGTAGGCGTATGCTTGTGCTTCCTTGCTCTGTAAGAACTGCTCCCGGTAATACTTGGCTACCTTTTCGAGAGCGATGAGTAGAGCCTCACGATGTAGTCGCTCTTGCTTTGCCTCGGTGGATTCCTGTTCCTCTTCTATGGTAATGCCATATTGCGATGCCAAACCTTTTACAGCCTCACTAAAAGTGACGTTGTTTTGTTTTTGGAAGAAATGAATGACATCGCCGCCCTCACCGCAGCCGAAGCATTTGTACGTTCCCGTGTTGGGGAACACATAGAAAGAGGGAGTCCGCTCGTTATGAAACGGACAGCATCCCACGTATCTCACTCCCGACTTGCGCAGTTGGACGTGTGCGCCAATTATTTGTACGATGTCCGCCCGTTCATTGACGGCATCGATGATTTCTTGTCTTATCATTTCTTCTCATCATTGAAAAATGCCCCACCCTTACTCGTCCTCACGACGAACAAAGGCAGGGACTTAGGTTATTGAGGTATATTATTTACATCTCAGATTACTGATGTATTCGCTTTTGAGGATGTACCACGAGTGTCCCTCCTTGTGCGCTGGTATTGCACCACGCATGATGCGTTTGCGAATAGCTTGTGGCGATGTGCCGATGATTTCAGCGAGTTGTGCCACGTTCCAGATGGTCTCTTCAGAATCGATGACCATCTGCTTGAGCTCTTGTATTGTCACCTTGGATGGCGACGTTCTTCTGCCGTAGTTGTTCATGTTACTTGTTTTTAATGTAGTTTGAATTACGTTCCTCACCTTGCGAGATGTCTCTTCCGACGACGGTAATCGTTTTGTTCTCCCAATTGAGATGAACACTGACCCGGATGTTTCTATGCAGTCCGTAGGTCTTGTTGTATCGATGAGCTGCGTTGCGTATAGACTGCTCTTCTTCGGGTTCAATACTTCGGGTTATGGGATTGTTCACCTTACCCTCGTTGTCGGCGTGGATTTGGATTGACCGAATCCATTTCATATATTCCTTCATATGAATTACTCTTTTTGTTGTTGGAAAATTGCCAAAGAGCGAGTCCTGTTGGGTAAAGCGGCCTTTCCTGCGGTGAAAGGGTACAGAAAAAGAGTAGAAATGACGGATAATTCATTTATTCTTAGTACCTTTGTGCATAGGTTATTAGGGGTAGCTATTCGTCAGAACACAATCCTCCCAAGCATTTATTTGGCTCGCTTCACCGGTGAGTAAGCGTTTGCAAAGGTATTGCAGCGCGATGTGAGAGAAGAAGAAAAGTCTGTCTTATTCTATAACTAACTAACCATAAAATGCACATTTACTGATACATAGCAATACTGCGCGGTACAGAAGGTGCTAAAATCGTTCTTTTAAATAAGGTGCTACATCTTATTATATCCATTTGTGGGTATGTACAAGAAAGGATATACGCCCATGGTGTTACACGGGTGTTACACGCTTGTAAAATCTAAGATATAGCCTCAGAGATACAACAAGGCTTTTTGCTTGTAAAATAGTAGGTATCAATACTTTGTGATTGATGCTTGGCGCAGAAAGCCGCGGATTCCAAGCGGATCACAAGGATTCCTGCGGAATCACAAGGAACATTTCAGAAGAAATT
>CAVAGT010000182.1:0-2734 GCA_963588155.1 Lachnospiraceae bacterium | reverse complement strand
CGACCCTTCGCGCCCCAACGACATCAACCTCGCCACGCCCGACAGCCTGGCCTACATGATCTATACCTCTGGCTCCACGGGCAAGCCCAAGGGCGTGATGATACCACAGAGGGGCAAGGCGCAGTTTGTGCAGTTTGCCGCCCACGAGTGGCACCACGACGAGACGAGCCGCATCTGCTGCCACGCCAGCTTTTCCTTCGACACCTCGGTGGAGAGCCTCTACCCCGTGCTCATCGTTGGCGGAACGCTCTATCCCGTGCCTCTGGAGGCGCGCAAGGACTTCGCCCTGCTGAGCGACTTCATCGTGAAAAACGGCATCACGGGCGGCACCTTCACCACGCAGTTGGGGCAGATGCTCCTGCAGATGTATCCCGACCTGCCAATGAAATACCTCTTGGTGGGCGGTGAGAAGATGACCGTGGCACCGGAGTGCAAGTGCCGTCTCATCAACGGCTATGGCCCAACGGAGTTTACGGTGATGTCAACCTTCTTCGACGTTACCCCAGGCAAGAAATACCGCAACATACCCATCGGCCGTCCGCTCTACGACCAGCTGGGCCTCGTGGTCGACTGCGAGGGAAAGCTCCTGCCGCAGGGCGTGGCAGGCGAACTCTGCATGAGCGGCACCCAGATAGCCCGAGGCTATTGGCACCGCGAGGAGCTATCTGCCGAGCGGTTCTGCGACATCAAGGCTGGCGACAAGACCTTCAAGGTGTACCACACGGGCGACCTCGTGCGCTACAACGGCGACGCGCAAATAGAGTTCCTCGGCCGCATCGACAGCCAGGTGAAGTTGCGTGGTTTCCGCATCGAGCTGGGCGAGATAGAGACCCTCATCGGCCAGTTTGAGGGCGTGCTGATGAAGAGCGTGGTGGTGAGAGAGATTGGCGGCGTGGAGCACCTTTGCGCCTACTTCACTGCCGACCGCCAAATAGACATCGATGCCTTGAGGGAATTCCTCGCCGCGCGCCTTGCCGACTACATGGTGCCCACCGCCTACACGCAGCTCGACGAGATGCCGCTCACGCCCAACGGCAAGGCCAACACGCGCGCCCTGCCCGAGCCTCACCTGCTGGAGGCCAAGCAAGACAGTTTTGTGGCTCCCGAGGGAGACATCGAGACCGCCATCGCCGAGGTCTATGCCAGCGTGCTGAAGAAGGAGAAAGTGGGTGCCAACGACGATTTCTTCAAGTTTGGCGGCACGTCGCTCAGTGCCATAAAGGTGGTGGCGGCGCTGATGACCAAGGGCTACAACGTCACCTTCAAGGATCTTTTCAAATACAAGACGCCGCGAAGCCTCGCCATCTTCATCGACGTCATGCAGAACGCTGCTCAGGCCGCGGTGCCTACTCAAACGATTACCGTGGACAGGGAAGCCGCGCTGCCCAAGTCGGCGTTTGCCGACGTGCTCGAGGCCAACACGCTCGATGCCCTGCGCACGGGCGAGCGCCAGGCCATTGGCAACGTGGTGCTCACGGGAGCCACGGGCTACCTTGGCATCCACATGCTCCACGAGCTGCTGCAAAAGGAGACGGGCATCATCTATTGCGTGCTGCGTGGCAAACGCGACCTCACGCCCGAGAAGCGACTCCGCACTCTCTTCTTCTATTATTTCAATACCATAGACGAGGAACTCTTCGACAAGCGCATCCGCATAATCGGGGGCGACCTCACCGACCCGCGCTGCCTCGACCAGTTGCCCGACGATGCCGACACGGTGTTCAACTGTGCCGCCAACGTGAAACACTTCTCTGCCGGCGACGACATCGAGAAGGTGAACGTGGAGAGCGTGCGCCTGCTGGTAGACTGGTGCCTTGCCCACCATGCTCGCCTTGTCCACGTGTCCACGGCGAGTATCGCAGGGCAGAGCGTAGACGGCGTGCCTGCCGCCACCACCATGCTCAACGAGCGTCTTTTCGACTATGGCCAAGGACTCGACAACCAATATGTGAGGTCTAAGTATGAGGCGGAGAAAATAGTTCTCACTGCCGTCCGCGACAACGGGCTCAACGCAAAGATCATGCGCGTGGGCAACTTGGCGCCGCGCAACAGCGACGGTGAGTTCCAGATCAACTTCAAGAGCAATGCCTTCATGGGGCGCATCGCCGCCTTGGCAACCCTTCGGGGCGTAACCTACGCGTCGCTCGACGAGCCTTGCGAGTTCTCGCCGATAGATGCCGTCTGCCAGGCCATACGCCTGCTTGCCCAGACCCCGAAGGAGATGGTGGTGTTCCATCCTTACAACAACCACAGCATCCCGTTGGGCGATGTCTTGGACATTCTCCATACCGTGGGCGTAGACATCAAGCCCATGGAGGACGAGGAGTTCAACAAGATGATACAGGAGAAGTTGAAAGACGAGACGGTGGTTTCCAAGCTGCAACCTCTCTTTGCCTACAACGAGGACGAGACCAAGCACGTGGTGCGCTGGCTCGGATATGAGAACGGCTACACCACGCAGGTGCTTCGCCGCCTCGGCTTCCACTGGCCCTACACCTCGTGGGACTACGCCGAGCGCTTCGTCCAAGCCATCCACGGCTTCAACTACATCTAAGGTCGTCACAACTGCCCGATAGCAAGGGGCGCATAGTTTCAGTCTATTTAGATTGAAACTATGCGCCCCTTTATGATTGCATATCCGTGCGGAAATCCATGCGGGGTGCGATACGATATCCATGCGGGGTGCGGACGGCCACAGGGGCCGCCCCTGCCCAGCGGTTTATAGCGTTGGCGG
>CAVAGT010000181.1:0-2766 GCA_963588155.1 Lachnospiraceae bacterium | reverse complement strand
CTCTTGTCATGTTTGTTTTTGTGTTTTAGGCTCAATGGGCACGGTAGGCTCAATGGGCACGGTTGATGGAAAAATGTTTTACTTGGAATAATCGACCTGTCGGCCTTGCGCTATGTCCTTAAGGTCGGTGAAAAGTCGCTGCATGAATGTTTCCTCGGAGTCGTCGCCACAGAGGAGCCAATCGACACGCTGGGCGTAGACCGCCGCCTTGCGTAGGCTACGGACTGCACGTTTGAGCTGCCGGAGCGTGCCGAAACGGTAGCCGTAGCGGTTGGGCATGGTGTGGTGATGGTCGATGATATAATCTGCCTCCTCGGAGTCGTCAAGGTCGAGGTCTGTGATGCAGTCGCCAACTTCGGGGTCGGTGAGTTCGTGGCCGTATAGGTAATCCTCGATAGCGTCGGCGATGTCGTCGATGGCGTGCTGGTTGTATGAGGAAAAGATGCTGTCGTTCATGCTTTGATGTTTTGGTTTGTAGGCATAATAGGCTTGATGGGCTTATTATGCCTTGGCGTGTTGATGTTGGGCTTATTCTCCTGTTGAGCCGTAGCCGCCCGTGCCACGGTCTGTGGTTGAGAGCTGCAATGCCTCTTGCGGCTCGATGTGGGGATAAGGGAGGATGATGAGCTGCGCGAACCGCTCGCCTGGCTTGTAAATCCTCGGTATGAGCTTGGTGTGGGAGTAGCCCCCATCGTCGAACACGGATGAGGGTTTGAACTTGGCGGTTATCTCGCCACGATAGGCACTGTCTATCACGCCCACACTGTTTGTGAGGTACAGCTCCTTTTTGCACACGGAGGAGCGAGGAAAGATAAGGCCAACGTGACCATCGGGTATCTCCACTGCGAGGTCGGTGTGATAAACTACGTTGCCTTGCTCGTCGAAGGAGAGGCGTGTGGCGGCCAAGTCCATGCCAGCGTCGGTTGAGTGGGCGTAGCGTGGGATAACCGCGTCTTTTGCGAGTTTCTTGAACTTTACTATCATTGTGCTTTGCTTGTTTGTTTGTGATACATTCTCAGTGCCTTGTCACGGAGACCTTTGATTAAAAGTTGCATCATTGTTGTGTGTTTTAAGAGTTGTTTTTTCTGAGATTGCCGTTGCCAAGGTATTTGTAGGGTTGTGGCGTATATGTATCCTTGAGCAGCTTGATGCGCCGTGGGTCAATTTTGCCGTTGTTGCAGTCGTCGCGGAACTCGATAGCGTCTGACTGTCGGTCTCCGAAGTTGCGGACGTATCGGTTGGAGAGGTAGCCATCATCAAGTCCGCTGGTGTCGAGCTGTGCGACGACATATCCGACGCTTGGCTGGTTGTCGATGTAGTAATGCGCCATGTTGTGTTATTCTTTTACTCTCGCCTCCATCTGCTGAATGATGTTTTCTATCGTCTTGCCTTGGTAGTCGTTGGCTACCTGCTTCAGCACGCCTATCTGCGAGGTGATGCGGTTGTGGTCTGCGGTGTCCATGTGCTTAATCGTTTAGATAGTTTCTTATTGCGAGTCGTAGTCGTTTCGTCTCCTCTCTGAGCTGTCGGTTTTCGTCTTCGAGTTGGGAGATGATGTGGCGGAACGACATTTCTTCGAGGGCGGTCATAGGGTGCTGGCGTTGTCCGATGGTAGGATAACGTCCCTTACCGATGTAGGCGATGAGGACTGACGGGTGGTTTTCTCCGCCTCTGCCAGCTGTCGGCGCAGGGTATCAATCTCGTAGTTGATATAGAATTGCGCTTTGAGCAGGTCTTGTATGCGCTGCTCGGTGGAGGTCATGCCAAGCTCGTTCTTCCCGTTGCGCATGAGGTATTTGAGTGCGCACCCGATGTTGAAGCCGAAGTGTTGGCAGATGTCTATCGGTTCCACGCCGCAGAGGTCTTTGAGCCAACTGTAGTGTGACGGATGGTTTACCATCTCTTGTCTTTCGTTGTTCTTCATTGTTGTTGTTTGAGTTTTTTGAGTTCGTTGTTCTCGATTGTAAGCTCTGCGTTCTCCCGTTTGAGAAGCTCTATAAGACGGTGCTGTTGTTCGGTCAGTTGGCAAGCAGTGTTGTAGTATCTCATCAAGTCGTTGATTACGTCTTGCCTGCCTAATCTGTGCCATACTACCCAACAGAGGATGGTATTAATCACCGTCAGGATAGTTGGTATCACGATGTTCATAGTGTTAGTTACTCAATATCTATCTTCTCAAACGAAGAACAGCCCATGAAATCAGAGTCATTCTCGTTTATTTTCAGCCACTCTTCCAAGTCCTGCCGAGCTTCTTCTCTTGTTAATTCCTCATCCTCACAGAGGGTGGCGGTCACTGTAAATACATATGTCTTCATATACTTTTGTTTATACCCGAAGGCGGTTAATACTATATCTTCAAATCATCGTCCATGCCCAGTGCCCAGAGAAGGTGCTGGAGTTCGTGGACTGATTGGATTGTGGTAAGTAAATCATCATAATGACGGAATGCCCAAAGGCCTTCTTGTCCTACTCTCAAAAGTGCATACCATCCACTTGTGTAAACATTTTCCCCTGACCATACTTTCTCTTTCCACCCATTCTTCCTAAGGATGTCTTCTGTGAGGGGGATGGGAGAGAGGTTCCTAAGTGTAGCACAAGCCTCGTCACTCGCAAAATCTTTACAGAGTGACGTATCAATTAGCGCACGGGTGGGCGTCGTCTCCTTTATCTTAACTGGAGTGCCATCAAAGGACACCCAATCGCCTATTTTTAGTTCTGTTTGTCTCATTCCTCACCTCCTTCCTGTATGCCAAAGGGTGTATCATC
>CAVAGT010000180.1:0-2769 GCA_963588155.1 Lachnospiraceae bacterium | reverse complement strand
AAATACATAAACGCAGGGGCAAGCCCCTGCGCTATAATCTGTCGTCCCTACGGGACTTGCTGGTTGCAAAGTTTTTACCGGACACTAATAGATTTTATTCTACTCTTCTTGAAGATTATCTCATTTATGATATTTACGTGCATCTAGCCCCAGCAGGCGGGTTGTCCATTTGTCTACCTTTAGGATGAAATAGCCCACGGCGATGCTTACTGCCATTGTAGCCACGAGCATCAGCAGGGGGTAATGCAGACCGTAGATATACTCCTTGAAGAGGTAATAGCAAAACCATGTGTGGATAAACCATACCACAGTGCTGTATCTGCCGAAGAGGCGCAACACTTTCTTTATGCCTTCAAACCAACGGATGCGGACAAAGCACACGATCATGGCGAACTGGCAAAACGGACTCAGCGGTGCCCAGTGGGTGAGACAACCGAAGAGGAATACCAGCACAAAGAGCAGTACCCATGCGGGCTGCGATTTCGGCATCAGGCGTGCCAGCCACTGCGGACACTCACGGTCAGCGTACTTGCAGAATACGGCTCCCGTCACGAACGGGAACAGGCAACTGAAATAGAGTGCCACATGATAGATGGTGTAATGGTCGGCGAAGAACGCCCCATAGTACCTGCTAATCAGAAAGGCACTGATGATGTAGAGCCCGTACGCGCCAACCAACATTTTACCCCCCCAGGCCGTCCGAAAACGCCGCTTTGGGACACATTCCAAAGGATAGAGCTGCTATCGCGACTTCGCCTAAGCCCATCTAAGGGCGTAAAAAATCCAGCATAAAATTTCAGTTTGTGTCAAACGTGTCGCCATAATGGCTTAAAATGGCCAATATGAGCAGTGGTAGAGCGTGTTTTTCGATGGTGCATGGCCCCTTCAGGTCATTATCTAAGTGAAGCGACCAATGCAGACACTCCAATGAGGGATATGGCACGGCGAAGGTTGTAAGATAGGCAGAAGAGCCCCATCTCAGCAGTGACTTTCATCTTTCCCTTCAATAAAAAATAGTATTGTCCAAGTGTTCGCTTTATGGTTCCGAAAGGATGCTCGGAGAGGCATTTCCGATTATCCATCTTGCTTTGGTCGAGATGTAAAACGTAACGGACTACTTTCTTCACGACCTTCATTCTCGGAGGCCTCGGTTTGTCCTTGTTCTCTTCTTTGAGTTGTTTGCGCTTTGCCTCTGTCGCCTTTATCAAGGTGTCCTTGCTGAAGTCCGCCTCCTTGAACTTTTGGGCTGTACACTTGCGCTGGCATTTCTTGCATGCGAGCTTGTTGCAATAGCGAATCATGCCGTTTCTCTTGATTGACTTTTGCCTGAGGATTTCTCCTTGTGGACAATAGACAAGATTGCGTTCGGCGTCCCTGACGAAGTATCCCTCAAGAGCCTTTGCGCGCATCTGTTCAGGGGTCATCTTCAGTACCGCAGAGTCTGAGACGTCGGACGTGTATCCCTTTATTTCTACAGTCTGTGCATCGGTCAGGATATCCTTGTAGGCATCCGGTATTATCCCTGCTTCAAGGCATGCTTTCAGGTCTTCCGGCTTTGTGCTGGCCTTCTGCTCGTCAGTTATCGTGACCTCGTTATAGTCGAACTGAACCAGCTCCGTACAACCGCCGTCACGCTGGATGACATTCGGTACGATGCCGTTGGCCAGCGCATCGGCATGGTCCTCGGGACACTCATACCCTTTGTCCGCGGTAGATTCAAGAATGTCAACACCATAGTCGGCCTTCACCTCTGACGCAACGCTTGTAAGCTGCCCATGGTCTGTAGGGTTGTTTGTCACTTGGAAGCCTGCTATCATATGGCTCTCCGCATCAACAGCCGTCTGAACATTATAGCCGACACAAAAACCTTCGTTGGCTTTCATCAGCCGGGAGTCCGGATCGGTTAGGGATATCTGGCTTTCGCCACTTTCCTCAAGCGTATTACGATAGCCCTCATAACGTTCTTTGCGGTCCTTGCAGACGTCGAGCTTATGTTGCAAATCTTCCTTCGACAGCTTGCGTCCCTCCTCCTGGTCGTAGGCATCAAGTTCTTCCATATAGACGGCGATATGCTCGTCAAGACGCTTGATGCGGTCGTCAAGTTTGCTCAGAGTGAAGTTGTTGTCCTTGGCATTCACTGCCTTGAACTTGCTGCCATCAATGGAGATGTATGACTTGGAGAAAAGTTTCAGCCCCATACAGAACTTGTTGAATTCCTTGTACACTTTGGTTATCGCCCCCTTATTGTCCTTGCGGAAATCTGAAATGGTACGAAAGTCTGGAGTCAGCTTACATAGCAGCCACATCACCTCGATGTTGCACTTGCACTCGCGGGCAAGTTTGCGAGATGAACGTACCTGATAGAAGTAACCGTAGATGTATAGTTTGAGCAAGTCGCGAGGGTCGTACCCCGGAGTGCCAGTCTCTGCAGGAGTACTGCGTATAAATCCAAGTTCATCCACTTTAAGGCTGTCAACGAAAGCGTCGAACAGTCGCACGGGGGCATCCGCCTCCACATACTCTTCGATACAATCGGGGAAAATCACCCTCTGATGTCTGTCTTCTCCTTTTTTGTAGGCCATACATTATATAGAATATCCACTTGCAAATATAATAAAATTAATTGATAATCAAGAAGATACAACCGTAAATGTAATCAATAAACCAGCCTGCCGCTTAAAGCATATTCGTTATATGGGGTTCTCGGACAGTCTCCCCCAGGCTAACAGAACCAAACTAATTGATTTTAAGTTAGTTGCCATAAATATT
>CAVAGT010000179.1:0-2802 GCA_963588155.1 Lachnospiraceae bacterium | reverse complement strand
GAATTTTACTAATTTTACAATAAAGATGGCATAAGCCGTTCGCTTAAATTAGTAGACAAAACAAAAAGAACTATGACTACATTAACCCTACAAATTGAGAACAAAACCATATTGGCGCATCTCAAGGAGGTGCTTAAGGCCATCGATGGTGTGAAGGTTTTGAATATGTCAGACAATGCTTCAGAAGAAGTGTTGATAAACGACGAGACTCCCAATGCAGTAACGCTTAAAGCCATGCGTGATGCCGAAAACGGTAAGGATGAGTCTGTCTGCATGGATAGTGTGCAAAGTTTTATGGAGTCAATTTTGAAGTGATGAAAGAAATCCGCAGAACCTCGCAGTTCAAGAAAGACTTCAAACGTTTCAGCAAGAATTCTGAAAAGGTGGAACGTTTGTATCGTATAGTGACAATGCTTGCTAATGGCGAGGAAATTCCTGATGAATACAGTCCTCATCCCTTAAAACACAAACTCAAAGTCCCTACATAATATTTGCATCACGCGTATTCTCCACCTTAAAACGAAAAACAAGAACACACAAAAAAATACCATATCATTATGAAAAACTTCACCCAACATGCATTGTGCCTTGCGGCACTTTGGATTTGCCTGGTTGCGGCTCTGCCCTGCCGTGCCCAATTCCACAAACCGCAGTGGGCAAGCGAGAAAGCTGTAGAGAAACTCAACGCCCAACGCAGCAACGATACCTATGAGTTTATCTACGCTGAACCATTCTTCACCGACAAGGACTTCCTCTACGAGAACCGCATGACCGAGTTTACCAAGAAGCTCGCCGAGAAGAACGGACTCAACGCCGACGATGCCCGCATCGACACGCTCAGCCAGACCGTGACGTTCGGCGACAAGTGGTTCCGCTACCGCTTGGTCGACACGAAGGAGATATTCGATAGCGACGTGCGCCAAAACTGGGACTACACTCTCTACCAGCTCTTTGCCGTGTCGAAGATGAACACCGAGCCAGTCTACGACGACTTCTCAGTCTCAGAACCGTGCGGAGCCAAATCTATGGTGCAGTCGATCATCCCCGGTCTCGGACAGTGGAACAAGGGCCAATACGACAAGGCAGTCGTGATATGGGCAACCGAGGCAGCCAGCATCTGTGGTGCCATCTATTTCTTTGACCGCGACCGCTATTACAAGGGCTTTGGCTGGGATTCAAAGGCCAAGTCGTACCGACAGATGGGGTATCTCGCCATTGGCGTGGCAGCCGGCATGTACATCTACAACCTCTGCGACGCCTACATCTGCAAGGGAGCCAAGAAGGTGACCGTAAAGAAGAACAACGTCTCCACGGCGTTCGCTCCTTTCGCCATGCCTGAGGGAGCAGGCGTGAGCATGGCGCTCCGCTTCTGAAAAAGCGACATTTCAGCAACCGCGTTTTCGCGCCATCGCCTTTGCAGTGGAAAGGCGATGGGATTTCAGTGAAAAGCCGTTGCCGTTCCAGTGAAAAGCCAACGCCTTTTCACTGCAAAGCCGAAAGACATCATTTGTAGCCATGCATTCTCCATCCTCTAAAGGAAAGATAACTAACTCACCCATGGGCATTTATCCTCGCTACATCAAGCGGCTGATAGACTTCCTCGCCGCCCTGCTCCTGCTCATCCTGCTCTCGCCACTGATGTTGGCGGTCATCATCCTGCTGCACTTTGCCAACAAGGGGGCGGGTGTGTTCTTTGCCCAAGACCGACCGGGAAAGGACGAGCGGATATTCAAGGCTCTGAAGTTCAAGACCATGACCGACGAGCGCGATGCCGACGGCAACCTCCTGCCCGACGGCGACCGGCTTACTCCCGTGGGTCGCTTTGTGCGCTCAACCTCCATCGACGAACTGCCGCAGCTCATCAACATCCTTCGGGGTGATATGTCGTTCATCGGGCCTCGACCGCTGTTGGTGCAGTATCTGCCGCTCTACAGCGAGGAACAGCACCGCCGCCACAATGTGACACCCGGTATGTCGGGTTGGGCGCAGGTGAACGGCCGCAACACTATCTCGTGGACGCGCAAGTTTGAGTTGGACGTGTATTACGTCGACCATATCAGCCTTGCGCTCGACCTGAAGATACTCTTCCTCACCGTCCGCAACGTGCTCTCGCGCAAGGACATCAACCCCACCGATGGCACATCGGCGACAATGGACTATTTCAATGGAAAAAACTAACATACTCATCACCTCCGCCGGCAAGCGTGTCGCCCTTACGAGGTATTTCAAGGAGACGCTCCACCGTTTCTTCCCCGAGGCAAAGGTCTATACCACCGATATGTGCCCCGACATGGCGCCTGCCGCCTACGTGAGCGACGGTTGCTTTGCCGTGCCACGTGTGACGGCAGCCGAATACCCCGACCTTTTGCTCTCCATTTGCCAAGAGCATGGCATTGGCATCGTTATCCCCACCATCGACACCGAGATCTTAATGCTTGCCGCCCTGAAAGAGCGATTCCTCGCCGAAGGCATCCACGTCATCGTGGGCGACACGGCGTTTGTGAACATTTGCTGCGACAAGCGGTTGACGGGCGACTTCTTCGCCAGCCACGACATCCGCGTGCCGCGCCCCGTGGACAAGCGCCACCCCACGTTCCCGCTCTTCGCCAAGCCCTACGACGGGTCGCTAAGCGCCGATCTCCACCTCATCACGAAGCCCGAAGAAATGACCGACGACATCATCCACAACGACAAGCTGCTGTTCATGGAGTATATCGACCGCAACGTATATAAGGAATACACCGTTGACATGTATTTCGGACGCGACAACGAGGTGAAGAGCATCGTGCCGCGCGAGCGCAT
>CAVAGT010000178.1:0-2856 GCA_963588155.1 Lachnospiraceae bacterium | reverse complement strand
GTACTCTCCGCCGACACCTTTGACGCTTCACTCTTGCAGGAGGACTAACCCATGCGAAAACTCATCCTTACCCTTGTGATGGCTCTGTCGATAGGCACGGCAGCCACGGCGCAGAACAATACTGACCGCATCGGCATCGGTTTCGGCGCACTCTATGAGCGAGGTCTTGACGTGACCGTTTCCTACGAGCACGAGACCAAGTACCACAACGCCTGGGAGTATTTTGCCAACGGCTACATCAAGTGGGCGGACTGCGAGGCTTGCGGTCATGTGTGTCCAGAAAGTTTCTGGCGGAACTACCGCAGTTATGGTTTCGGCATCGCCTACAAACCCTGTGTGGCACGTGGGCGCAACCACCACGGCAACCTGCGCATTGGAGCGTCGGCAGGAAGTGACACGCACGACTTCCTTGGCGGAGCGCACCTTGGCTATGAGCACAACTATGTGCTAAGAGGCGGTTGGCGACTCTACTGGCAGGTGAAGACCGACGTGATGATAAAGGGCGAAGACCTGTTCCGCACAGGTGTGGTGCTCGGCGTAAAACTCCCCATCAAATGAAGAACGATATGAAGAAGATACAAAAGTATGGGGCGAAGGCGGCATTGGCTTCCTTCGCCGTCCTCCTTGCCACGGCGTTCACTGCTTGCGATGCCCACAAGGATTTCCCCGATACAAGTATGCAGCCCTGTCATGTGCTCTGCACGGACGGTAAGGTGATGCCGTTGGCTGATTGTAAGGCGCAAGGCAAGCAACCCATTGCCGTGGTGTTCCACGTCAACCACAACGAGGACATCGAGGGCAACGGCTATGCCGTCTATCTGTGGGACATCGACCCTGTGGCATTCTCCGATAGTATCGGGGTGAGCCAAGGCACGTCGGCTGACCTGTCTGCATACGACGGCAATACAAACACCTTCGCCCTCTATGGCACAACAGAAGTTCATTCGCCCTTGGCGGAAAAGGTCTTTGACATCTGGAAATACGGACAGAGTGCCTACATCCCCAGTGTGTGGCGCAAATGCGGTTACTATATCATGTTAAGGCGACGGTCAATCCCATCATAGAGCAATGCGGCGGCACACCCTTGCCCGACACGCCCGATGACTGTTGGTATTGGACGAGTACGGAAGTGAGCGGTCAGCAGACCGCCAAGGCATGGCTGTATTCTGTTGGCAGCGGAGCAATGCAGGAAACGCCGAAGACGCAAAGCCATAAGTCAAGGGCGATTATCACATTGAACGAATAGCACCACGTCGGTGTATAGCATCACGCTTCAATACCGATGCCGAGGATTTGGATTTGGAGGCAGCGTTCGATTTTGGAGAGGGTTTCGAGGGACAGGTTCTCTTGTCCTTTGAGGACTTTAGAGACATACTGCTGGCTGCACCCCATGAGTTCGGAGAGGTGTTTTTGGGTCATACCCAGTTCCTCCATCCTGTCGAGCATCATCATGGCGATGTGCTGAGAATAGCGAAGCCAAGACTTGTTTGCCATGCGCCACTCTGCGTTCTCGCGCCATTTGGACGGAGTAGAAGACTGATGTTCCTTCAGCTTTGAAACTATTTCGTTAGCAGTTCTCATAAAAACCTCCTTTCTATATGAGTTCATTCAAAAAGTCCATAAACGAATCCTTGTCGGCAATATCGTTGTCAAGCAGGAAACGGCGCACCTTCTCCATACGGGCAAGTTCCACCAAGGTATGCTCACGCTCCTGCATGGTACGAGTCAGTTTGATGGCACCGCCAGTGATGATGTAGATACCCGGTTCGAGCTTGATGGCATAGATACGAAGCCAAGAGGCATGACGAGGCGTATTGCGAAGCCTGGCCTTCTCCTTACCCAAGAGCATCTCTGAAGTACGACTGTTCTCCAATGGACGGAAAATCCCGTCAAGGTCAGCGTCCGGGGAGATGTCCATAATGAGACATTGCAAGCGTTCGCTGTCTTCAATCGTGTCATAGATAGCCTGATTGACATCTGTAATCTTGAAGTAAGATGACAAGTCCTCTATGTTTTGTTTGAAGAAACTGCGAAGCCATGCCACATCGTTCCATTGTCCGAGAATGGAATCAAGGACGTTGTCGAGACAGTCATCGTATCTGACAGCCCAAAGGCGTTCGTTTTCTGTGATAAGGTCAAATTTCATAACTTTATTGTTTTATAGCACAAAGGTAATACAAATATATAAGACATACAACTTATAGGTTGATAATTTAAGAATAATTATGGAAGAGAGCAAGGAACTACAAGGGTTCTACAAGATATTCAGAGCCGTCATATACATCTCCGTGTTGCTGGAGTTTTTCGAGTATGCCATCGACCCTTCGCCGATGGGCAGTATCGTGTGCGAGCTGCACGACCGCATCAAGCAGTGGATGATATACCACGACGGCAACATGGTATATAGTAAGGTGGCGACCTTCCTGCTCATCTGCATCACCTGCGTCGGTACACGAAACAAGAAGCACTTGGAGTTCGACGCTCGCAAGCTGGTGCTCTATCCCTTGGTAAGCGGCGTATTGCTCATTGCCTTGTCAGTGTGGCTCTTCGGACTGCATTGGCAACCTCTCTTCTTTACCCTTAGTTTGAACACATGGCTCTATATGCTTACGAGTATCGTGGGCGTGGTACTCGTCCATGTCGCCCTCGACAACATCTCCAAGTTCCTGAAGGAAGGACTGCTCAAAGACCGCTTCAACTTTGAGAACGAGAGTTTCGAGCAGTGTGAGAAGGAGATGCAGACACCTTACAGCGTCAATATTCCGATGCGTTACTACTACAAGGGCCATTTCAGAAAGGGTTGGGTGAACATCGTCAACCCGTTCCGTGGCACATGGGTGGTCGGTACGCCGGGTT
>CAVAGT010000177.1:0-2858 GCA_963588155.1 Lachnospiraceae bacterium | reverse complement strand
CGCGGCTGCGCAGGATGTAGATGGCATCGAGGCTGGCATGATAGATGGAGAGCGACTCGGTGTTGCCCTCGTAGTCTTGCTCAGCCTGTTCGAGGTCGGCGGCTATCTGTGCGTACATGTCGGCGGCGGATGCACGGGCGAAGTCAGCGTTCTCCACTTTGCCCGATGTCTTCAGTGGCACGGTGAGGGTGGCGGAGGCTGTGGAGGGCGCGTATGGCTTGCCGTAGAGGTTGGCCAGCGTGAGATAATAGAACGCGCGCAGGAAACGCGCCTCGCCCTTGATGCGGCGCAGTTTCATCTTGTCGTTGTCGGAAGTGACGGAGAGTTCGTCGGCAGCCTCGATCACCATGTTGCAGTTGTTGATCTTCTCGTAGGCGAGCGACCAGTAGGTCAGCTCGCTGCTCTTCAGTGTGGTCTTTCCTTCATAGTCGATGTAGACGTTCTGCTGCCAGGTGAAGTAAGGATAGTAGGTCTCCCTCACTCCGAGAATGTCGTTGTTAGCTTCCATATACAGGTTTTCCTGGATTTCGTCGCCCATGAAGTGGAGCACGGCATAGTTGGGGTTCTCGTAACTGAATGTGGAGCCGCTGTATTCGAAAAGTGCTTTTGGCATGAGGCAGTCGCCAACGATGAGCTCGTTGAGGTCGTCGGTCGACTGCACGCGGCTCAGGTCTTGGGAATATTCCTTCATGAAGCCGCTGTTGCAGGCAGACAACATGGTGGTGGCCATGGCTGCTGCCGCTAAATATGTTGATATCTTGTGATTCATGTGAAGTGGTGGATTAGAAAGTTAAGTTCAAGCCGAGCGAGAAGCTTGGGCGGTCGCTGAGTTGGATGGTGGTGAATCCTCCCTGTGTGGGTGTCTGTCCCTTGAGTTGCTTGTCGCAGATGCAGAACAGGTTGTAGGCGGAGATGGTCACGGCAAGACGCTGCAGGCATGTGCGGCGCAGTGCGGCCGATGGCATCTCGTAGGTGATGCTTGCACTCTGCAACTTCAGATAGTCGGCGCTCACCACGCGGATGTTGGAATAGTCGTACATGTCCCAATAGTTGTCGGCTATGGTGGGTATGTCGCTGTAAGCTATTTGGTTGCTCTGTGTCCAGTGGTTGCAATACTTCCAGTAGGCGTCGGTGTTGTAGGCGATGAGCGCGGGGATGTTGGTCTTGGTTTCGTCGCCCGGGTTCATCCAGCGGTTCTGATAGTCGCGGCTATAGTTTTTCTCGGGATACATCTCCGTGCCATAGGCTTGTCCGGAGGCGGCGCTGCCATACATGGCGAAGAGGCGCGTCTTGGCTCCGAGACTGTAGCCGAGCGACACCGACGCGCGCCAGTTCTTGTAGCGGAACGTGTTGGTGAGGCTGCCCTGGATGTCGGCATCGCGCTTGCCCGAGGCTTCGAGCACGGTGGTGTAGACGTCATACTTGCTCAGGCCGCGCAGGGCGGCAGGGTTGTCGGCATAGTCGTCGAAGAGCGGGCCGCCGTCCTTGGGGCTGAGGCCGAGAAACTTGTAACTGTAGAACGTGTTGACCGACTTTCCTTCCACCAAGGCGTTGCCCGTGAGGAAGTCGCTGAGGTCGTAGGTCTGCGCGTCGGGACGCGAGTCGACGCTGTTGATCACCTTCGAGATGGAGGTTGAGAGCGTCCAACGGAAGTTCTTGTTGCGTATGGCGTTGTAGGTCACGTCGAAGCTGTAGCCCTTGTTGGTCACGTCGCCGCCATTGATAACATAGGAAGAGGTGCCGTTGACGGTAGACACCTTCTTCGTCATGAAGGCATCCTTGGTTTTCTTGTAGTAGGCGCTGATTTCCATTTCGAGGGTATGGTCGAAGAGGCTCATGTCGAGACCGAGGTTCCACGACGAGGTTTTCTCCCATTTCAGGTCTGGATTGGGATGACTGTAGACAGTCGCCGTGAACTCATTGTAGTAGCTGTCCATGGTGCCTTTCCTTATGGTCATCGTGGGCGACTGCGAATTGAGCATGTTGCCCTGGAAACCATACGACGCCTTCACCGACATATAGTCGACCCACGTGGCATTGATGAGCTCGCCGACGTTGTAACTGCCCGAGAGTGACCAGATGGGGAGGAACTTCTCGTTGCTGCGGTCGCCGAACTTGTTGGATCCGTCGATACGGCCGTTGAGGTTCACTCGCCACAGGCTCTTGTAGGCGTATGTGGCAGAGAGATATGTGGAGAACGTGTTGGTGATGTTGTCGGTGATGGTGGGCACGTTGCTCGTGAGCCATGCCGCGTAGGTGGTGTAGACGGTGGGGTCGATGTTGGTCACGAAGGTCTTGCCACGGTCGGGGTAGTAGCCTCGGTTCACGGTTTGGTAACTCTTGTATTTGTCGGAGTTGGCTTCTATACCCAGCGTGGCATACACGTTGTGGCGCTCGTCTTCGCCAAACCGCTTGTTGGCGTCGAGCTGGAAGCGTGCCGTCCAGTTGAGGTCGCTCACGTTGTTCTTGGTGAGTTCGCCGCCCTGAGGCATTTTTGAACTGTCCTTGTATTCGATGTCTTCGCCGTATTCGCTGCCACGCAGCTCCGCGGCGTGTGCCGTCTTCTCGCCCCAGTAGCCCTCGATGTCGGTGTTTTGGTTGGTCATGGAGAAGATGGCATTGCCCGAGAGCCAGTCGGCAAAGGTGAACTTGAGGTTTGCGGTCACCGTGAACGAGTTGACCACCTGCTTCTTATAGCTGTTATCAAGCTCGTTGAGGATGTTATAGTTGTATGTGTCCCACGATGTCATGCGCTTCTTGTAGAAGGCATAGGTGCCGTCGGCATTGAAGGGGTTGATGGCGCGCGAGGCGGTGTAGGCATAATCGAGAGGGTTGAGGTTGTCTTGGTAGTAGTCGCG
>CAVAGT010000176.1:0-2925 GCA_963588155.1 Lachnospiraceae bacterium | reverse complement strand
GGTGTCAAGCCACAACAGTTTTGGGCTTTTCTTCAGATCGGGCAATATCGGGAAAAACGCAGCGACTGCACCGCCTTTGGCTCATTCTGTATCTCATCGATGAATATCAAGGTGCGCCTACCCGCATCTTGTGGCAGATCCGCCTTGAAGAAAATACCAGTCAACAAGTCGTCAAAAGAATTGTTTGACGCAAAAAGATCAGCATTTTCCTTTTCCTCCAAATTCAGATAAATATAGGTATCAAACTCCTTGGCAAACAACTTAACCAAAGTTGTCTTACCTACCTGTCGAGCACCTCGCAAGACCAGAGGCTTGCGCTCTTCCTTGTTCGCCCATTGACGCAGATAATTGATTGCGGTTCTTGCAAACATACCTCATCCATTTAAAATCAGGGCAAAGATACGACTTAATTTCCATTTCCAAACCAAAAACTGCACATTTTTTAATCATTTCCAAACCATAATCCATGCATTTTTAAATCATTTCCAAACCAAACTTGAGCAGTTCTTCGTGCATTTCCAAACCAACTGCATTGTTCCGCCTACATTGCGTTTCATTTTTTTCCATCAATTCCTCACGCCAGCACTGCATCACGAAACTTTTCAGTGGCAAGACGCGCGTGTGGCATGATGTTTGTTCCTGTGGACAATGTATTGATAAAGGGCGTTGCCCGTTTACATCAAGGCTAACATTCACAAGACAACAACAATATATGGACCACATTCATGACCTTTCATTCGGCGGAGAGCGCCCCTTGTTTGGCGCCCACGACGTGACGCTTGAGAATATCACCGTGACCGACGGCGAGTCGGCGATAAAGTGCTGCCACGACATAGAGTGCCGCGACAGCAAGTTCTATGGCAAGTACCCGTGGTGGCACGTGGACCGCAGCCTCATCACGAGCTGCTATTTCGCACCGGGCTCACGCTCCGCCATCTGGTACAGCAACGACATGACCATGCGCGACTGCGTGATAGACGGGCCGAAGTTTTTCCGCGAGATGAAGGGGCTCTCGCTGGAGAACGTCACCATCAACGACACCGACGAGACGTTCTGGCACGTGAGCGACGTGAGGATAAAAAACGTGACGCTGCACGACGGCACCTACCCTTTCATGCACTGCGACAACATCAGAGTGGACGGCCTGACGAGCGACTCGAAGTACATCTTCCAGTATTGCCGCAACGTGGAGATACACAACGCCCACATCACCACCAAGGACTCGTTTTGGGAGTGCGACAACGTGACGGTGTACGACTCCGACATCGACGGCGAGTACATAGGCTGGCACTCCAAGAACCTGCGCTTCGTGAGGTGCCACCTCAGCGGCGAGCAGATACTGTGCTATGCCGACAACGTGACGCTTGAGGATTGCACCGTAGACGCGGCGTGCGACCGCATGTTTGAGGACTGCACGGGGCTCGACGTGCAAGTGACAGGGGCCATAACCAACATCAAGAACCCCATCAGCGGCAAGATCGTGGCAGACGAGATTGGCTCCGTCACCTACGACGAGTTTGCCAAGGGGCACGACACTGAGATTGCCGTCCGCAACCCGCACGGCTGATTTTTTTCACACGGATTTAAAAGATTTGAAAGATTGCTACGCTGTTCGCTACGCGGTGACACCGTGCGCGATACGCGTAATCGGCAAAGCCGACATCTTTAAAATCTTTTGAATCCGTGTGAGACAATCGATGCTTATATAAGCAACCTTTCATCCTTATTTTTGCATTAACGACAAAGGCATATATGCCATACAACAAGACAACATACGATTTCGACCACGTTGTGGCGCGCCGAAACACCGGCTCCTACAAGTGGGACTCCATACCCGGCGACGAGCTGCCCCTGTGGGTAGCCGACATGGACTTCGAGGTGGCGCCGGCCATAAGGCGCGCGCTGGAGAAACGCGTGGAGCACGGGGTGTTCGGCTACACGCAGGTGGGCGACGACTACTACGACACCATCATCTCGTGGTTTCACCGCCGGCACCAGTGGGACATAGACCGCCGATGGATGCTCTACACCAGCGGCGTGGTGCCTGCCACGAGCTGCGCCATAAAAGCCCTCACGCTGCCGGGCGAGAGGGTACTCGTGATGACGCCGGTCTACAACTGCTTCTTCTCATCCATACGCAACCAGGGCTGCGAGGTGGCGGAGTGTGAGCTCAAGAGGCAGGGCGACAGCTACGTGGTAGACTGGGACGACTTCCGCTCGAAGTGCGCCGACGAGAAGACCACAGTGTTCTTGCTCTGCAACCCCCACAACCCCGCCGGAAGGGTGTGGACGCGCGACGAGCTGGCGGAGATGGGCAGGATATGCGCCGAGAACGGCGTGTTCGTCGTAAGCGATGAGATCCACTGCGAACTGGTGATGCCCGGCCACGTGTTCACGCCTTTCGCCGCGGTGAACGACACCAACCTCAACAACTGCGCCACGCTCAACTCGCCGTCGAAGAGCTTCAACACCGCCGGACTGCAGATTGCCAACATCATCTGCAAGGACAACGCGGTGAGGCGGCGCATAGACAGGGTGATAAACATCTTCGAGGTGTGCGACGTGAACCCCTTCGGGCCTGTGGCTCTCAAGGCGGCATACAACGAGAGCGAGGACTGGCTCGACCAGCTCAACACATATATATATGGCAACTACACCATGCTTCGCGACATCCTTGCCGATGCCGCGCCCGAGGTCAACGCCGTGCGCCTTGAGGGCACTTACCTCGCTTGGGTGGACATACGCGCCACGGGCATGAAGAGCGACGAGCTGACAGAGCTCTTGGCACGCGAGGCGAAGGTGAGGGTGGAGAGCGGCACCACCTATGGCGCCAACGCCGGCGAGGGCTACATCAGGATCAACCTCGCCTGTCCTCGCAGCGTGCTGCGCGAGGCGCTTCAGAAGGTGGCGGAGCGCATCGGCGAG
>CAVAGT010000175.1:0-3023 GCA_963588155.1 Lachnospiraceae bacterium | reverse complement strand
GTTAAATTATGCCACTCCACGCGCCAAACAAGGCCTTTTTCTGCTTTTTTCCACTACAACAAGGCCCTATGTGATGAAAAAGCCGTATTTTTGCACATTATATTAATGAAAGCATCGTGAGAAAGAAATTCATAAAGACGCTATGGCTACTGCTCGTCATGGGCACTGGCTTCGTGGCACTCCTCTTTTTCCTTATATGGTTTGGCGTCGTAGGCTATTCGCCCGACATCGACAACTTGCAAAACCCGATATCCAAGTCGGCATCACAAGTGCTCTCCGCCGACGGGCATATCCTTGGCACCTACAACCTCGACCGCTCCAACCGCATCCCGGTGGCTTACAAGAAGTTGTCGCCCTACCTCGTGCAAGCGCTCGTGGCGACCGAGGACGTGAGGTTCTACAACCATTCGGGCATCGACTTCATAGCCCTGACGCGCGCCTTGGTCAAGCGTGGGCTTCTCGGACAAGCATCGGCGGGCGGCGGCAGCACCATAACGCAGCAGCTTGCCAAGCAACTCTATTCAGCCCCTGTGCACTCCGCCTCGGAGCGACTGCTGCAAAAGCCCATAGAGTGGGTCACGGCGATAAAGCTTGAGAGGATGTACACCAAGGAGGAGATCATAGCCCTTTATCTCAACTATTTCGACTTTCTCCATGGCGCGGTGGGCATCAAGAACGCCGCCAACACATATTTCAGCAAGGAGCCTGCCAACCTCACCGTGGGCGAGGCGGCATTGCTCGTGGGCCTGTGCAAGAACCCGTCGCTCTTCAACCCCGTGCGCCATCCCGACAGGGCGAGGGAGCGCCGCAACGTGGTGCTGGGGCAGATGCTCAAGGCGGGCTACATATCGAGGGCCGACTTTGAGGCCGAACGCGACGAGCCCGTGACCCTGCGCTTCCACCGCGCCGACCACAAGGACGGCTCGGCGGTCTATTTCCGCGAGTTCCTGCGACAATACATGATGATGGAACGCCCCGACCGAAAGAATTACCCCTCGTGGAACAAGCGGCAGTTTGTAATCGACTCAATAGCCTTCGCCACCGACCCACTCTGCGGCTGGTGCAAGAAGAACACCAAGAAAGACGGCACCTTCTGGAACATCTACACCGACGGCTTGCGCATCCACACCACCCTCGACTCGCGCATGCAGCGCTATGCCGAGGAGTCGGTCTACGGCCACGTGGCGCGGTTCCTGCAACCTGCCTTCGACAAGGAGAACGCCGAGAAGGGTGCCAACGCGCCATTCAGCGGAAACCTCACCACCAAACAGGTAAACGCCATCATGGCAAGGGCGGTGACGCAAAGCGAGAGATACATAACCATGAAGCAGAACGGTGCCTCGCAAGAGGAAATCCACCGTGCCTTCCACACCCCGACAGACATGTCGGTGTTCACCTACAACGGCGACGTGGACACGGTGATGACACCTATCGACTCCATACGCTACTACAAGCAGTTCCTCCGCGCCGGATTCATGAGCATGGACGCGCACACCGGACAGGTGAAAGCCTATGTGGGCGGCATGAACTTCGCCCACTTCCAATACGACATGGTGATGGGCGGACGCCGACAGGTGGGATCCACCATCAAGCCGTTCCTCTACTCGCTAGCCATGGAGAATGGTGCCTCGCCATGCGACAAGGCACCCAACGTGCAGCGCACCTACATGGTGGGCGGCCGTCCATGGACCCCACGCAACAGCAACCGCCACCGCTACGGGCAGATGGTGACGCTGAAATGGGGACTCGCCGAGTCGAACAACTGGATCTCGGCATACCTCATGTCAAAGCTCAACCCAAGGCAGTTCGTGGACATGCTCCACAAGTTCGGCATCAACAATCCCGACATCTACCCGTCGATGGCCCTTGCCCTCGGCCCTTGCGAGGTGTCGGTGGGCGAGATGGTGAGCGCCTACTCAACCTTCGCCAACAACGGCGTGCGCCTCTCGCCGCTCTTCGTGACGCGCATCGAAGACTCGGAGGGTAATGTGGTGGCAAACTTCGAGCCTCGCATGGAAGAGGTGATCTCATCGGAGAGCGCCTACAAGATGATAGTGGAGCTGAAGGCGGTGGTCGACGAGGGCACCGCGGGCAGGCTGCGCTACAAGTATAACATGGAGGGCGAGATAGGCGGCAAGACGGGAACCACCAACAACAACTCCGACGCGTGGTTCATGGGCTTCACGCCCGAACTCATCAGCGGAGTATGGGTCGGCGGCGAGGATCGCGACATACACTTCGACTCCATGCGGATGGGACAGGGCGCGACAATGGCGTTGCCGATATGGGCATACTACATGAAGAAGGTGTATCGTGACCGCAACCTGCCATACACGCCCACGGCGACGTTCAACGTGCCTGCCGACTATAACCCATGCGCAAAGGAAGACAGCGGCGCCGCTAACGGCATCGACGAGGTTTACGAGTAAGGCTTGTAAACGATAAAGCATAACTATCATGAACTCAACTCAACGACAAAAAGCGGAAAAGGAAGATGACGAGGCACACATCCGCCCCGTCACCCTTGCCGACACCGAGGCCATAACCGCGATTTACAACTATTACATCCAGAAGACGACCGTCACCTTCGAGACGGAGCCGATAACTGTAGAGGAGATGGCGCGCCGCATAAAGGACATCTCAGCCCGTTTTCCCTACTTTGTCTACGAGAAAGACGGCAAGATTCTTGCCTATTGCTACGCCCACCTCTGGAAGGAAAGGGCAGCCTACTCCAAGACCCTCGAAACGACCATCTATGTGGAAAAGCACGCCGTGCACCAGGGCTTAGGCAGCCTGATGGTGAGGCGGCTCATAGAGCTGTGTCGCGCGCAGGGCTACCATGCCCTCATAGCCTGTATCACCGAGGAAAACGAGGCAAGCGTGAAGATGCACGAGAGGTTGGGATTCAAGCAAGTGTCAAAATTCAAGGAAGTTGGCAAGAAGTTCGGGCGATGGCTCGACGTGTCCGACTTGGAATATATGTTATAATTTCATAGCCCTACACAGACATTCATTGCGGAAAT
>CAVAGT010000174.1:0-3134 GCA_963588155.1 Lachnospiraceae bacterium | reverse complement strand
CCTTAGCTTTACTTCCTTTTTTTAGTCTTTTCAAAAAACGTTTAGGACAATATTGGGCTTGACGACGAAAAATGACAGGAAGATTAATCCATTAATAAAGAAATGTTTTATATCTTTGCGACCGAAAGGTCAAAAACATTATAACCTATATACTTTAACTAAAACGCGTATGAAAAAGTTTTTTACTCTCATCATGGTTTTCATCGTCTCCACGGCAATGGCTTTTGCTGGCGACACCTACATCATCACTGGTGATTACAACAGTTGGAGCTTGACCGACAACTGCATCACCTTCGCCGAGCAGGAAGACGGCGGCTTTGTGGCTTCTGCCGATGAGTTTACTACTGGTCAGTGGGGATTCAAGATTGTCAAAAATCAATCGTGGGATTACCAATACGGTAGCAGTATCTCCCTATCTGTATCCACGGGACAAAGCTACAGCATATATCTTGGTTCAGACAACATCTACCTCGGCAAGGCCAACAACAATGTGACCCTGCACAATGTCAAGTTCGAGTTCACTCCTGGCTCTGACGGTGCGCTCGACAATTTCAAAATCACCGCCGACGAAACCATCACTGCGAGCAAGACCGAGGCTCCCAAATACAGCATGGTAGGAACATGGCAGGAATGGTCGCTCTCCGACTCTCCCCTTGAATTTGAGGATCAAGGCAACGGTGTCTACACAGCGTCTATCGACGAAATCTACGGCGAATGGAAGATCGTAAAGAACGGCAGTTGGAATGGTGCCTATGGTGGCGACGGTACGGAGATGTTGCCTGGCAATACCTATAACCTCGTGAGAAACAGCAATGTAAATGCCTCATTTGCCACTGGAAAGATTTTGAAGGACGTGACATTTACGCTTACCGTTGCAGACGAGAATAACGCTACACTCAAAATAGAGGGAACAAGTGCAGATCGAGAGCGCACTTATGGTCTTGTGGGTGAGTTCCAGGGTTGGAGGACAACCAAAGCCACATTGCTCACACAGCTGGAAGACGGCAGTTGGACAGCCGACATCAAGGCTTTCCCTGGCGGAGAAAGCTTCAAGATTTCCATCGACAAGAGCTGGGATTGCTTCCAGCCTGTGGGCGCTTCTACGAAGCTCTCGTTTGGCGAGGCTTGCACTTGCGAACGCGAAAAAAACGGCGGCAACCACTTCACCATCGGCGAGAAGGGAACCAACTACGACGTGCACGTGGTGCTCGTAGTGGCACAAGACGAACAGTGGGCAACTCTCACCATCACCAACACCACTGCCGACGGCATCAACCAGATTAATGCCGAAACAGCAAAGAGCACCATCTACAGCATCTCTGGCCAGAAACTTACAGATCTGAAGAAGGGTATCAACATTGTCAACGGCAAGAAGGTTATCAAGAAATGACTTGACCCGGATTAAAAAGATTTTAAGGATTGCTACGCCGCAAGCGGCTACGCGGCAATCAACCAACGCTTTGCAGGGGCGGGCATAGGGTCCGCCCCTGCAAAGCGTTGGTGGCTATGCGGTGATTGACGAACGACGGCCCGTCCGCCCACCATCAGAGAGACTCAAATCATAGCAAAAAGCAAGCACACAGGTCGTCTTTGCTGATAAAATGCAATCAAAAACACATTTTCTTCAAACAAAATCACATTAATATGGTTTTGTTGTCAACAATTTGTATTACCTTTGTACAAACTATATAGCATTATGATATAATGCAAGCCCTGCAACGAGCAATATGTAAAGCTATAAGAGATACGATAATAATCAACGAAAGAAAAAATCAGGTATAGCATATGAATGTAAACATCAAAGATCTGACAGACAGCAGGGACACGGTAAACAAGTGGATGGAACGTTTCGGCGTGCGTTTCGGCGTATATAAGAAAGGTGTATTCAAGGAACAGCTCTTCCCGTTCGACTCTGTGCCGCGCATCATCAGCAAGGCCGACTGGGACTATCTCGAGCACGGACTGCAGCAGAGGGTAAAAGCCCTCAACATGTTCCTCTGGGACATTTATCACGACAAACGTATCATCAAGGACGGCATCGTGCCGGAAGAATTTGTCTACTCCTCCAAGGGCTACATGCCCGAGTGTGAAGGCATCAGTCCTGAGGGAAAGGTGTATGCGCACATTGCAGGCATAGACCTCGTGGAGGGCAAGGACGACAAATGGTATGTGCTGGAGGACAACCTGCGCATACCCTCGGGAGCCAGCTACCCCATGATAGCCAGGATGATAACGCGCAAGGTGTCGCCCCGTACCTTTGCCAGCAATGCCGTGGCAGACAACCGCGACTATGCCGACCTGCTGCGCGACATGATGGACGACATGAATGCCGGACGGGGCATTGCCGTCATCCTCACGCCGGGTCGCTACAACTCGGCTTTCTTCGAGCACTCTTACCTCGCGGAGAAGACGGGCGCCACACTGGCCTATCCCGGCGACCTCTTCGTGGAGGACGACAAGGTGTACTATGCCGGCATGTACAAGGAGAAGACACGTGTGGGGTGTATCTATCGCCGCGTGAGCGACGAGTATATGGACCCAATGATGTTCGAGCCTTCTTCGCTGCTTGGCATTCCCAACGTGATGCAGGCATACAAGGCGGGCAATGTGGCTCTCATCAACGGCATAGGCAACGGCGTGGCCGACGACAAGGGCATCTACTACTTTGTGCCCAAGATGGTGAAATATTATCTCAATGAGGAACCCATCCTGCAGAACGCGCCCACTTATCTGCCTTATTTCAAGGAAGACTACGACTATGTGTTGCGGAACATCCGCAAGCTGGTCGTCAAGGACGTGAGCGAGGCTGGCGGATATGGTGTGGTATTCGGTAGCGACCTGAGCGATGAGAAGTTGGAGGAACTGAAGCAGCTCATCATCAAGTATCCCAGGCGGTGGATAGCGCAGGAGGTTGTGGACTTCAAGGACCTCGAACTGCTGGAAGACGGCAAGCTGGTTTGGCGCAAGGCCGACCTGCGTGCCTTCGTGGTGAGCGCACGCGACACCACACGGGTATGGAAGAGTGGACTGACACGCTTCTCGCGCAACCCCGACTCTTTTGTCGTCAACTCCTCGCAGGGCGGCGGATTCAAGGACACATGGGTGATGGAAGAGTGAAGAGTGAAGAGTGAAGA
>CAVAGT010000173.1:0-3179 GCA_963588155.1 Lachnospiraceae bacterium | reverse complement strand
GCACGAGCCATGCTGTCACACCCTCTGCCTTGCGCCTTCCCTTCACCAAAGAGGCGAATGTGCGGAAGTCTTCGATGCGTCCGTTGGTACACGCACCGAGGAATACGTAGTCTATCTTGTGCCCCAAGAGCCGCTCTCCCGGCTTGAAACCCATGTAGTCGAGCGACTTTACGAACGATGCCTTGCCGGCTTCGTCTATGCAGTCGAGCGTCGGAATGTTCTCGGATATGCCGATGCCCATGCCCGGATTGGTGCCGTAGGTTATGCGAGGCTCTATTTCGGCTGCGTCAAACGCCAGTTCCTTGTCGAACACAGCATCGTCTCCGCTCTTCAGGGTGCGCCAATAGGCCACGGCCTTGTCCCACTCTTCGCCCTTGGGAGCGTGCTCGCGACCTTTCAGATAGGCAAACGTTGTCTCGTCGGGAGCTATGAAACCGCCTCTGGCTCCCATCTCTATCGACAGGTTGCAAAGCGTGAGGCGCCCCTCCATCGACAGGTTCTTGACCGCATCTCCGGCATATTCGACGAAATAACCCGTGGCTCCCGACGTGGTGAGCTTCGACATAAGGAACAGGGCTATATCCTTTGCGGTCACTCCCTTGCCCGGTTTCCCGTTGACACTGATGCGCATGGACTTCGGTTTCTGCTGCAATATGCACTGCGAAGCCATCACCATCTCCACCTCACTCGTGCCTATACCGAAGGCCACAGCGCCCATTGCACCGTGCGTGGAGGTGTGCGAGTCACCGCAAACGATGGTCATGCCGGGCAGCGACAGACCTTTTTCAGGGCCTACAACGTGTATTATTCCGTTGTCAGGCGACATCATGCCGAAGTGTTCAAGGCCAAATTCGGCAGCGTTCTTGGCCAGTGTGTCCACCTGTTTCCTCGACACAGGGTCGTCAATCGGCTTGTCCTGGTCGTGGGTCGGTGTGTTGTGGTCGGGCATACAGTATATCTGCTTGGGGCGAAAGCACTTCAAACCCCTCTTTCTCATGCCGTCGAAGGCCTGCGGAGAGGTCACTTCGTGGCAGTAAAGCCTGTCTATATACAGCTGTGTAGGCCCGTCTTCTACCACCTGCACAACGTGTTTGTCCCAAATCTTGTCGAATAAAGTATTCATTTGCTTGTCTTTTGGGGGTGCAACCCTGTGGTTGCCCCGTTATAGTTATTTGTTTCTGAACTTGTTAATACAGTCTATGTAAGCCTCAACCGATGCGGTGACGATGTCGGTGTTGGCTCCGAAACCATAGTAGACGCTGCCGTCATACTCCACCTGCATGTGTACCTTGCCCACGTCGTCCGACCCTTTGCTTATGGCCTGAATGGTGAATTCCTTCAAAGTCATCTGCTTCTGGATGATTTTTTTCAGGGCTTTGATGGCTGCGTCAACAGGACCGTTGCCTGTGGATGCCTCTTCGAATTTCTGTCCCGATATGTCGAGACCGATGCTCGCCACGCTCTTCACTCCCATGCCCGTGGTCACTTGCAGGAAGTCGAGCTTCACGGCGTGAGCGTCGGCGGTGTCTGCGCCGGCGAGCATGAGCACGTCGTCGTCGTTCACCTCCTTCTTGTTGTCGGCCAGCTTGAGGAACTTCTGGTAAATCTTGTCCAGCTTCTCCTCGTCGTCCACATTGACACCGAGCACGTTGAGCCTGTGGCGCAGAGCGGCACGACCCGAACGGGCGGTCAGAACGATGGAATTGTCGTCGAGACCCACGTCTTTGGGGTCCATAATCTCGTAGGTCTGCACGTTTTTCAGTACCCCATCCTGGTGTATTCCGCTGGAGTGGGCGAACGCATTGCGCCCCACTATGGCCTTGTTGGGCTGCACCGGCATGTTCATCAGGCTCGAAACCATGCGGCTTGTGGGGTATATGCGCGTGGTATTGATATTGGTGTCGATGTCTATATGCTTGTGACACTTCAGTATCATGGCTATCTCTTCGAGCGAAGTGTTGCCCGCGCGCTCGCCGATGCCGTTGATTGTCACCTCCACTTGGCGCGCTCCGCCCAGCACACCGCTAAGGGTATTGGCCGTAGCCATGCCCAAATCGTTGTGGCAATGGGTGGAAATCACTGCGCGTTCGATGCCGTCAACGTGCTCAACGAGGTACTTTATCTTCTCTCCATACTCCGCCGGCAGGCAGTAACCCGTCGTGTCGGGGATGTTGACCACGGTGGCTCCGGCCTTTATCACGGCCTCCACCACACGCGCAAGGTACTCGTTTTCGGTGCGTCCGGCATCCTCTGCGTAGAACTCAACGTCCTCTACGTACCGCTTGGCGTACTTTACGGCTGCCACAGCACGCTCGATTATCTCCTCCCGGTTGCTGTTAAACTTGTACTTGATGTGCGGGTCGCTTGTGCCAATGCCCGTGTGTATGCGTTTGTGCTTGGCGTATTGCAGTGCCTGGGCGGCCACGTCTATGTCCTTTTCCACCGCACGTGTGAGTGCGCAGATGGTCGGCCACGTCACTGCCTTGGATATTTCTATCACCGAATTGAAGTCTCCGGGACTTGAAATCGGGAACCCTGCTTCGATAACGTCAACCCCAAGCTGCTCCAGTTGCTTGGCCACTTGTATCTTCTCAACGGTATTCAGCTGGCAACCGGGCACTTGCTCGCCGTCGCGCAGCGTTGTGTCAAAAATAAACAGTCTGTCGCTCATATCTTTTCTTGTCGTTTTTGGTTCTTCTCCTGTAGCCTTAAATGAAAGAACCTTCCCCACTTTGAAGTGAGAAAGGTTCACAAGCTATGTCTGCTGTCCACAGTTATGCACACGTTTCATCACTTCCGCCTTGCTTCTGAAGTCGGATTATAATATTAATAATGTGTAGTAAACCTGTGTAGGCCATTCGTCATTTTATTTAACTGGATGCAAAGTTAGCCATAATTCGCCGAATAAACAAATAAACAGTAAGTTTTTTGATGCAAAAACCATTAAAACGGCATTAAAACGGCACTCTATGAGTGGTAACTATAGAACCCGCCGCAATATTTGCCAACCCCTCCCGCCTTGTCGATGGGCATAGGTGACGTGTCAAGAAACGCACAATCGTAGTGTATAAGTGGGTATATCCACCGGCAAAGTGAGTGTTGTGGGGCTTGCAGTGCATGAGCATGGCCTCGAAGAGGCCGCATCTCAGTAACCCCATGTGCAGCGTCAGCGGAACATG
>CAVAGT010000172.1:0-3189 GCA_963588155.1 Lachnospiraceae bacterium | reverse complement strand
AGGCATTGAAACTCTACAAGCGAGAGTTGAGATGCAATCACCAACAAGCAATTGAAGCGTATTGCAGGGATTGGGATGCCAGTGGCATTGGGAAGAGTCTTGCGTTTGCACAAAAGGTTAATGCCGCTGGGCGTGTGCTGAATTTGAAGCCAAGCACTTCCTCGTCGTAACTATGCCGTTTGGCACTCCTAAACCATAGGTTTACGACCCGTAACTATGCCATTTAGCCTCCGTAACTCATAGGTTTATAAAAAAGAAGTAAGAAGTATGAAACGACTTTCACTCATATTGGTAACGATGCTCTGCGTGTGGACATCCGTCCTTGCGCAGTACTACAGCGTGAACTTCGACAAGAAGACAGTGGCGGCGATGGCAACGGCGTTCGGGGCGGAGTATGCGGCGGAGAGCTACTACGAGCAGCAGGTGGCGGAGATACTGAAACACTACAATGCCGCAGAGGTGGCTGCCGCAGGGATTTTCGCCTCCAAATATCTGGAGCGAAAGGCGAAGACTGACCTCGGACTGTGGAGTTCTTCGACAGAGAACTACTATTACCGCCGCATCCACCACATGGTGGCTGACAAGATTATGCCGAAGATATGGACAGTGGCGAAGATGATGATAAGCTCGCCACAGACCGCCCTCTACTGGGGCAGTTATTTGGTGAAGGTATGCGATGACACGAAGAACCTGTGCATGCAGTTTGAGAGTGCCGTGACCAACTCCACCCTGTCGTTTGCCGACATCCAGTTCTTGGAAATCAACAAGGAGATTGCCGCCATCTTCAAACTCTCGGAGATTGGCGATGTGGACTTCAAGGGCATGATTGACGACCTTGCCTCGGCATCGAAGAACTTCTCCAAGGAGAACCTGAAAGCCGACATCGACAACCTGTACAAGATGGGAGCCAACCTCGCCGCATCGGGTTTGTCGAACATCGGCGATGCCCTGTTGCAGCAGAACTCGTTCCACGAACTCTTTTCGGGCAAGGTAAGCAAGATTGGCGACTTGTATTCCCACTACAACGCACTCTTCGAGTCGCTCGACAAGAATATCGGCAATACTTTGCTCGGAATGATTGGCGGCAAGGACAATGTAGCAAAGCTCTTCAACATCAGCGACTACAACCTGACTTCATGGATGACCGACTATCTCGACGAGACCAAGGGCAACTACTACACGCAGCGTTGGTATATCGCAAGAAGAGATAGAGGAAGCGTGAGTCTTTGCGACTACTATCCGCCGACGGATGACAACAGCATCCTGAACGGCGACCACTGGTATCGCATCAATACCTCGGATGCCGACTTCTATCCGAACAGCAGTCAGAAAGAGGCGATACTCCAGAACTCGGAGAACCACGCCGGATGGTCACGCAGCAAGGTGCAACAGATGAACAACCAAAAGGATGGGTTTACTTACACGTTCAGCAATTATCTGTCTGCCTACATCATCTCCACGAAAAAGAAAGGTCAGACCAAGAAGGCGTATGCCTACGAGATACACGTCAAGAAGAGTTGGGACAATGTGGAGGAAGTGTACGAGGACGTGTTTGACTCCTATTCGATGGACTTGAACACGTTCAAGCGACAACTGCAAGCGAAGCTCTCGGAGTATAACGACAATGAGGAGGGTTACACCTACTACATCGGTTCTGATAGCCGTAATTACTACCAAGCCACCGATGCCGCCAAACTGAAAGGTGTAGAGACCGTGACCATCAGTGTGACGTGCAGCGACGGTGTGACATTGGGACAAGGAACGACGCAGTACAAGTGCCGCAGTTGTGGCAAGTCGCTCGACAACCACTCCAAGGAATGCGCCATGACGACCTCTGTGATGGAGAACGACCTCGACCTGAGTGAGTTGGACCAGAAGCAGCAGGAAGCCGACAGCAAGGTAGCGATGCTGGAGTCGCAGATAGCACAACTGGAGACAGAGAACAAGACACTGATGCGGCAGATAGCCGGAGCCAGTGTGGAGGATGCCGCCAAGTATCGGGCGCAGTACAATGCCAACAAGACGCAGATAGACCAGCTCAACGCCGAACTGAAAACATGGAAGCAGACGCAGAGCGACATCGCCAACGCCAAGCAGGAAGCGAGTCAGGACAACGATGTGGCGACGGATGACTACTACCGCATCCCTGCCATCATGAACGACTGCAAGTCGGCGTTCGGACTGACGTGGCAGGACAAGGGCGCATGGGAAGGATATACATATGTGCGCAAGGCGACCATGCCGAACATCAACGGCATCATCACGTTCAAGGCAACACTGACGTTGGCACGCAAACCCAAGTACTTCCTCGGTATCAAGATACACCGTGCCATCCTGCAAATATCATGGGAACTGACTTCGGAATACACCAACACATCAGTGGTAGAGGTAATGACACTCGACCCGAATGAGGACGAGCAGAAAAAGACTGAGGAGGTGAACCGACGAATTTCGGAGATTGCGCAAGAACATCCCAACTGCAAGGTGACAACGGAATATGCACGGAGCGAGGCGACCGAGACGGCTGATAACGACGGCATCAATCATCTACTCTGGTCAAGCGACCGACTGGAGATTGCACGAGAAGTTGACTCGCGAATCAACAAAATCTATTCCGACCTCGTATCGCTCGAAAAGATGATGCACTACAAGCGTAGCATCTTGGACGTACTCAAAGACGTGTTGCCGGAGATAGACGATGAACAAGGCAAGCGGAAGACGATTCTGGAAAAATGCCACGACCGATGGATGAACAATGCAAAAGGCAGGAAGGAGGTGACGGAATGAAACCAGATATAATAAGGTGTATGCTCATTGTGCTGAGTATTCTTCCAAACATCGCAAGAGCGCAATGGACATTCGACATCACAAGCGTGGAAGCGTATATCAACGACCACAAGCAGCAGCGCAGTCTGTTGCTGGCACGAAGTACGCTGGAGGCATCGAACAAACTCCTGCACAACTACTCGATGAAGGAGACGATGAGTTACAAGGAGTTGAATGCCGACCTCGACAAGTACACAAGGGCTTTCGATGTCATTGACGTGATGTACCAGAGTCTGCGGACGGTGCTGAACGTGAAGAGTACTTACGAGAATGTGAGTGAGCGCATCTCCGACTACAAGAACTTGTTGGAGGACTTCAACGAAAAGGTGGTGAAACGCAAGCACATAGAACTCGCCGATACCG
>CAVAGT010000171.1:0-3242 GCA_963588155.1 Lachnospiraceae bacterium | reverse complement strand
TAAGCTCTACCCTCATCTCTGTTACTTGAAGTATATGCTTGACAGCATCAAGTCTAACAACAATTTTGCTGCAGACTTGAAAGAATTGCTCCACAAGCATCCGAATGTGGACATCCAGGCCATGGGCTTCCCTGCAAGTTGGCAGGAAGAATCGTTGTGGCAATAACGAATTTGGAGAGGTCGTGCCTTTCTTATTTTTTCTTCAGCTTTTCCCTGTATGCATTGGGTGATGTTTGCTCCTGTTTCTTAAACCAGTTGGTGAAGTTCTGCGGTTGCTGGAAGCCGAGGGCGGAGGCTATCTCATTGATGCGGAGAGAGGTGGTCAGCAGCAGTTCCTTTGCCTTTGAAAGTTGATGGCGCTGGATGTGCTTTTGTGGGGAAAGACCGGTGGTCTTGCGGGTAAGGTCGCTGAAGTAGTTGACAGAGAGGCAGAGACGGTCTGCACAATATTGCACGGTGAGCAGTCCTTGGGTAAGGGGCTGCTTTTTTTCGTAATAATCATGGCAGAGTTGCTCGAAACGGGCGAGGACATCGTTGTTTGCCGCGGGCAGGGCATGAAACTGCCGGTCGTAGGCATGGAGGCAATAGTCGAGCACCAGTTTGATGTAGTCGGTGATGATGAGCAGGTCGGGGCTTCCCGTATGAAGTTCCTCGTCTATCTTCCCGAAAACATCCACGATGAGACGCTTCTCACGCTCTGACGGGAAGAGGGCCTCGTTGGTGTTGTACGAGAAGTAAGTGTATTGCGACATCATGCCCTGAAGGGGAGTACCAGCCAACAGGTCTGGATGAAACATCAGTACATGCCCCTGTACCTGGTGCCACTGTCCGTCGGCCTCAGAACCAGCCACTTGTCCCGGGGCGAAGAACACCAGCGCCCCTTCGCTGTAGTCGTAGATGCTGTCGCCATAGTGAAGCTCGGTGTATTTCTTTCCTTTCAGATAGATGGCGTAATAGCCGAACATCCGTTGAGGACTGTTGAAGAGGATTGGCGGCAGCTTGCCGAAATCCACCACGCCTACCAGTGGGTGCAATGTCTCTGCCCCCACCGTTTCATTATAACTCCGTATGTCGCTAACCTTCACTTGTTCCATATTAACAATAACGTAGCAAAAGCCTTTTTATTGTAGTGTCCTTGATAAAGGAAAGCGTGATTTACATATTTTTATCAGAAATCTCACTAACAGGCATCCGGAGGTTTCGCCGTACCTTTGCACCCACAAGAGAAAAGACTGATAAAACGGAAAATATGATAACGGCAAACACTTTGGACAAAATAGAAGAAAAGCGTAAGCGAGTAGTTCTCGCCCTCGTGTTGTCAAGCTATTTGGTAGTGGGCATTGACGGTTCGCTTGTTATAACGGCAATAGCGCAAATCGCCTCCGAACTCCACATGGACAACATGGCGATGTCGTGGGTGCAGAACGCCTACGTGCTCGCCTTTGGCGGACTCATGTTGGCAGGCGGACGATTGGGCGACATCTATGGGCGAAAACGTACGTTCTGTGCCTCCATCATACTGTTCAGCATCGGTTCGTTGGGAGCCGGTCTGTCACAGACGGCATGGATGATGATACCTTCCCGCTTCGTGCAAGGTGTCGGTTCTGCGGCGATGGCTCCTGCGGCACTCGGACTGATTGTGGATTAATTATTTCCAAGGCAAGGAACGGGTGAAGGTCGTGGCTTGGTACGGCAGTATCTCTGGGTTGGGACTATGCGTAGGGTTGGTGCTTGGCGGTGCCATTACGAGCTATACCTCATGGCGATGGGGTTTTCTGGTAAATATCCCCATTATGCTCCTGATGTTCGTATATGCCTACAGATGGTTGTGCGAGGGAGGCAGGACAGATGGACATCTGGACGTGCCTGGCACTATCTTTTCGGTTATAGGCGTGTTTGTCTTTGTCTATGCCATAGACGGGGCACAGAATACTTGGCTGCAGATGATAGTGGCAGTCGTCTGCCTGTTGGCTTTCGTAAAGGCAGAGCAGAGGGCAAGACTCCCTATCGTGCCAGCCAGTTTGTTACGCTCACGCAATAGATGCAATGGCTATCTTTCGCGACTGATGCTGATAGGTGCCCTGATGGGCTATAACTTTGCCGTCTCCATCTTCCTGCAAGGAAACTTTGGCTTCACCCCCTTGCAAACGGGTTGCGCTTTCCTGCCGATGACGCTCACCACTTTCTGTGGTGCTTTGGCGGTGCCACGTTTGGTAGGGAGGCATGGCAACGTGCCGGTATTGCTCACAGGACTTGTCCTGCTCGTTGCCGGCTTCGTATGGCTGGCTGATGTGAAGAGCGGTGCCACCTACCTCCTCTCCGTATGTCTGCCGATGATATTGATAGGTTTTGGTCAGAGACTTGCCATGAGTCCGCTCACCAACCTTGGCATAGAGGGTGTGGACAGGCAAGACACAGGCGCGGCATCGGGCTTTGTCAATGTGACGCACCAAGTAGGCGGTGCCGTCGGCTTGTCGCTTATGGTATCTACCTCCGAGGGGATTACCGACAGTATGCTGCGTTTCCGCCATTGCATGGTGATAGCCACCCTGCTCATCCTCTCGTCACTCGTCCTTACGTTATTTCTCCAATATGCAAAAATATCTATCAAGATGAAAAGAACATTTCGCTATTTACGCAAGGGTACATGTATCATTGCACTTATGCTGCTGGCATACTCTTCAAATGTGAATGCCCAAGGCAATCAACCAATTGTAATACAAGAACAGGGGAGTTTCGCTTTTGGCGGAACTGTCGTCACGGACAGCAGCGGCCACCAGTTTCACGGCGACCATGCCTATGTATTTTACCAGAAGCCAGTGCAGCCACTCCGATACCCTGTGGTGATGATTCATGGTATACACGAGGGGTCCAAGACCTGGGAGACAACACCCGACGGGAGGGAGGGTTACCAGACGCTGCTTTGGCGTCGTGGCTTCTCCACCTATAATGTAACGATGCCACGCCGGGGAAATGCCGGCAGGAGCAGCATCGGGATGACGGTCAGCCCTGAATTTGACGAGCAGACCTGGTACACCAAATGGCGCATCGGTATCTATCCTGACTATTTCGACGGCGTACAGTTTAGCCGCAGCAGGGAAGCCCTCAATCAGTTCATGCGCCAGATGACTCCCGAAACAGGTCCGACCGACTTTGAGTACAACTCATCCACCATCGCCTCTCTTTGCGACAGTCTGGGTGGAGTCATCCTCATGCCCCACTCACAAGGAGTGATGCACACG
>CAVAGT010000170.1:0-3563 GCA_963588155.1 Lachnospiraceae bacterium | reverse complement strand
AAATATACCCGCAGACAACACATTTGTACTTTTTCATCTTGTTTTGATTTAGATTGTTATGGATTGATATTGTTGGTTTTTCGGGAGTTCCTTTCGCACTGTGCGGCGCATTTTCGGGAACAACCCCTTTTTTTATGTCACGATAATAACGATAGGTTAGCGGTTCTTCGTCTGACAGCACCGCCATATCCATCACCTCGCCCACATACAGGATATGACTGCCTACGTCCAACCGGCTGACCAACCGGCACTCGAACCACGCGATTGCATCTTCTGTAACGATTGGTGTGCCTGTGCGCGACCCTGTAATTGGCTTGATGTTGGCGAACTTGTTGTAGCCTTTGCCACTCCTGAAACCGAAATTCCCCATTGTGGCAGCATCGTATCTCCTACTCATCACAGAAACGGCAAAGTTTTCATACTTGTCAATGAGCAGGCCCGTGTAGTTCTTCTTGTTGCATGCGACCGCTATGCGGCATGGGTTGTCTGTGACCTGAAAAACGGAAGTGGCAACAAAAGCATTGATTTCAGGCCCCTTTCCGGCACTTACAATATAAACCCCATAGGTTATTTTGTCGAAAGCTGTATTATCCATAATGTTTTAATGCTCGATGGCGCAAAGATAGATATTTTTTCCTCTTCTTTCGCCAGTCCGCATCAATATAAATATCAAAACTTCTGTTCTTGTCTTCGCGTCCAATCCGGCAAGAAAACGGAACGGCATACCATAATCGGCAAAAGAGGGCTGAACGGTTGTGGAATGAATTGACGATTTAAATCATTGATATGCAATATTTTCCAACTGTCCGAAAAATAACGGCAATACAGAATAATCAACAGAAAAACACTATATTTGCCGCACCGATTTCTTTAGTTTTTGGACAAGGGACAAACAGGTGTGTAAAGGTTAAAAACAGAAGTCCCAGGATGCCCAAGTTATAATTGAGATTACCGTAAGCAAATGTCAATATCCGTTTTTACTGAAAATACCAGAGTTCAAGTACCGGCAGCACTGCACTTGTGCAAGTTGGGATATACTTATTTGGACGATATTCCGGCTTATGACGCCAAGACCAATATCTTAGTAGACGTTTTCCTGAACGCGGTGAAACGTCTTAATCCCGAATTATCAAGCCAAGACGCTTCGTTGCTGTTTTCAAAGATTATCAATATAGCTGACAACGACGACTTGGGACGTGAGTTCTACCAAATGCTGTCGGCAAACAGTGGGGTGAAGCTCATCGACTTTGAAAATCCAGACAACAACGACTGGCACGTTACGACGGAGTTTACTTGCGAAAATGAAGATGTTGAAGAAAATTTCCGCCCCGACATCACCTGTTTTGTAAACGGTCTGCCGCTTGCGTTCATCGAGGTGAAGAAACCCAATAACCACGAGGGTATATTGGCGGAGCGCGACCGCATCAACAAACGTATGCGCAAGACTTGCTTCCGCCGCTTCTTCAACATAACACAGTTGATGATCTTTTCCAACAACCAAGAGTACGACAACGAAAGCCGCATGCCTATTCAAGGGGCTTTTTATTGCTGCTCGTCCAAGGAAAAGGCTTTCTTCAATGTGTTCCGTGAGGAGAACAAGACATTTGTTTCCGGCTATCCGTATTGCAACCTTACTGACGAAACGGAACGCAAGGTTCTGAAGCACCGCAACTGTGTGGTCATCAAGAATCTGAAAGAATACGAGACCAACAAAGATGTAAACACGCCAACCAATCGCATCATCACGTCTATGCTGAGCAAGGAACGTTTCCTGTTTTTGCTTCGCTACGGCATCGCTTATGTGGAACGCAAAGTGGAACTTGAAGATGGCACACAGGGAACGCGTCTCGAAAAGCATGTGATGCGCTATCAGCAAATGTTTGCCTCCTATGCCATACGCCGAAAATTAAGCGAAAGGGTAAAGAGTGGCATCATCTGGCACACGCAAGGCAGTGGCAAGACGGCTTTGGCATACTACAGCGTGAAGAGCCTTACCGACTACTTCGCCCAAAAGAATATTGTTGCGAAATTCTACTTCATAGTTGACCGCATCGACCTTATGGAGCAGGCTTCCGACGAGTTTGCCGCACGTGGACTTGTCGTTCACAATGCCGCAAGCCGCAAGGAACTGATGGACGACATTTCCAGCCGTGCCATTACAGACAACAATGAGGGCAAAGCGGAAATCATGGGGGTGAACATACAAAAGTTCAAGGAGGACAAGACTAAGGTGCAGGTGGATGACTCATACAGCACCCGGTTGCAACGCATATTCTTTGTTGATGAAGCCCACCGTGGCTACAACCCGCAAGGCAGTTTCTTGGCCAACTTGCTCGAAGCTGACCAAAACGCCGTAAAGATTGCCCTTACTGGCACACCGCTGCTCAAAGAGGAACGCGAGTCGTGGCGTGTGTTTGGCGACTATATCCATACCTACTATTACGACAAGTCCATTGCCGATGGCTACACGTGCAAACTAATGCGTGAGCCGATCGAGACGGTCTACAAGGAAAAGATCGAGGATATTCTCAACAAGTTGGCTGGCAGCGTAGAGGTGAAGAAGTCGGACATCGACCGCAATAAGATTATCGAAAACGAGAGTTATCTCAACGAACTGATTAACTATATAATAACTGACTTGCGCCGCTTTCGCAAGGAACAGAACGATGACACTGCCGGAGCGATGATTGTCTGCAAGACCAACCCTCAGGCAAGGGAAATGTTCCGTCTTTGGCAGGAGCGTTTTGCTACAGGATTGAAAGTGCAGCAAACGCAAGAGCAACAAGTAGGTATGGCAGCAGAACCGATGCTCGCTTATGCCTCTTACAAACCGTTGACGGCTTCGCTCATCCTCCACGACGAGGGCGACAAGCAGGAGCGCAAGGAGTATATCGAGGGTTTCAAGAAACTGCAAGAGGTGGATGTGCTTATCGTGAACAAGATGCTTCTTACTGGTTTTGACGCTCCACGCCTAAAGAAACTCTACTTGGGTCGCTCACTCGACGGTCACGACCTCTTGCAAGCTCTTACGCGTGTCAACCGTCCGTACCATGATTTCAAGTACGGTTATGTGGTTGACTTCGTGAATATCAAGGAGAACTTCGAGGCTACCAACGACCGCTATCTGCGAGAACTGAACCGCACCACCGACACGGAGGACGCCGAACATAAGAACATTGGCAACGATATCATTGTCAACATGGAGGAAGTGGAAGCGAAGATCAAGCAGGTGAAGAGCGTGCTGTTCAACTTCACCACAGACGACAAGGAGGAGTTCCGCAAGGAGATTGACGAGATTGACAACAAGGAGAGTCTTTACGAACTGCGCAACACGCTTTCCGAGGCAAAGGCTATCATCAACCAAGTACGCTCTTTCGGTGACGAGGAGACTAAGGAGAAGTTGGCTTCCATGCCTGTCGGTTCTATACCGACGCTTATTACCGAGGTAAACCATCGCATCGAGCGCATCAACTTGCTTGAAAACACGGAGCACAAGGCTGACGTGTCGGGCATCATCAATGTGGCTCTTTCTGAACTGGAGTTTGAGTTCAAGAAGGGCATGC
>CAVAGT010000169.1:0-3573 GCA_963588155.1 Lachnospiraceae bacterium | reverse complement strand
CGCGGTTTTTTTGGGGGAAATTTTGGGTCTTCCCAAAAGACAAAAAAGGTTCAATGCAGAGTCGTGCGGATAATGTGTTTTCTTGAGGATTTCTTCAAGGGGGTTAAAAAAAAATGATAACTATTCTGCAACACCAGTGACCTCGCGTCACAGGTATTGCTGAATAATTATCTTTAAACAAACCCTTAAACTAACCTAAATGTGTACCTGAATACAACCTGAATTTACCTGTCGGTTTTTCTACCTATATGTATATACTCTTTTATTCATTCTATGCATGTTTTCTTTGCCTATACTTGTCTGTGATATCCTTATTGCGCCAATTGCTTCGCTCTCACAAGTGCCTCCAGATAATAGTAGTCGGCATAGATGATGCTTGCGTCTATCTCGCTTCCTGCCGGGTGATGCCCGGTGCTGTGCATGAGGAACGCCACGTTCTTCTTCCCGCTCTGATATTTGGGAGTGCTTAGTTGCGCGAGCGATTGCAATGCGAAGTCCTTGTATTCCTGCCCCTTCTTGCCACCGACATACTGCTGAAGCTCAAGCAGCGCGTCTGCCACGACGCAGGCGGCGCTCGCGTCCTTCGGGGCTTTGGTGCCGCGCGGGTCGTCCATGTCCCACAGCGGTATGAGGTCGTCGCTCGTTTCCTTCAGTCGCTTGATATAGATATCAGTCACCTTTTGGGCAAAATCGAGGAACACCTTGTTGCGTGTGTAGCGGTAGACCATGGTATAGCCGTATATCGCCCAGCTCTGTCCGCGCGCCCACATCGAGTTGTCGGCATATCCCTGATGGGTCACTCCCTTGATGAGGCCGCCGTTTCTTGCTGCCCAGAACATCATGTCGAGGTTCATCATGTTGTCCATTATGGTGTTGTGAGGCCAGTGGCGTGGTTTCACCTCGCGCGGCCAGCTGAGTATTGTTCCCACAACGGGGTTGAAGAGCGTGGCGAGCGAGTCGGCTGAGGCCAGTATCATGTTCTTGTAGTCCTGCGAGTGGTTCACTTCATAACCCTTGCCATAGGAGCAGAACATGAGGAAACCGATGTCGTGGTCATAGCATGGGCGATAGGCAATGCCTCTTAATGATTCCGTATATCCCTCGGCAGCCTTGCGCACATCCTCGTCCTTGGTGACCTGATAGTCCATCCAGAGGATGCCCGGCCAGAATCCGTCGCACCATTCCTCGGCGGTTGCCTTGCGGCAGTTCCAGCCTTTTTGCTTGTCGCCGTTGAGTATGTTGCGTGGCTCCATCGTGAAGTCGTAGGAGCCGTCCTTCTGGCGCAGCTCCGTCAAGGCGCGGCCCACTTGGCTGTGGCAGTACTGCAGTTGGCGGTCCACATCGAGTGTCTGTGCCTCTGCGCTTGTCGTTCCGCCAATGGCGAGAGAGGTTGCCACCAGGGAGAACAGTCGCCTTATTGTTTTCATCATTTGTGTGTCTTCATTTGTTTTGTCGTACACTATATATACGAAAAAGCTCCAACATCTACTTAGAGGTGCTGGAGCTTTTTGCGCATAAAATCTTATCAGCCGCTTATTTGATGGCAGTCTGTATCGGTGCTTTGAGGTTCTCCTCAAACCGTTGTATCTGCATTTTCCAGAAGTCGCTGTCTGGCGTGCCGCTCTGGCACCACGACGCGCCGAACCAGTAGGTGAACTTCTCGCCCGACTTCACGCCGCGCCTCACGCCTACGGCATTGCCGTATATGCCCTGCTTCTTGTGCCACTTGTCCTCAACGAAACGCGTCTTCACATCGCCGTCGGGGAAGAGTGCGGCTACATATATCTGGAAGTTGTGCTTCTCTGCCGAGTCGGTAGGGTCGTTGTAGGCTATATAGGTCTTGCCGAGAGTAAGGTCTTTAGGGTCGGATGTATGCACCACAAAACCTCCGGCTATGTCCATAGGCTTGCGGAAACCGTCGTACCACACGGTCATGCGGTTGAAGTTGGAGCCTTTGTCGAGCGAGATGACGCGGTGCTCGGTCACCTGCTGTCCGTCTATATTGACGGTGGGGTAGGTCAGATCCAAGGTGAACTCCAGCGGACCGTTGTCCAATATCTTGTAGTCCTTATAGCAGTAAGGCATCACGATGGAGTCGCCCAGCATCACGGCGGGCGTGCCGCAACCCAGACTCGGGCCTACGTTGTAGCAGTCGAGTCCCTGCCCGTGGTCGAGATGATACGACGTGGCGCGGTCTACAAAGTCAACGCCCTCCTGGTTGCCTATGCTGCGGAAGAAAGCCTTGTCGATGTCCGACTGCCACGTCACCCGGTAGCGGTGGTCCACGTCGAGCTCCTTGGTGCTCTTCAGCCACACGTCTATGCCGTAGGCCTGTTCGCCAGTGCGCTGCAGGGCAGGCCCGTAGACGCGGTAGGCGGCAATGTCGTTCTCCCACGTGATGTCGTCAACGCGCCACGCGTAGAGCTTGCCTTCCACGTATGACTTGAACTCAGAGCGGTTGCCCGGCTCCACGGTAAACGAGGCTGTGCCCTGAGGGCGCACCGACACGTCGAGCAGCAGGCGGTTGTCGTGCGTAGTCTGATACGTCACTGTCTGCCCGTAGGGGTTCTTCACAATGAGGTCGCTGCCCTCTTTCACGCCAAGCCTGCGCCACACCTCAGTGGCATCCCATGCCACCACCTCCTGACGCTGGCGGTCGGTATGGTTTGTTGCGGTAAGCGTGATGCTCTTGCCAGCTTCCGCTGCCCAGACATTGTTGTTGCCCGCAGTGCCGAGCAACAGGCAGCCAAGACAAAAAAGAATATTTTTTCTGATCATATTACGGAATCCATATTGATACTATTACGAAGCAGAGGATGTTTATACTTAAAAAAACCGATAGCGTGCGAAAATATACTTAGAACAAATCATCCTTTAGTTATGTTGCAAAGATAGGCATTTTTACGAAAAACAGCCGATAGTGTGCGAAAATATGCTTGAAAATATCAACTTTCGCACACTATCGGCTGTTTTCACTCTAAAATAATGACAAAATAACATTAAAAAGATAATGCAACTTTTTTTGCCATCATACCGCATGGCGGCAACGGTGGGCATTACAGGAAGGTGGGAATTTATAGCATCCGCCTTGGATTTCACTTTCCAATGCGAAACCAGTCGGCGTCAATCCATCCGCGGTTGCCCTTTGTGCCAACACGCTCGCTCACAAATCCCATCTTTGCGCCAATCTTTTTAATAATATTACGGAATATATTTGATAATATTACGTAGCGAGATGGAGTTATACTTAAAATCACGTTATACTGCGCGAAATGCCATGCTTGTCCAGTTTGGCGCGAACAGCAAGTTGCTATTTTGCGCTAAATGTTTTTTTTAGTATCTTTGCACCGAAATAACGACTAAGCGTATGGCACGAAGCGCGAAGGCTGCAAGTGGAGCTTTATAGCTTTGCCTGCCTTGATGGTTATCTCTGAAGAAGACACCTTGGTGCGAGTGTTCAATGTAGGGTTATCGTTGTAGATCTCCACACGATACTTCTTGCCTTTCTGCAAGAACTCGGCGGTATTGAGGATGATGTCACGAGAAGCCATGCCATTCATCGCTCCCACAAAC
>CAVAGT010000168.1:0-3619 GCA_963588155.1 Lachnospiraceae bacterium | reverse complement strand
GGCGTTAGCGAATGCCGTTTGCGGTTGCTGCTGAACCTGTCCCGTGTCGATGCGCTGCACCGCCCACGCCTTGACGGAGTTGAACCACTTGCCCTTGAACTCACGGGCGTTGATGTCGAAGCTGACCTTGAGATACTCACCCTCACGTATGTTGAACTGTGAGATGTTCTCGTTCATAACATCGAAGACGATGTGCTTTGGGTACATCTCCTGCGTTTTCAGAACGTAGGAGGCGGACTGCCACGCCTTGCCCGTCTTACCCGTGCCGTTGCGTGTGGGCATTACGGCAACGATTGCTCCTTCGATTTCCATGTGTTTGTGTGTCTTACTTGTTTATGATGTTGTTTATAAATTCGTTGGCGAGGTTGACACGCTCCTGCATGAGCTTGATGTCGTCGTCAACACGCTTGATATTGGCGTAATGGAACGGTGAGGATAGCCACGGGCAATAGGTGACGAACACGCCACTCGCCGCTCCTGTGCAATCCATCTCCGCCATCATCTGCCAGTAGTATTCAGGCTTAGCGGTCTTGAGGTCTTCGGCTGAATGGATGAGGTGCTTGTATCGCATGAACGTGCCGATATTGGGGCACTTGATTTCGAGAACTCCGAGGTGCCCGTTGCCGTCGATGTTGCGTATCATGCCGTCGGGCGAGGCTGCGAAGAAGGGGATAGTGTCGTGTGCGCACAGGCTCACTTCCTCGATGTCGTAGCCGAGAATGTCGGAGGCAAGCCTTCGTGCCGCATCTTCCTGTTCGTTGCCCCATCGCATTGCCTTGGTGGTTACGTTGGTCTCGTCCAGATAGTCACCGAAAATCTCATCATCGTTGAGGAAGTCGGGGTTGAAGAGGCGTTCGCCTGCCACTTGGTAAAGGTAAGCCTTTGCCGTGTCGGAAAACGCCTCTTCTTTCTTGCGCCCCGTCTTCATTATCTCAGAGACCTTGGAGCCCGTGATATGTCCACAACGGGCACGATACCATGAAATATCGTGCTGGTGGTCGGTGGTGCTAATCATTTCTTGGCTTCCTTCTTCATCTCAGCCTTGGCTGCTTCGGCTGCCTTGGCCGCAAGATTCTCTTTCTTCTCGTCTTCGAGGTTATCGACATATTCGGGAGCGAAAGCGTCGATGTCGAGGTCTTGCACGTCGGAGACATTGGTATTGATGACCGCCTGGTCGAAGGTGACCGCGCTCTGCATCTCAATGGACTTGGGCGCATACTTCAAGATGGATTTCATCACTGTATTATGCGTTGGAATGAAAGAACGCCCTATCAAGAAAGACTTTCTGAAATCCGACTCGTCTGTTGCATCTCCGCAATCCACTGCAATACACTGCGTAGGAACGCTATCTATAAGTTCAATACTCTTCACGACATTGTTTGTTACAATCTTGCAGCCTTTAAACTTATCAGCTTTGCGCTTTAAATAGAAAGGGTTAAAAGTACGAGGCAACCATTCTACCTCATAGAATACGGTCTCCTTGCCATATCCGTGTGAGATGCCGCTTCTTAAAGAAGCACGTTCTCCAAGTGAGCTAACTACCTCGTAAAGCGAAAGCGCAAGCTCTTCTCTAACGGAAGAGTAAACAACACGACCTCGCTGTTTGTCAATACTTCCATCGCTATCGCAAAGACCACGAACAAGTTCAATTCTCTGCTCGATGCTTGCACGTTTGTAGTCGTTAGGAACGTGCTTATTCTCTAACACTCCAAGCTCCCGAAGCTGCTGCTTTAATGATGACATATCCATTCTCTTCCCAGTCTTAGAAGAAATGTTTATGTTCGCAGAGTTGTTGCGCTCATCATAGGAGACTGAAGCATTGTAACCGATTGCAAAAATGCCCTTCAACTCTTCGGCATCGTTCTTGTCACACGATACAGAACCTCCATAGCTATGTCCGTTTCCCAGCCAATAGCCAAGTACGTAAGGAGAAACCAATAAGTTTTTCTCCTTCATATTTACTGGCTTGGTATTAGGAATGACGATTGGATAACCAATACCTTTTATAGTCGCAAGAGCTTTTGTCTCAGCAACGAACCAGTCTTTCTTCTTAGTTCTACCCCCATTGGCAAACCATCTGTGCTCTTCGTCACAGATAATGGTATCGCCGTTGAGCATTGTCACCTTGTAACATGGGAGATGCTTAACTTCTGATTTCGCAATCACCTTCGTCTCTTCTCCAAGAGCATTATAGATTGTGTCACCAACCTTCAAATCACCCATTGTAGTAAATCCGTTTGGCGTCGGTATCTCTGTATCAAGCGAAAGCCCTTTCATGCCCATAGCGTCGAAGTCGGACTTCCACGGGGAATTGAAGCCCGAGCGGAATGCCTGGCTGAACTTGGTGGCGTGCGCCTTTACCTTGTCTATGTCCCAGTAGGCTACCTTGGTGAAGCCGTTGAGAAGCTCGAACTTGGCCATGTAGCCGATAACCTTGTCGGACTTGCGCTGCTTCTTGTCGAAAACATAATCCTCATCGAACTCGTCGCCCGAGATATACTCACCCTCATGCACGGGAGCGGCGAGGATTTTCTTGAACTGGCCGCTGCGCTGGCATAATTGCAAGAGTCCGAGATAACCAATCTGAAACTGTGCCTTCGTGCCATAGGGGATGATGTAGCACTGCCCCAGTGTAGGAATGACTTGCAGTTGCATTGTCGCGGCTACCATTGCCGCGCCGATGATGGACATTGGCTCTGCCCTTCGGAGCTGTGGGTTTCCGTTTGCCACGCTGATAACCGAGGACATGAAGGAGTTAGCCATTTGCGGCGAACTCCAAACCTCGTTGAGTTTGCCCACGACGGCTGGGGAGTGCATAAGCTCGCCCAAAGTCATGTTGCCCTGTTGTGTAGCCACTTGTGTTGTTGCCATGATAACTTGAATATTTTAAGAATACATATAATCGTAATAATCCTGCCAGCTGCCAAAGCCATCGTCGAGCGAGGAATGGCCGTCGTGGTCATCGCAGTCGTAAGCCTCTTGCCATTCGGTTTCGGGGTCGGCGTTCTCTTCGAGGTAAGCCACGATAGCCTTGTCGAGGTTTGGTGTCTCGATAAGGCTCTTGTGGTAAGCGTCTATGAGGAATCCCGTCTTGGGGTCGTGGGTGACGTGTATCTCCGTGCCCGACGGATAGCGCACGTCAGCTCCGCAACCGTCGTATGAATAGGGGTTGTCGCCATCCCGATAGCTGTTGAACGCCGCCGTGTTGATGGCCTCGGCGCATTGCTCGCAAATGCTCAATACCGTTTCCATGTGATTAGCCGATTATGAGGTTTGAGAGTGCGCACGCCGCAAAGAGGATGACGGGTGCTATGATGCCGTAGACGACATATTCCCGTGGGGTGAAGTTTTCGTCCTTGAAGTCTTCGATGATTTTGTTCATGGTCGTATTGGTGTTTTGATTATTGTCTGAAATTGCGCCTGCAATACTCCGCTATGAGCAGAGCGTCACAGGTCTTTAATGTCACTTTCTTGCCGAGTTGGGGAAAGAGCTGCTGGGCACGCTCCTTGAGCTTGCGTTTCCATTCCGCCTTCTCGAACGATGAGCTCTTGCCCAGGGCGTAGGTCTTCTCCCATTTCTGTGGCCGTGCCTTGATAGTCTTGATGCCAAGGGCAAGGA
>CAVAGT010000167.1:0-3736 GCA_963588155.1 Lachnospiraceae bacterium | reverse complement strand
CTTCTTTATGCTTGTTGTGGTGCTGCTTGCCTCGTGCAAGAGTGCTACCAACATCAGCTACTTGCAGAATCTGCAACCCAACGTGCCCGTGGCGGTGCAAGAAGAAAAAACCATAAAGCTCCAGCCAGGCGACCGCTTGAACATCACCGTCAGCAGCCGCGACGAGGAGCTGGTGCGCATATTCAATGTCAATAGCAACGGTTCTACCTCACGTAGCACTAATTCGGGATTGGGGATATACACCGTTGATCCACAGGGCAAGATAGACTTCCCCACCCTTGGTCTCATCAACGTGGCAGGCAAGTCGCGCATCGATGTAGCCAACGAGATCAAGTATCGCCTGCTCTCGGGCAATTTCGTGCGCGATGCCGTGGTGACGGTCGACTATGCCGACATGGGCTTCTATGCCCTCGGCGAGCTGGGCACGAAGGGTCGTGTGCAGATCACGCGCGACAAGCTTACCATCCTTGAGGCCATAGCCGAGGCTGGCGACCTCACCATCGACGGCAAGCGCGAGAACGTCACCGTGCTGCGCACCGAGAACGGCGTGCAGACACCATACACCGTGAACCTCTGCGACGCGCAGAGCGTTTATTCCTCGCCCGTTTATTACATCCAGCAAAACGACATCATCTATGTGGAGCCGACGCAGAAGAAGGCCAACGAGTCTACACCGACCGCCAACCTCTTCAGCACACCGGGCTTCTGGATGGGACTGGCGTCGTTTGCAATCACCATCGTCAATTTCCTCGTGAGATAAAGCAATAACCAAAACGCAACACCATCATGCAACGAAAAATGGATACAGCCGAAACGCCGGCTCCCAACGTCCAAGGCAACACTCCTGCCAAACGCGCCACGCGCAACCAGACAAACATAATGGTTCAGGTGCGCGACATGCTCTTCCTGTGTCTCGCCCAGTGGAAATGGTTTGTATTGTCGCTCCTCGTAACCCTTGGCTATGGCTATTGGTATCTCAAGAGCACGCCCAAGGTCTATACCTGCACGGCAAGCATTTTGCTGAAGCAGAACGACAGGAGCAGTTCCACCGCCGAGCGCCAGCTCCAGGAGTTGGGTGTCGACGAGGCATCGCCTAACCTCACCAACGAGATGCTGCTGCTCAAGAGCTCGCCTCTCTCACAGGAGGTGGCAAACCTTCTTCACCTCGATGTCAATTACTACCATAAGGGCATGCTGAAAGACGAGGTTGCCTATGGTCTCGACCTCCCTGTCAAGGTGACGTTCAACGACCTTGACGACGCGGAGACGGCATCGTTCCACCTCAAACTCCACGCCAACGGCCAATGCGACGTGAGCAACATGAGCCGTGGCGGCAAGACGTATGCACAAACCGTCACTACCAAACTGGGCAAGGAAACGAAGTTGCCCATAGGCAACGTGACAATAGCTCCATCCGAGTTCTATGCCAAGAACACCAGCGACGAACTCGACATTGTGCGCATCAGCAAGAACGCGGCGGCAAACCGTGTGCGTGGTGGCATTAAAGTAGACGTGCAGGTAAAGAACTCTTCGGTGCTCGACATCACCTATCGTGACCAGAGCGTGGCACGCGCCAACGATATCCTCAACACTCTCATCTCCGTCTACAACGAGGCATGGGTGAAGGAGCGCAACCGCATGACACTCGCCACCAACGACTTCATCAAGGATCGTCTGTCGGTGATTGAAGGCGAACTGGGACATTTCGACAACACCATCTCCAACTATAAGTCGCGCAACCTCATGCCCGACGTGGGCGCGCTCGGCGCTCAGGCCATGAGCCAGAGCACGGCTGCCACACAGGAGACCAACCAACTGAGCAACCAGATCTACATGGCACGCTACATACGTGCCAACCTCGTCGACGAGAAGCACAGCAACCAGCTGCTGCCCTCCAACTCAGGCATAGGCAACTCGAGCATACAGTCGCAGATAAGCGAATATAACGAGATGCTGCTCAAGCGCAACAAGTATGTGGCAAACTCATCCGAGCAGAACCCTATCGTGATGGACCTTGAGGCGAGCCTCAGCGTGATGCGCCGTGCCATCATCCACACTCTCGACAACGAGATAGCCCTGTTGCAACAACAGGAGGCAACCTCGCGCAGCAACAAGGCTGCCGCAAACGCCAAGATTGCCGCCAACCCGAAGCAAGCGCAGTTCCTCGTCTCCGAGGAGCGCCAGCAGAAGGTGAAGGAGACTCTCTACACCTTCCTCTTGCAGAAGCGTGAGGAGAACGAGATGTCGCAGGCGTTCACAGCCTACAACACCAAGATAGTGGAGCCGGCACATGCCGGCGGCGGTGCCACCACGCCAGTGGGCAGCCAGGTGATGATGATGGCGTTCCTTATCGGACTGCTCGTGCCTGCCGGCATCATCATCCTCATAGAGATAGCCAACACCACAGTGCGCTCGCGCAAAGACCTTGAGACGCTCAACGTGCCCTTTGTCGGCGAGATACCTCTCGACGGCAAGCCAAAGAAGATCTCCTTGCTTCGTCGAAACAAGCATAGCCATCACCGCCATAAGGTAGTGGTGGAGGAGGGCAGCCGCAACCTCATCAACGAGGCATTCCGCATTGTGCGCTCCAACCTCGAGTTCCTCGTCAGCAGCGAGGGCCGCCGGCAGGTCATCATGCTCACATCCATGTATCCTGGCAGTGGCAAGACATTCATCTCCCACAACCTCGCCCTCACCATGGCGGTAAACGGCAAGAAGACGCTCGTCATCGACCTCGACATGCGCCACGGCTCGCTCTCGCAGTACTACAAGAGTCCCAAACTCGGCGTGAGCAATTACCTCGGGGCGCAGACCGACGACTACAAGAGCCTGCTCTTGCACGACGGCAACATCGACATCCTGCCTTGCGGTACGATACCTCCCAACCCCACCGAGCTGCTCTACTCGTCACGCTTCGAGACGCTCATAAAGAGCCTCCGCGAGGACTACGACTATATCTTCATCGACTGCCCGCCAAGCGACATGGTGGCCGACGTGAGCATCATCACGCCGCACGTCGACGTGACGCTCTTCGTCATCCGTGTGGGCCTCTTCGACCGCTCACTCCTGCCCACCGTGGAGCAGTGGTATGAGGATGGCAAATACAAGAACCTCGCCATCATCCTCAACGGCTCGAAGTCTTACTCGTCCTACGGCAACCACCGCTACGGCGGCCACTACGGCTATTACGGCAGCTACGGGTACTACAACAGCTACTATACCAACGACGAGAAGACCACGAAGGGTGGAAGAGAATAAAGAGCTCACGGGCAACCGCCGTGTGGCGCGCAACGCCGTGGTGATGACGTTCCGCACGCTCATCACCACGCTCGTGGGCATCTACACCTCGCGTGTGGTGCTCAACACGCTGGGTGTGGCCGACTATGGACTCTATGGTGTGGCTGGCGGTGTCATCGGCATGGTGGGCTTCCTCAATGCCGCCATGTCGGGTGCCACGTCGCGCTTCCTCACCTACGAGATGGGGCGCGGCAACACCGACAAGCTGGGAAAGGTATTCTCCACTGCGCTTATCTGCCATATTATGTTGGCACTCATCGCCGTGGTGCTCGCCGAGTCCATTGGATTGTGGTTTGTCTTGCACAAGCTCAACTTCCCCGAGGGCAGACTCGATGCCGCCCTGTGGGTATATCAGTGCTCGGTACTGATGCTGGTCGTGGGCTTCACGCAGACTCCCTACGGAGCGAGCATCATCGCCCATGAGCACATGCACAAGTTT
>CAVAGT010000166.1:0-3807 GCA_963588155.1 Lachnospiraceae bacterium | reverse complement strand
GGTGTTTATGTCCGTACCAATCTTTCCGTCGTCTTTCACCCAGTAGAGCGTGGCTGTGGCGTTGTCGGATGCTCTGTATCCATCGGCAGTGGCATACACCTCAATGTCGTATGAAGCCGCAAGGTCAACTATGCCGTTGTCTATCGCCTCGTTGGTCTTTACGTCAGCACAGTTCAAAGTGTAATGATATTCCGCTCCCTTTGTCGCATCGCTGAAAAGCAGTTTGCCGCTGGCGAAACTGATGATAGGCTTCTCGCATTTCGGTTTGTCAGACGTGTCGCCCCCTTCTTTAATCTTGTATATGTAAGGAAAGTCCTTCCATGCCGTGGCAGCCTTGTAAGCGTCAACGTCTGGGACGTAGAGGATGCAAGTGGAGGGGGTAAAATCATAAAAAGAAGAAACAGTTGGTGGAGTAGGAGAAAGGCATGTTATGCTTGCTAATGCATAACAGTATGAAAAGACACCAGGATCTAACTCTTTTATTAAAGCTGGAATGGTTATATTTGTAATTTTCTTACAATTAAAGAAGCAATTTTTGCCTATTGATGTAACCGAAGGTGGAATGGAAATGCTGGCTAATTTTGAACACATGGCAAAACAGGAAATGCCTAATGTCGTGACTCCAGATGGAATTGTTACATTTGTAAGACAATAGCAATCTCCAAAGCAACTGTTACCAATAGTTTTTACACCTTCTGGGATGGTTACACTTTTAAGGCTTAATTCACAGTTAGAAAAGCATTTGTCCCCTAATGCTGTAACTTTGAACTCAATGCCATCTGCTGTGAAGCTTGCGGGAATGACAACATCACCAGAGTACCCGTTTTCGTTGCAGATTAGCGTTGCCTCCTTGGTGTCGGGATCTGCCATATACTTGAACCCGTCCACATAGTAAATCTTTTGGTCGGCGTAGCAGCACATGGCTACGACAACGAGAAAGATAATTGATAAAAGTCTTTTCATGCGTTGATATTATAATTTTGAAAGTTTGTGCCAGTAAACATCTAATTGACAGTTTTCCCCAATAATAGAAATTTCATATCCGTCTGTTGAATTCCATATCGCTTCCGAGCCATCGAAAGTGTCAAGGGAATAGTCTAACAGTCCATTTCCATAAACGAGGATAGGAACTTCTCCTTCAAACTCTTTATTCCTTTGCTCTTTTATTTTCTCTGTTAGTTTTTTGATGGATTCCAGATTTTGGAAATAAACAATCTCGTCAATTTCTCTGAGGTATGTTGATAGGATTACGAACCTCAAGGCATGACCTAAGTGAAGATATTCTTCTTTTTGGCCATTAGGACATCTTTTTAGAAATCTATACTCTTGCTCGTGTTCCCATTCTCTTCTTTTATGGAAGAAGATGTCATTTAGTCGTCTGCTAACTTCTGTAGCAACATCGATTGGCGCTTGTGACTTTGAAACGACAAACGAATCTAAATCTTGTGTTTCGTCATAAATAACGTCCTCATGGAAGAGGTTTTGTCTATCGTTACTATCCTCAAGCTCTTTTTTATCAAAGACTAAACAAACGCCTTTACCTTTATCGGCATAGTTCCCCCACATCTGATGCAAGTCAAACCCTTTCTTTTCTCCATTTTTGCTGTCCATTGAGAAACTTATCTGTCGATATTTGTATATCTCGTCATGTAATGTGTCTAGCACATCAGGTGAAAAATGGTCTATCTTTTGATTTGTGTGGTCAACATAGCTCAACTTGTCGTTTTCATGAAGATCGTTCATGTTGTTCAGTCTTCCGAATCTCAGGTGATTAGTCTCGATAATTTTCAAAGCTGTACCAAATGACGTGAAATGATACAATTTGTCAGTCTGTTCAAACTTATTTTTTATATCCATGTTGAAAAATTAAGTGTTTATATTTAGGTAGTCTTTCTCATGCACCCGCTCGGCACATACGCTGTGGTGACGACGCCAAGGCCGGCAATCTCGATGGCAACCCGTTGTTGGCGTTTGGCGCGTACCACGCGGCCGGCGATGCCTTTGAAAGGGCCGGAGGTGACGACCACTTGGTCGCCACTCTTGAAGCGGCATTCTTGGTGGGAGACAAAGAGGATGTTGGGGTCACCAACCTTGGAGAGGCGGATGAAGTTGTCCATCTGGCGGTCGGGAACGGTGAGAGGTGGGTTCTTGCCGTCGGGTCCCGCTGTGAAGTGGTTGTAATAGTAGCTCAGGCAGGTGTTGCCAGGGTCGTGGATTATTGGGTCAAGAGCCACGAGCGAGGTTCGGACAAAGATGATGTTGGGTATCAAAGGCAGGGAGACTGTCTTGCGCTTGCCGTCTGCTTGCCTTGCCTCGTTGTGCATAGGGAGAAAGACCTCGAAGCCTTTGCCACAGAGCCATTCGCGGGCTTTGAGTTCACGATTGTAGGACACGCGAAGGACGTACCACGAGGCTGGTTCGCTGAGGACATTCCCTACCGACACCCCAGCAACGGTCTTGCTGGAGGTGGTGCGCAACGCTAATTGAGCACTGGTAGCAGGGTTGTCGCCCTGCCGTTTGTCCACATTAATCAACGTGTCCGTGTTGTTAGAAATGGTATGAAAAAAGCGTGGGATGCTGTATCCGTCACCCGTCCCACGCTCTGAGGCTCTGGTAATGCCCACTGTAGTTGAACGAGCAACACAGAGCCCACGCGTGTATGTATATCATGCCCTTGGCATACCTTATGATAAGATAAGGTATACCGCAGGTTGGTGAATACACACCCATGGACATCTATCGTTGCACCATTCTTGACTACAGTTGAAATTTACCAGATTCCAGAACGTCAAGAACAAGCGTCAGATAAACGCCAATTCCATAAAGTACATGCCCCACAAGATTTTTCTACCCCCATCGTGGTCTCTGCATTTCTACAACGACTGTCAGAGGCGTGAAGTTGTGGTTCACTGTCACAAAATTAAGAATATTATTTGATAGTTGACAACTTTTTGATAGATTTTTTTGCATACAAGGATGACCGGGCAGCACAATGGGGCAGATCCTTTATGCGACAAAGAATCCTGTTAACGGATTTTAACCGTTGCTTGGTGCAAGATAGTGGCAAGGCGAACATTTAGTAGGCGGACAAACACATAAAACATATCATGAAGATTAGAGTTATCTCTTTCACGATGCTTGCATGCATCGCCCTAGGATTGTCATCATGCCATTCGGCAGAGTCGGCAATCGACTACAAGGAAACTTCTCATTATTTCGTCCGCAACGACGTGACTGACTTTTCTCCGCGTCTCATCCAATCGGGTGAGGAGTTTGAACGCTACTTCGGCGCCGCCGCAACCATGGGCCCTGGCGGACTGCCTACAAGCATCGACTTCAACAAGCAGAATGTCATCGCCATCATCGAACCTCAGACCAACATCGACACAGACATCAAGATTTCGTCGATAAAGAAGCAGGACGGCAAGATAGCCGTGAGGTATAAGGCCGTGAAAACGGGCTCTCCGAAGAGCTACTCCTCTGTGCCATGTCTTCTGCTGAGAATAGACAAGAAGCATGGAAACAACGCCGAATTCATAAAGGAATAAACCAAAGAAAAACAGCCACAGACATCATCCTGTCTGTGGCTGTTTTGCGTCTGCTGATTACTCTCTTGTTTTTTTCACACGGATTCAAAAGATTTGAAAGATTGCTACGCCGCAAGCGGCTACGCGGTGATTGATAAACGATGTGCAGGGGCGGGCCCTGTGCCCGTCCGCAACCCGAATGGTCAGATGCGTTGGGATTATCGGTGCGTCCGCATTGGTTGCGGACGGGCACAGGGCCCGCCCCTGCAAAGCATTGTGT
>CAVAGT010000165.1:0-3833 GCA_963588155.1 Lachnospiraceae bacterium | reverse complement strand
AGCGTATGCAGGAACAGTTGAACGAATTTTGCCAGTTCTTCTTGACCGAGAAGAAAGGTGACAAGTTTTTCTAGTTCAAGTCAAATGAAAAACCCCGAAAGTTATTTGTCTAACTTTCGGGGTTTTTCCAAATATCGACACGCGGTCGACGTTTGTTTCACTTTACAATCGCTCCACTTGCTTCACGCCTTTCACCGCCTTGAGTTTCTTGACGAGTTGGTTGAGACGAGCGGTGTCCTCAACCTGTATGGTGAGGTTGCCGGAGAAAAGTCCGTCGTGGGAATCGATGTTGATAGAGCGCATCACTATTTTCTCATCCTTCGATATGATGTTTGTTATGTTTGACACGATGCCGATATCGTCGTGTCCCACCACGCGCAACGTGATGCCATACTTTGACGAGCCTTTCCCTGCCCAGCGCGCCCTCACTATGCGATAGCCAAATCTGCGGCGCATCTCCGGGGCGTTGGGGCAGTCGTGACGATGCACTTTAATGCCTCCACCCGCGGTGACAAAGCCGAAGATGTCGTCACCATAAATGGGATGGCAACATGGCGCGAGCTGAAAGTCGATGCCCTTGAGGTTCTGGTCTATCGTGAGCACGTCGTCGCTCTCGTGGGTCTTCTCCTCCTCGGGACCCTCGAAATTGAAATGGTCTGCCGACACGGTCCCCTTGTCCTTGTTCTCCGTGTGGTCGCGAACCTCCACATATTTGGCAATGACGTCATTGGGGTCGAGCTTTCCGTCGGCTATCTGCTTATAGAAGTCGGACACCACCTTGAATCCCATCTTCTTCACAAGGTGTGCCATGATGCTCTCTTCTGCCTCTATGTGGCGGTTCTTGAAACGCCGTTCAAGCAGTTCCTTTGCATAGAGCCCATCCTTTTGCTGCGTCTCTTTCAAGGCGAGCCTTATCTTCGACTTTGCCTTTGGCGTCACAACGATTGACAGCCAGTCGCGTTTTGGCTTCTGGTTGTTTTGGGTGAGCACCTCCACGGTGTCGCCGGAATGCAACTCCTGCCTTATGGACACGGCCTTGCCGTTCACCTTGCCTCCAACGCAAGCATTGCCGATGTTGGAATGGATGCGATAGGCAAAGTCGAGCACCGTGGATCGAGCCGGGAACTTGAAGAGGTCTCCACGCGGCGTGAACACGTAGATGTCGTCGGGTTGGAGCGACATCTTGAACTGGTCCATGACCTGCAGGTTGTCGCCAGCCTCCAACGCGGCACGTATGTTGGCGAGCCAATCGTCCATCTGTCCGCCGCTCTTTATGCCCTTGTAGCGCCAGTGGGCGGCGAGACCGTGCTCGGCAATGTCGTCCATGCGCTCGGTGCGTATCTGCACCTCCACCCATTTGTTCTCGGGGCCAAGCACGGTGATGTGCAAGCTCTCATAACCATTCGACTTGGGCACCGAAAGCCAGTCGCGCAATCGCTTGGGGTTGGGCTGATACATGTCGGTGATGATGGAGTAAGCCTGCCAACACTGTTGCTTCTCCAGCTCCAGGGGCGAGTCGATGATGATGCGTATGGCGAAGAGGTCATAAATGCCCTCGAAGCCACACTGCTGCTTCTTCATCTTCTGCCAGATGGAGTGTATCGACTTTGTGCGCCCTTTCATGTGGAACTTCAGCCCCACCTTTTCCAACTTGTCGCGAATAGGACCGATGAAGCTGTCGATATAAGCGTCGCGGCTCGCCTTGGTGGCGTTGAGTTTCTCCTTTATCATGTAGTAGGCGTCGTGCTCCATATACTTGAGCGAGAGATCCTCAAGTTCCGACTTCAAGGTATACAAGCCGAGCTTATGGGCAAGTGGCGCGTAGAGGTACGACGCCTCTTCCGACACCTCACGCCGCGCGTCTTCCTTCGACGTGTCGCGTATGAGACGCATCACGCACACGCGGTCGGCAATCATGATAAGTATGACGCGCATGTCCTCGGCAAAGGACAGCAGCAGGTTGCGGAAGTTGTCGCTGCCAATCACGGGATTCTTGTCGTAGAGATGCTGTATCTTGTATAGCCCGTGGACAATGTGCTCCACGGTCTCGCCATACATCTGTGCCACTTCCTCGAAATTGTCCACATGGCACGCCCACAAGAGCGTGGCTATCACCGACTCGCGACGCAAGCCAATCTCGTCAACGCAGATGCGCGCGGTTTCCATGGCGGTGACTATCGGGTTCAGACCGAACACGTCACGACTTACGCGGCCATCGGCAATGGCCTTGCGCAGACTCGCCTTGAGCATGGCCATGTTGTCGCAAGGCATTGCCTCGCCAACTTTGCCCAAGATGTAGCGACGCAATCGCCACACCTCGTCAAGCTCCTCGCGAGTAAAAAGAAAAGGCTTGTCTTCCATTATCATTTACTTTAAGTTATCCTATTTTATAGTGTCAGCGTGCGGTGTTGCCCGACAACCCATGCGATGGCAAACGGCTATTCAGCCAAGCACTTGTCGAGTTCGGCTTCTATCGCCTTGCGATCGAGACGCTGACCAATGAACACTATCTTCTGCATGCGGTCGCCAACCTCGGGATCCCAGTCGTTTTTCACGGAAGGGTTCTTCTCGATGAAGTCTTTAAGCTCATCGGCAGGCATCGTGGCATACCAACGGCCGGCGTTTGTGATGTTGAACTGCTTGCCCGACTGCTCAAAGAGGTAGCACGTGTCTTTCTCGTCGGCAAAATAGCACAATCCCTTTGCACGCACCACGCCCTCAGGCCAATTGGTTGACACGAACTCGTCGAAGTCGGCAAGGCTCATCGGCGCGCGACGTTTCCACACGAAGGTCTCGATGCCATACTCCAGGGCCTCGCCGCTCTCCTCGTTCTCAAGCTCATCGTCGTCGTCATCCTCCATGGCCTCGATCCAACGAGCCGACGTTGCCACCTTGTCGAAATCGAAGAGATGGGTGTTGAGTATCTTGTCGAGCTCCACGTCGCCATAGTTGCACTCGTAAATCTCCGCCTTGGGTTGTATGGCCTTGATGACGGCGCGAAGATGGCGAAGCTCCTCGGGCGACACCTCTGATGCCTTGTTGAGCAAGATGATGTTGCAGAACTCTATCTGCTGTATGACGAGACTTTCGAGGTCGTCCTCACCCATGTCGGGCTTCTGCAACGCATCGCCAAGACCGAACTCGTCGCGCATACGAAGGGCGTCTACAACGGTCACGATAGAGTCGAGGCGTGCCACGCCATTCTTTATGAGCGACTCCGGAATCATGCGAGGGTAAGTAGATATGGTCTGGGCAATGGGCGCCGGCTCGCAGATGCCCGAAGCCTCGATGACTATATAGTCGAACTTCTTTTGGTTGATGATGTCGTTGATCTGTTGCACGAGATCCATCTTGAGCGTGCAGCAGATGCAACCATTCTGCAAGGCCACGAGCGAGTCGTCTTTCTGACCCACCACGCCACCATTCTCTATGAGCGACGCGTCGATGTTCACCTCGCCAATGTCGTTGACGATAACGGCGAACTTTATGCCCTTCTCGTTCTTCAAAATTCTGTTGAGAAGGGTTGTCTTACCGCTGCCCAAATATCCCGTGAGCAGCAAAACGGGTGTTTCCTGTCTTTCCATTGTGTTTTGCATTCATGGCCCGAAGGCCGGTATTTGTTGCAAAAGTACAAAAAAGGTGCCAAAAGCATTACTTGAAAGACAAAGATTAATGTTTTGGCACCAAAATTATTACTAAAGGTCGTTTTTCATCTCCCATCCTGTCATTGTAGACACCACAGGTATGAGCGTGGAGGCTATCTTCTGGTGGCCTTTCCAGTTGGGATGCCAGTCAGAGCCTATGTCGTGGCCTTTGACCACGATGTTCGGCAT
>CAVAGT010000164.1:0-3839 GCA_963588155.1 Lachnospiraceae bacterium | reverse complement strand
GCCGCTGATTTGCCAAACCAGCGGAACTCATAGCGTTCTGTTTCTTCCACGCTATTTGGATTGACGACTTTCTTCACCTCATTGATGTCAAGATAGCCTTCTTGTGTGAACCAGTCGGGGAACAGCTCGCGAAGTTTGTTGAGCCGTTCCTCGTTCATGTCTGGTGATAGGGTGATATGGTCTTTATATGTTTCCATTTTCTTTTTCTGCATTAATCGTTTGGTCGGCTTGCGCCTTGAATGTTTTGTACTCACGGACAGGAGCCTTGTAATAAGCCTCTATGCCGATGGAGCGAAAATGCTTGACGGCACATTTTATTCTTGCCACCTCGTGGGGCGACAAAGCCTTGGTGTCGGTGATGTCGTTGGTGCCCTTAATCTCCACCACAAAATAAAACTCCCGTTTGTCTTGCGGATTGTGCAGGGAGACTCGTTTCAGCACCACTCCGAAGTCGGGGTTGTAAGAACCTATCGGTGTAGGAATCTTATACCATGAAGGAAACTTCAAGAAGCAAACAACATCCGAATCCGTCTTGTCGGCATCTGCGGCAAAGTCACGCTCAAAGGTACTGTCGTACAAAGTCTTGTCCCATACTCCATGATTAGGAGTGGAAACATAATTCTCGCAAGCATCTTTGGTGAAATCCTCGAAACGGAAAGGGAATGTCTCGGAGGTTGGTGTATATTCTACGCATCGAGTCAGTTCCTCCAACTGTATCTGCTTGATTTTGAACACTGCCTGTTCCATATACACAGGGGGATTCTTCAGATACTGGTCCTTGTTTGTGATACCCAGCAGGATTTTCAATACCGAATTATAGCACAGGCCAGTCTTCTCGCTTAGGTCTTCCAGCAAGTCTTGTGGGGTGAAACGACCGTGCAACTTATAATCCTCCGAGCCTTGGTATTCCCGAGAGAGGTTTTCGATATCGCTAACTTTATAGCTTGCAACCTCAGCCTTGTAGTCGCCAATGCTGATTTCGTTAAGTGCCTCAATTGAACGCCGCACAATGGCGTCTTCGTCAAAACGCACGCGATAGGTGGTTCTCTTTGCCACCATATTCCAGAATCGACGGAACAGACAGTTGAACGATTCATCTTTTTTCATCTTAAAGACAACACGGTTCTTGTGCTTGCCTTTATGGGTATGTTTCAGCTTGGCACCTGCATCTTTAGAGCCGAAAGCTTTCTCATTCTCACTTTGATAACTGCGAGCAAACGTTTCGTAAGTCTCGTTTGGCACGACAGTCAGCTGGTTGACAATCTCGTCATCGCTTGCATCGTCACGGTCGTACACTCGTTGTCCCAGTTGGTTGACACAAATGCGCAGGCCACGGCCTATCTCCTGTCGCTTCTTGTTCTCAGAGTAACTCTCGTTGAGCGTGGCTATGCCAAAGACATTCGGGTTGTCCCAGCCTACACCCAACGCCGAGTGGGAGAATACAAACTCAATAGGGCTGTCAAACGATAGGAGCAACTGCTTGTTGTGGAGAATTTGGTCGTAGATTTCCTTATTGTTCTTGTTGGTATTCTCATTGTCAGAATATTCTCCATTTGTGGTCTTGGCGAAATAAAAGCCCTGCACGGCCTTAGTCTGTTCCTCGGTAGGTGTCTTGCCGTCATGAAACTCGGCATACACCTTGGCATATTGCTCCTCGAAAATGTTCTTGATGACAGGGTGGTCTGCGCTCATGTAGTTTGCCACTTTGTCGATGAATATGAGCGACAGGTTCTTGATGCCAAGCGGATGCAATCGTTGCTTGTTCTCGAAGTGGCGACGGATAAGCCATTCAAGCTGCAATGCCCATACCTGTTGCTTGTTGGCCGACGACGCGCCTTGCTCTATGCTCGTGCCATTGGCGAACTCCACCATCCACTTGCGTGTACTCATCTTCTTGTAGATACGGCTAATGGTAAAGTCAGAGTACGAATCGTTGCCCGACTTGGCAGCAAGATTGTCGCCCTTCTTCAGGAAGCTGCTGTCCTTGAACTGGAAATTTTCCTTTGTCTTGTTGAATCGCCAGAGTTTCAGCTTTACCTTTGGCTCGCCTTTGGCTTCTTGCACATCGCTGATTTCTATCTTCAGCGTGGCCTCGTCATTCTTTTCTGTCACCGTCAGCACCTCAATTTTCTTTACCAATCCCAGTCGGTAGCTGTCGCTTGGCGTAAGCTGGTAAAGCATGTTTACTTTCACCGCATGAGTGGCAGAATAGCGGAACTTGAACAACGGTTGCAACTTGGCAAGACTCGTCTTTGAGTTGTCGGTATCCATGCCTTCCTGCGGCTCGTCCATAAAGATTACGGGATGCGTTTGCCCGATGGCGTCAATATGCGGCTTGTTGTTGAACAAGTTTTCACGTACCTTTTGGTTGAGTATCTTGTCCTCGGAGTTGAACGAAGCCATTGTCATAATCATCAGTTGTGGAGTTTCCGCCGTGATGAAGTCGCGCAGATTGCTCAATCTGGAACTGTCGTATACGAAAGCGTTCAGAGAACAGTCATATCTTTCTTCCAGCTGTTTCCTGAAATTGGTGAATGTATCAATGACCCCTTGGCGGATAGGGACAGACGGCACAATAACGATGAACTTCGTAAGTCCATATTCCTTATACAGTTCAAATGCCGTTTGAATGTAAGTCAAGGTCTTGCCAGTGCCCGTTTCCATTTCGATGCAAGCATCGTTGGTGTCTTGAAGATAGGCATTGGCAAGAGGAATGTTGTTTTCCTCGGTTACTCTTTGGATGTTGGCAAACAACTCGCTTGAAGACAAAGAGCAATAGTTTGCCCGTATGTCTTCTATCGTAGCGTTGTCGTATGTGTTTCTCTCCATGCCCCGAAAGACTTCCACCACGCTATGAATGGCTCTCTTTTGGTGCTCCGGATTTTCCAGTCTGAATTGCATATTCTTGACAAAATGTCATTTATTGACTTCAAAGATAAAGAATCTTATTCAAACGAAAGAATAAATCGTTTGGAATCTTTACTTTTGGTGGCACATTTTCGTGATCTGAGGTGATTTATAGCTGAACTACAGGCAGTTCGGTTTTTCACTGGAATGGCATCGGCTTTCCAGTGAAAAGCCGATGCCTTTTCAGTGATATGCCGTCGGCTTTTCAGTGGCAGGCCATTGACTTTCCACTGGAAAGCCGACGCAGGCTAAACAGCACCATTCATACGTCATCATCCTAACGCCCCATTCAAACGTAAAAAATGTGAAAAATGCAACGCAAAATATCACATTAAACGGATTTATACCTAACTTTGACGTAGCATCTACCTTAAACGATGTTTAGGAATCACGCAATCTGAATTTTCTAACATAAAAACCTGAAAACACATGAGCAATTATCCCAAAATCGGTATTCGCCCCACCATCGACGGACGTCAAGGCGGAGTGCGCGAGAGTCTTGAAGAGAAGACCATGAACCTCGCCAAGTCTGTGGCAAAACTTATCACGGAGAACCTCCGAAACGGCGACGGTTCGCCAGTGGAGTGCGTCATAGCCGATGGCACCATAGGACGCGTGGGCGAGAGCGCGGCATGCGCCGAGAAGTTCGAGCGTGAGGGCGTGGGAGCCACCATCACCGTCACCTCGTGCTGGTGCTATGGCGCCGAGACGATGGACATGAACCCTCATTGGCCAAAGGCAGTGTGGGGATTCAACGGCACCGAGCGCCCCGGAGCGGTATACCTCGCAGCCGTGCTTGCAGCCCACGCGCAGAAAGGCCTGCCGGCATTCGGCATTTACGGTCACGACGTGCAAGACCTCGACGACGACTCCATCCCAGCCGACGTGGCTGAGAAGATACTGCGCTTCGCGCGCGCCGCACAAGCCGTGGC
>CAVAGT010000163.1:0-3984 GCA_963588155.1 Lachnospiraceae bacterium | reverse complement strand
TTCTTCTCGGTCAAGAAGAACTGGCAAAATTCGTTCAACTGTTCCTGCATACGCTTCTGTGGTATAAAGATGCGTTTGTATTCTATCAATCGTTATACCACCAGCTAGACTTCCTTCCAGTCCACGAGTCCCTTGCCCATGTCGTCCAGTTCGATGGCGATGGCGACGACTTTTCTTTTGTCTGCCTTGAAAGGCTCGGCGTACTGGTTTGCCAGGATTTGCTTCTCCGCTGCTGCCATGCCGCCGTTGTTGGAGAGTTTCAGCTCGAGGACGTAGATGATGTTCTGCGTTTCCACAACCATGTCTATCCTTCCGGTGGCAATCATCTTTTCCACTTGTACTCTGAACCCGACGGCATTGAATATGGTGCTCATGATGAGACGGTAACGCTCTTCCATATCCATGCTCGCCAGCTTCTTGTTGCTGTACGGCACATCGGCTATCAAGGCCTTCAAGGCTTTCTTGGCTTCGGGCAAGTCGCCTATTTGCATGAAGTAGAACAGGTCTGACTGCACAGACTGTACGTCACCGCGTTTCCTTAGGGTCAGGGCTGGCAGCACCATGTCGTAGAGGGCTTGCCTTACCTCCATGTTCGGGAATCCGAGGATATAAATTCCCATTTGGTAATCTTTGATGGTGAGATAGCCCGACTGGTACAGGAACAACTCAGGGCCACCGCCCGTGACATCTGATGTCTCAATAGTTTGTCGAAGCAACCGGCAGGAGTCGAAGTCCTTCAGACGCACTTCCATGTCGTCCACAAACTTCGGCAACAACGATGTGGCACCCGACGATGCCCAGTAGTTTCTTATTTCCCCGTCAGCCAAGGCATTGATGAGACTAAAGGGGTTGTACACATCCACCATATTGCTACGACTGAAGTGATAGCCGTCATAATTGGCTTTCAACTGCTCAAACGTCTTCTCTGCCGTCCATCCGTTCGCCTCGCCCATTGCCTCTATCTCAGGCATAAAGTTGTCGGTAATCTCCTGCTTGGTGATGCCGCAGATGGCAGCGTAAGGAGCATCAAAGCTGATGTTGCTGAGATTGTTGAGGACGGAGAAAAGGGAAATCTGCGTGAACTTCGTGATGCCCGTGATGAAGACGAACTTCTCGTACTCGTCGTCTGCTTTCAGTATGGCAAATACGCTACGGTAAACGGCTGTGCATCCCTCGTGTTCCGGGGTCTTCCAGGAGTGCTGCAAGGGAGAGTCATACTCGTCGATGAGTATGGCAACTTGCAAGCCCGTCTGCTCATAGGCAGTTTTTATAATGCCATGGAAACGGTCGGCGAGTGTGGCTGTAGGGTCTGGAAGTATGTCATACCGTTTTTCGTACTCCTTAAAGCGGATGTTTAAATAAGAGCGTATAGAATCAGCCTCTGCCCCGCCACGGCTCATGTCGAGCCTTATGACGGGACGGCAAGTCCAGTTCTTCTCCAATTCCATGACTTTGAGTCCTTCGAAGAGCTCCTTCTTTCCCTCGAAATAGGCTTGCAGCGTGTCCACGAGCACAGACTTGCCGAAACGGCGCGGACGGCTTAGGTAATTGTACTTCTTTCCCTTGTTGACAAGTTTCCAGACTATATCAGACTTGTCTACATACAAATACCCTTCTCTCCTTATTTCGTGGAAGGACTGGATGCCTACGGGCAGCCTTCTCTCGTTGGTTTCTTCCATCATAGTTGTGGCATTCTATTATATTGCAAAACTACAATTATCTTTCGTAACAGCCAAATATTTCGTCTGATTACATTTCTCTCTACCGATGTTTCCCTCGCTGGTAGGGAATCTCCTGTCCGTATTATATGCCCTAAAAAGATAGGGCAAAGATGGCAGTGGAAGCGAAAGAACCGCCTCTTGAACCAAGTCTGTTTGATTAACGGGGCTTACTTTTTTGGAAAAGCAAGCCCGAAGTTCCATTTCAATGGGCTTCGGACGGATTTTTCTGGCTTTTTGAGGCTTTTAGTGGACAGTAATAAAAAAAAGATGTTTCAACGACAGATACTTATCGTCATAGAAACATCTTTTTTTTGTTATGGCGGGAAACTATGCCCACCTTAATCTTATCTTACTGCAAGAATGAAATCAGCACTCCTGCTGCTATTGCAGAACCTATGACACCCGAGATGTTGGAAGCCATGCAGTAGTTGAGCACATGGTTCTTCACGTCATACTTTGTTGCTATCTCGTTGGCTACGCGCGAGGCCATAGGCACAGCTGACAGACCAGTGGCACCCACCAGCGGGTTCACCTTCTTCTTGGCGAAGAGATTGTAGATCTTCACCATCGTGATGCCGGCTGCTATGGAGATGGCAAAAGCCAGGAAACCGCCGAGCACGATGCCGAGAGTCTGCGCATTGAGGAATGCGTCGGCTGTCATGGTGGCTCCCACGGACAGTCCGAGGAAGATGGTGGCGGTATTCATTATGGCATTGCTTGCAGTCTCAAAGAGGCGGCTTGTCATAGCACCGAGTTCTTTCAGCAGGTTGCCAAACATGAGCATACCCACCAGCGACACGGCTGTAGGCACGAGCAGAGCCACGATGATGGTCACGGCGATAGGGAAGAGAATCTTCATCACGCGCAGGTTCTTTATCTCCGTAGTGTTGGGATAGAGTTTGTCCTGCTCCTTCATGTTGATCATCAGTTCCTTCTTGGTGCAGAGAAGTCTCACCACGAGAGGGATGATGACAGGCACCAGTGCCATATATGAATAAGCCGCTATGGCGATAGGGCCGAGAAGATGCGGAGCCAACTTGATGGTGGTGAAGATGGCGGTAGGACCGTCAGCGCCACCGATGATGCCGAGAGATGCCGCCTCCTTGGGAGTGAATCCCATGAAGAGGGCTGCCAGCAGCACGGCAAAGATGCCGAACTGTGCACCGGCGCCGAAGAAGCTCAGCTTGAGGTTGCGCAACATAGGACCGAAGTCGGTCAGCGCGCCCACGCCCATAAATATAATAGGTGGAATGAAGCCCGTCTTTATGCACATGTAGTAGATGAAGTTCATCAGTCCCAGTTCATGTGCTATCTTGTGCAGAGGCATGTCCCATACATTCTCCCTCACTCCGTTGGCCAGAGTGACAAAACCTTCGGAGTCAGCCTGCATCACTCCCATGCCACCTCCGGGGAAGTTGGCAAGAAGCACGCCGAAGCCAATCGGTATGAGCAACAGTGGCTCATACTTCTTGACGATGCCCAGATAGAGCAGCACGCAGGCGATTGCTATCATCAAAAGGAACGACCAGTCGCCTCCCGTTTGCGAGAAAGCCGTCATGTCCCATATATTCTTCAGTATCTCCATATGGCTTTTATCCTATTGTCATGAGTACATCGTCCTCGTTAACAGAGTCGCCCGAGGCATAGTTGATGGACAATATCACTCCTGCGGTTTCGGTCTTTATGGCGTTGAATGTTTTCATGGCCTCTATGTAGCACACCACTTCTCCTGCTTCCACTCTGTCGCCCACCTTCTTGGCAGTCTCGTCGGAAGAGTTTACGAAGTAGAACTTGCCCTCCAACGGAGCCAGCAGTTCCTTTCCGCTGCCTGCCGGTGCCGGTGCTGCTGCGGTAGGTGCTGCCGATGAAGCCGACGCAGCCGGTTTGCCGTCGTAGGAGATGCCCACCTGATAGTTGACACCGTTTACTGTCACCACCACGCTCTGCGGTTTTGCAGGAGCACCGGCATTCTCCTTAGCGGCACGTCGCTTCTCGAGGTCAGCCTCGAAGTCGGCCTTAGCCTTGCCGCTCTTGTAAGCTTCATACTGTGTCGGGTGCATGGCATATTCGAAGAGTTCCTCATCGTCTTCGCCGAGTTCCCAACCCTTCTCCTGCATCTTCTTGCGGTATACGTCGAGTTCGTCAGGATAGTTGTCTTGAGGGTCGTTGGTCATGAATTCGCGTCCCTCAGCCTTTGCCTTCTCCACGAAGAGCGGGTCAACAGGGCCAGGCAGAGTGCCCGCCTTGCCGAGGATCATGTCCC
>CAVAGT010000162.1:0-4019 GCA_963588155.1 Lachnospiraceae bacterium | reverse complement strand
GAGGCCGCGTGTCGACTTGTCGGTCACTGTGCGGATGTTGCCGTTCATCGAGCCCACCATATATATCTGCGATGCCACATTCTGCATACAAGGCTTCTGCTTGAGCCAAGAGATGACCGTTGCGGCACGGTTTTGCGAGAGCGCGTTGTTGCGGTCGCGTCCCACCTGCGAAGCGTTGTCGCCAGTGTAGTTATCCTGACTGGTGGCAAGACCCTCGCACTGTATCATGGCGATGGTGCCGTTTTGCAGGATGTCCTTGATGTGAGATACCGTTGCCGTGTCAGTGAACTGTGCTATGTAGCCCTCGTTGCTGTTCATGGCGGCATAGACATCAGCAAAGCTAACAAGCTCCTCACCCTTCTCCACGTCCATGTTTTGGCGCACGGTGGCGAGACCCTCGTGCTGGTTCAGGCCAAACGATGTTGTCTCCATGTAGTTGTCGCCGAGCAAGAGCTTCTGTCCTTCCGTCTCCTTGTCGATACGATACTGCCATGTGTGCTGTCCGTCGTAGATAGGAGCGTAGTAGTAGCCGTGCTGCTTGCGGAAGTTTGCCATATCGGTGTCCTTGAGGCTGAGCGAGAGAGGCTGCTTCGACATCTCGTAGCCGCGTGGCAGAGAACCCGTGTCGAAGGTGCGGTCGGCAGTCTCCGTGGCAATATCCTCGGTGGTGAGGCCAATTGGCGACTTGCCGTCGGCAAGGCGAGATGCCACTTGTCCGTTGTTGACATAACGTTTCTGTGTGAAGAGTCCGCCTGCGAGGTAGTCGATGGCGTTCACCTTGCTGGCTGCTATTGTAGGAGCGTCGCTGCGTCCAGAGTAGTTGTTGGGGTAGAACACGTAGAAGGTCATGGTGCGGTAGGTGACGTTGGTCTCCTTTGCCTTCACCGTGAGGATGTCGCGCTGGCGATAGTCGCGGCGGTAGATGGCGTCGGTCTTGCGCTTCCAACCGTTGCTCTTCTTCGTGCCGAGATACCATGTGAAGCCAAGGTCTATGCCGAGGTTGCAGTCCCACTTCTCAGCATAGTGGTCGGCCTGACCGTATTCGAGGTCGAAGTTTGTCTGATAGAACAGTCCGCGTGCCTTGAGGTCGATAGAGAAATTCTTTCGGGGAGTGAAGAAGCGGCTGTACTGCAGTTCGAGGTGACCGCTCCACTCGTTGTCGCTGCCGGAACTGTGGCCAAATCCCGTGTGGTGTACGCCGCCTATACCTGCAGCAAACATCACCTGGTTCATACGTTTCTTGCTATTTGTCCCCTCATAGCCAAAGAAGAGGCGCGAGAGGTTGAGGATGGCGCTTCCGCTGATGTCCCACCAGCCCGTCTTCATCTTGCGGTAAGGCGTGTTGTCTTTGGTGAGCATCACGTCGCCGTAGCCATAGTGGCCGGTGAGGTACTCGGTCCAGCCGCGTGAGTTTGACTTGATGAACTCCAGCTTCAAGCCAATGCCCGGTGTGAACCACTTACCGATACCGATACTCCAGTCGGGTGAAATGGTACCGCCAAAGCTGCCCGTCTTGCTGTAGTCGCCACGGAAAGAGTGGGCACCTACCGTTCCGAAGACAAACCAGTTCTTGCCGAAGCGGTTGGTCACAACGCGCATCGGGTCGTACACCGTGTCGCTTTCCAACGTCACTTGTGTCGGGGCTGTGTAATCCACAGTGTCGGTGTAGATTACAGGGTAGTCCTTGTACTTGTCGCGCTGGGCGAAGGCACTTGTCAAGGGCAGCATCACCAGCGAGAGTAGTATCAACAAATTTTTCTTCATGATAATTATAACGTACGTATTATTTTAATCTTTCTATGCTTGCAGTTCAATTTTTAAGGAATATCCCTGCCTCATCGTGGAATTATGGATATACACCATTTAAATCATACTACAAAATTACGAATAATTTGAGAAAGTTTTGGTTCTTTCAACTCATTATTTTCTATAAATCGTGTTATTTAACACTTCAGTTGCACTATAATTTGCACAATGCGCAAAATTATAACTCTCATTCGCCAAATCACCTCGATTCGTGGTTCAATAAACCCCGTGATGCGTTTTGTTGTTTTAACCACTAATCTTACTAATCTCACGAATGTGGTGTGTGAGGTGTAATCTGCGTTTCTTACGGGATTATCAATTTCTGCGCATCTCGCCACGTCCACACCTTGTATTGTGGTTGCGCCTGTGGTGGAGCATCGTCAAACCGTTGGAGATGGATGTTTTCGCCATTGTTGAGGAGGCATACGGTAGTCCAACCGAGGCGGTTGGGAGCTATGAAGTCTTTGGTGGGATTGTCGCCGATGTAGACGAAATTGTCTGCATCGGGATGCCGATTCATAATGCAGCGGAAGTTGGCCTCATCGGGTTTCTCGCTCCCTATTTCCTCGCTGATGACGATATCCTCGTCGGCTATCCAGCGGTTCAGCCCCAGGGCGGCTATCTTGTTGCGCTGCTGCACGGAGCGGCCGTCGGTGATGAGGGCCAATGTGCAACCGGATGTTTTCAGCGCATCGAGTGTCTCCACGACCTCTTCGTCCAAATGAATGTCGGGGCGGTGAGTGCGATACATCGCCAAGTATTCCTCCACGGGAGTCTTCAGTCCGAGCAACTTGTTGAGCCGCTTGAAGGCATTGCCTCTGTTGCGGAAGGTGTTCACCATCTGCGCAAGCAGGTCGGTAGCCAGCATCCTATCGCCCTGCGCCACTTTGAGGGCAATCTCACGGTAGGCCGACTTCAAATAATATATTTCTTTATATAGCGTGTCGTCGAGGTCGAAACAGATTACCTTCATCGCTTTATTACCTTATTATATACCTCCACGGTATTGCGTGCCATGATTTCAGAAGTGAACTCACCGAGGGCTTTCTCACGGCCAGCCTTTGCCACTTGCTGGCGCAGGGTGGCATCTTCCACCAAGCGCGTCAGGATGCCGCTCAGTTGACCGACGTTTCCGTCCTCGAAGATGAAACCGCTCTTGCCGTCTTCTATCTGTTCATAAGTACCCTCGGTATTGCTGCGCACCGCACAACAACCGCTCAGCATGGCTTCCAATACCACCAAGGCGAAACCCTCCTGATGCGAGGGAAGGGCGAAGATGTCGAAAATCTTATAAAACATCTCTGGCGACTGATACTGGAACCATGACACTTGCTGTTTCAGTCCGGAGCGTTCTATCTCGCCGTTCAACCAGTCTACCGTCCGGCCGTCTTTCGAACTGCCCAGGAACACGATGTGAACCTGGTCTCGTAACGCCGGCGGCATCTGGCGCACGGCTTTCAATAGCACGTCGTGCCCCTTGCGGCGCTCCACGCTGCCCACCAGTCCTATGATGATTTTCCCTTCGGGAATGCCCAGCCTTTTCTTCGTCTCCGCCTTTTCTTCGTCAGAGAGGATCGTGGAGAAACGTCGCGACACGCCGTGGTGTACGATGGTGATATCCTCGTCACGATAGCCGTACAACCGCTTGGCGAAATCTTTCGTCTCTCGGCTGATGGCTATCAGGTGCGTGGCGTTCTTGTAATAGAAGCAGCGCACGAGGTCGGTGACGTGCAAGGTGGACACAAACTTTCGGCGCAACAGCCAGGGAATGAAGGAGAGGTAGGGCGACTGCACATGCAGGACATCGTAGCGATGCCGGAGCATGTACCACATGATGGCATTTAACGGCTTTATTTTCCCCATCACCGAACTGTTGTACGGCAAAGGATAAGGCACGATGGCTGCACCCGTCTTCAGGAACTTCTGGTAAAGCATCTCGCTTTCAGGAGCGTCTGCACCCTTCGTTTTCCCGACAAGCACCGTCACGTCGTGTCCTTGTTCCACCAATGCCTCACAGAGGTCAAGCGTATGGGTCGTCACTCCCGTCTGGTCGCAACGGGACAAGAGAAAAAGTATTTTCATGATGCGTTTGTTGTTTTAACCACCAATGACGCGTTTCTTGATTTAACCACTAATCTTACTAATCTCACGAATGGGAGTTGAATAAGCCATTCGTAAAATTCGTTGTATTCGTGGTTTATTAAACCCCATGA
>CAVAGT010000161.1:0-4025 GCA_963588155.1 Lachnospiraceae bacterium | reverse complement strand
TCTTCACTCTTCACTCTTCGTTCTTCGTTCTTCACTCTTCACTCTTCGTTCTTCACTCCCCCAGTGCCTCCATCAGCTTGTCGAGTGCCTTGTCTGGGTCGTTGGTCTCACTGAGAAGATTCACGAACTTGCTTCCTATTATAGCTCCCGCTGCGTTCTGTTGCGCGCTCTCCAGAGTCTGCTTGTTGCTTATGCCGAAGCCTATCATCCGTGGTATGCGGAGGTTCATGGAGTTGATGTGGTTGAAATAAGCCACCTTCTTTGCGTCGAATTCCTTTTGGGCTCCAGTGACACTTGCCGACGACACCATGTAGATGAAGCCGTCGGTGTTGTCGTCGATGAACCTGATGCGCTCGTCGCTCGTCTCAGGCGTTATCATCATTATGACGCGAATGTCGTAGCGGTCGGCGATGGGTTTTACTATCGTCTGATAGTCGGCGAAGGGAAGGTCGGGGATGATCACGCCTGACACGCCGCTGTCGGCGAGGTCGGCGAAAAACTTCTCATATCCATAATGCATTATCGGGTTGAGGTATCCCATGAATACCAATGGTATTGTCACCTCATCCTTTATGGCCTTGAGCTGTGAGAGCAGCACTTGGGTCGTCATGCCGTTTTTCAGGGCGATGGCTCCTGCCGACTGTATCACGGGACCGTCGGCGAGAGGGTCGCTGAAGGGCATGCCAACTTCCACGAAATCTATGCCGTGGCGCTCCATGGCCTTTATCACTTCTGCCGTCCCGTCCAGGGTGGGGCAGCCGGCACAGAAATACAAGCTGAGCAGTTTTCTGTCGCCACGGTTGGCAAACACTTGGTTGATTTTATTCATCGCTATATTGCTTTTATTTTATTTACGTTGTTATGGTGTTGGCTTTAGCGTCGTCTTAGCCTGTCGACGAATCTTCTCAGCTCTTCCGCGTCTTTCATGGCGGGTGCTGTCTCGAAGCGGCTGTTCACGTCCACGCCTGCGAATTGTGGGTGGCTGATTCGCATCACTTCTTCCGCGTCGTCTGGCCCTATGCCGCCGCTCAGCAGGAATGGAGTCGTTCCATGATAAGCGTCGAGCAACGACCAGTCGAAATGCTTGCCGCTGCCTCCTCGCCCTGCGGTCTTGTAGTCGAAGAGCATGAAGTCGACTTTGCCCTCGAAGGCGTAGCATTGCTCGAAGTCGTCGGCGCAGGATATGCCGAAGGCTTTTATAAACTTGATGTCGGGCGCGATGTCGGGCACCAAGGTGCTTCGCAGGTTGTCTATCATGGTGGGCGACTCCTCTCCGTGGAGCTGGATGTAGTCGAGAGAATAGTTGTACACGCGCGTTATTATTGTCTGTGGCATCTCGTCGACAAACACGCCCACGCGTTTTATCCTTTCGGGGAAGGCATATCGTGGGGAGCCGCTTTCGTTGTCCATCTCGTCGAGACGTTCCTGGCTGTAGTCGGGCACTATGCCGGCGCCCGCGCTTATCATGCTGACGAAGCGCTTGCTTTTAGGCCAGAAGTTGAAGCCCATCATGTCGATGTCGAGCTCTGCCACGTCGCGGATGTTTTGGGCATCACGCATGCCGCATACCTTTATTATCATATCTCTCCTATGAATTGCTTGAGGGCCAAGCCCGGATCTTTTTCTTTCATGAACCTCTCGCCGATGAGGAAGCCCTTGAATCCCACCTCTCTCAGTTTCTTCACGGTCTCGGGATGGCTTATGCCGCTTTCGCTCACGAGGCAAGCGCCTTTCGGCAGACGTTCGGCAAGGCGGAAACTGTTGTTCACGTCGGTGTTGAACGTGCCGAGGTTGCGGTTGTTTATGCCATACATGTCGGGCTCCAGCGTGGCGTAGTCGAAGTCGCGGTCGTTGTGCATCTCAAGCAGCGTCTCCATGCCGAGGTCGTGGGCGAGGTGTTGCAGGTGCTTGCATTCGTCCTTCGATAGGCAGGCGGCGATGAGCAAAACCGCCGAGGCTCCGCAGAAACGGGCTTGGAATAGTTGGTATTCGTCGATGATGAAGTTCTTGTATAGTATTGGAATGGTCACTCCGGCGCGTCGTGCCTGCTGGATATATTCGTCGTAGCCGCCAAAATATTCCGTGTCGGTGAGAATGCTGAGTGCCGAGGCTCCATTGCCCTGGTAGAGCGGAGTCACCTCTTCTGGCCTCACGTCGCGGTGAATCCATCCTTTCGACGGGCTCTTGCGCTTAAACTCGGCTATGATGCCCGTGGCCGACGTGGTCAGCGCCTCGCTCATCGAGGCAGGCTTGCCTTCGTCCATCATCTTCTGTATGTCGCCCATGAATTGCCTGAGCGGGACGAACTGCTTGCGCTCGTCTATCTCCACTCGCTTGTGGGCCACTATCTCTTCTAATATGTCCATGGTCAGAAGGGTTTTATTTGTTCAACTCAACAAACTTCTTGAAGGTTGCCAGTGCCTTGCCGCTGTCTATGCTCTCGCGTGCAATGTCTATGCATTCGCTTATTGGCTTCTTGCCTTTCTCCAGCACCTGGATGCCAAACGCCGCGTTGGCCAGTACGATGTTCTTCTGGGCGGGCAACGCCTTGTTCGCCAACACGTTGTCGAATATCTGCTTGGCTTCTTCCTCGGTGGCTCCACCGACGATCTCCTCTGGCTTGGCGGTCTCGAACCCGAGGTCGGCGGGCTTGAAGATGCGCTCATAATCGTTGGTGATGACCTTGAAGTCGCTCGTGAGCGATATCTCGTCGTAGCCGTCGATGCTGTTCACGATGCCATAGTCGATGCCAATCTTCTGGTACACTTGCTGATAGAGCCGCATCTGGTCGAGTGTCGCGGTGCCAAGCAGTTGGCACTGTGGCTTCGATGGGTTGATGATGGGGCCGAGAAGGTTGAAAAACGTTGGGAAAGGCAACGCCTTGCGTATGGCACCCACGAATTTCATGGCCTTGGCGAAAAGCTGGGCGTGGAGGTAAACAATGCCGCACTCGTTTATCGAGCGGTTCAGCTTGTCGATGTCGTCGGTGAATGTCACGCCGTGGTTCTTTATCACGTTCGACGCTCCGCTCACGCTCGTGGCGGCGAAGTTGCCGTGTTTGGCCACCTTGTATCCTGCTCCGGCTATCACGAAGCACGAGGTGGTGGATATGTTGAACGTGTTCTTGCGGTCGCCGCCAGTTCCCACCACGTCAATGTACCTGTCGCAATCCAATGGCACGGCAACGCCCGTCTCCAATATGCCGTCGCGGAAGCCGAGAAGCTCGTCCACCGTGATGCCGCGCATCTTTATGGCGGTAAGGAGCGAGGCTATCTCCGCGTCGTTAAGCTCTCCCTGCGTTATGGCGATGAGCAGGTCTTTGGTTTCCTCGCGTTGCAGCTCCTCATGGTCGAGGAGGCGGTTGAAAATGGCAGTGATATTCATATCATTATATGTTTTAATGTTTTCTGTTCGTGTTGTCTTATCAAAGACTTTTTTGATGTTTGCAGTGTTTGTTCCTTTATTAAAAAGGAAAAGAGGCTTGTCGTGATTCACGGCAGGCCTCTTTTTTCTTCCTTCATCATATCTTTGAAGTATCTACACGGCTTCGCTCCTCACGACTTTTTCAATCTTGAGTTACGCCACCACCAATATGTAGATACATGATTCATCATTTGTCTGTTTGTTTTTTACAGTTCTGTTTATGATTACAGTTGCAAAGTTATACATTTCCTTTCAATCAGCAAACATTTTGTCAGTAAAATCTTCTTTTTGTCGTAATTTTAACATTTCCGTCTGCGCCCGATTAATCCGCCTTCCACATTATTATATATAGCAAATCCTTCGCTTTCGGCATACCACTGAAATCTCATCGTCTTTCCACTGCAATGCCATCTCCTTTCCAGTGCTATCCCGTCGCCTTTCCATTGCTATTCCGAACGGGTATGTTTGGCAGGGGCGGGCCCCGTGCCCGTCCGCACCCCGGATGGCTAAACGTCCCGAATGACTGAATTTCCGCATGGGGCCTCCAGTCCGCGTCCCGCATGACCGCATTTTCGCCCATCGTGTCTAAAATCGTCCATTCC
>CAVAGT010000160.1:0-4049 GCA_963588155.1 Lachnospiraceae bacterium | reverse complement strand
CTGCACATGGGGTTACTGAGATGCAGCCTCTTCGAGGCTATGTCACCGCTGCAAGTCACACAAACCGTACCTCATTATATGACAGGTGCAGCCTCTCCGTGACTATGCCATGCGCCGTATGCCCCACAAGCCCTACCTTATTATATAATAGGTGTAGCCTTTTCGAGGCTATGTCACCGTTGCAAGCCTCACAAGCCCCACAAGCTGTACCTTATTATTTGCCAAAAGACGGCAAAACGCAACACATATTGTTTTGTTTTTCATTATGGTGGTAATATTGTTTTGTTTTTCATTATGGTGGTAATTTATAGAGCCGCCCATGAGTCACTAAGCCTGTATATTCTTGCAGATAACAACCGTTTTGAGTAACTTTGCACCCGTTTTCAAGACAGACAATCAACCATTTAACGAGCCGAAAATAACGGCCACTCCATTATGGAAGACAGTAAGAAACGCGAGAAGGAAAGGATAATAAGGCACAAGCTCGACTTGCTGATGCGCACAGGCAAAATACTGATAGAGAGCGCAGCCGACACAAGCAGAACTCTGCGCAACCTGAAGCGCACGGCGGCATATCTCGGACTGCCTGAGAAACATCTCCACATATACATTAGTTACAACATGCTGCAGGTGAACCTTAGCGATGAGGAACATTCATTCTGCAAGTTCCAGCGTTGTGATGACCACGGTATCAACATGACTGCCATATCGGCGGTGAGCAAACTGTCGTGGCGAGCCATTAAGGAGGACTATACATTAGAGGAATATGAGGAGGAACTGGAGAAGATACGCACCCGCAAGCGCAACTACACGCCGTGGCAGGTGGCCATTGGTGCGGGTTTCGCCTGCGGAGGCTTCTGCATTCAGTTCGGATGCGACTGGGTGGCGTTCTTCTACGCGTCGATAGCCGCCATACTCGGATTCCGCTTCAGGGCTTGGCTCAACGCCCTTGGCTCCAACGGATATGTCAATATAGCTGCGGCAGCCTGCTTCTCTACCATACTGGCATGGCTCTCCACGTTCATCTCCTCGCCCACTGTCGAGGCGGCGATGCCCGGTTGGCTCGTGCCGTTGCTGCACACCGACACGCCGTGGCATCCGCTTATGGCCTGCGCATTGTTCATTGTGCCGGGCGTGCCTATGATAAACTTCGTGGCGGACATGATAGAAAACCACATCGGAATGGGCATCAACCGAGCCGTAAACACGTTCCTTATGGTGGCGGCAATGTCGTTTGGCATAGCCTTGGCCATAACAATCTGCGGCGTTGACAACTTCGCCAAGAACCTAAGCATGACGCCTCACAACAGCTACATCAGCTATTCGATAGCGGCTGCCATATCGGCCATGGGTTTCTCCATGATATTCAACATCGAGAAGAGGCTGCTCTGGGTGGTGGCCATTGGCGGAGTGATTGCCGTTTGCACGCGCAACTTTGTCAACCTGGGGCCGAGCAACAACAACATAGGTCTGGACATGGGACTGACAATGGGTTCGCTTGTGGGTTCGCTCCTCATAAGTATTATATGGGTAAAGGGTACGCACGTGTTCCACACTCCCCACCATTGCCTCGCCATACCGAGCGTCATACCGATGGTTCCCGGCGTGTTGATGTACCGTTTCCTGTTCGCCTTGATACAGATGCACGGCATTGTGGGCGAAGTGACCGAGGCCGTACACAACGGCGTGAGGGCATCAATCGTCACAATGTGCATCGCTCTTGGCGTGGCTATACCTAATATATATGCGCGCAAATGGCTTAGCCCAATGCGCAAGCAGAAGCTCGACAAACTGATAAGGGAGCGCGAGGAGCGCGGAATATTCAAGCCTTTCGACGAATAGTGCCGGTGCATCCGGCACAAATGGCTGCGACAATGAGACAAAGCGACTGTGCCAAAATGTCATCCGTGGCGTTTTGGCACAGTTTTCGTATTCATTGGGGTGAGCGCAGTGGCAACACGGCACTCGTAAACATATTATGTATAATCATTAAAATCATAGAAGAGTTATGAACATCAAACCATTAGCAGACAGAGTACTGGTTCTCCCCGCACCCGCAGAGGAGAAGATTGGAGGCATTATCATCCCTGATACAGCCAAGGAAAAGCCGTTGCGCGGCAAGATTGTCGCTACAGGCAAGGGAACAAAGGACGAGGAAATGGTGCTCAAGGAGGGCGACGAGGTGCTCTATGGCAAGTATTCCGGCACAGAACTGGAGTATGAGGGAACCAAATACCTGATGATGCGCCAAAGCGATGTGCTCGCAATAATAGGATAAAGAAACAACAACTAAAGAATAGAAAGGCAACAAGACATGGCAAAAGAGATAACGTATAACGTAGAAGCACGCGAGCTTCTGAAGAAAGGCGTTGACCAACTGGCTAACGCAGTAAAGGTAACTCTCGGCCCGAAGGGACGCAACGTGATTATCGAAAAGAAGTTCGGCGCACCGCAGATAACCAAGGACGGCGTAACCGTGGCTAAGGAAGTTGAGCTTGAAAACCGCTTTGAGAACACCGGCGCACAGCTGGTGAAGAGCGTGGCAAGCAAGACCGGCGACGACGCAGGCGACGGAACAACTACCGCTACTATACTCGCCCAGAGCATCGTGAACGTTGGTTTGAAGAACGTGACCGCGGGAGCAAACCCCATGGACTTGAAGCGCGGCATCGACAAGGCCGTAGCCGCTGTGGTGGAATACATCAAGACACACGCCGAGAAGGTTGAGGACAACTACGCCAAGATAGAGCAAGTGGCCACTGTTTCAGCCAACAACGACCCCGAAATAGGCAAGCTCATTGCCGACGCAATGAAGAAGGTGAGCAAGGACGGAGTCATTACTATCGAGGAAAGCAAGAGCCGCGACACATATATTAATGTGGTAGAGGGTATGCAGTTCGACCGTGGCTACCTCAGCGGATACTTCGTTACCGACGCCGACAAAATGGAGTGCGTGATGGAAAACCCATACATACTCATCTACGACAAGAAGATAAGCAACATCAAGGACTTCCTCCCCATCCTGCAGCCCGCAGCAGAGAGCGGACGTTCGCTGCTCGTTATCGCCGAGGATGTCGACTCAGAGGCTCTGACAACTCTCGTTGTTAACCGTCTGCGTGGCGGATTGAAGATATGCGCTGTTAAGGCTCCTGGCTTCGGAGACCGCCGCAAGGCCATGCTTGAGGACATTGCCGTACTGACTGGCGGTACTGTAATCAGCGAGGAGAAGGGATTGAAGCTGGAGCAAGCTACGCTTGAGATGCTCGGAACGTGCGAAAAGGTTACTGTAACCAAGGACAATACCACCATCGTCAACGGTGCCGGCGACAAGGACGCCATAGCCGACCGCAAGGCTCAGATAAAGAACGAGATTGCCAACAGCACCAGCTCTTACGACAAGGAGAAGCTCCAGGAGCGTCTGGCTAAGATTTCAGGCGGCGTGGCAGTTCTGTATGTAGGCGCCAACAGCGAGGTTGAGATGAAGGAGAAGAAAGACCGCGTTGACGACGCACTGTGCGCCACACGCGCTGCCAACGAGGAAGGTGTTGTTGCCGGCGGTGGCACAACCTACATCCGCGCTCTCAACGAGCTTACCGGCCTGAAGGGCGACTGCCCCGACGAGCAGACTGGTATCAACATCGTGAAGCGCGCCATCGAAGAGCCGCTTCGCCAGATAGTAGCCAACGCAGGTGGCGAAGGTGCAGTGGTAGTTCAGAAGGTGCGCGAGGGCAAAGGCGACTTCGGCTACAATGCCCGCACTGGAGAATATGAGGATATGCGCAAGGCCGGCGTGATAGATCCCGCCAAGGTTTCGCGCGTTGCCCTTGAGAATGCAGCCTCTATCGCAGGTATGTTCCTTACGACAGAATGTCTCATCGTGGACAAACCCGAGGACAAACCCGCTATGCCAATGGGCGGTGGCGCAGGCATGGGCGGCATGATGTAAGCCGCTTCAATACAGAAACTCTAACGTTTCAACTATAAAAGCAAAGGGAGAGGGTGTGTCAAAAGCAGAAAAACGCCCTCAATATAAATCAAACTCGCAACTT
>CAVAGT010000159.1:0-4064 GCA_963588155.1 Lachnospiraceae bacterium | reverse complement strand
ATGTTTGCCCTTGTAGACTGCAACAGTTTCTTCTGCTCGGTGGAAAAGGTGTTCCATCCGGGATTGAAGAATAAACCCGTGGTTGTGCTTTCCAGCAACGACGGGTGCATCGTCGCGCTCACTCCCGAAGCCAAAGCCATAGGGCTGCACCGGGGCGACCCTATCTTCAAGGTGAAGGACATCGTCATATATAATAAGGTACAAGTCTTCTCCACCAACATGATGCTCTATGCCGCCATGAGTAAGCGCATCGTCAGCATCATGCGAGAGAGCGTCAGTCATGTGGAGCAATACAGCATCGACGAGAGTTTTTGTGATTTGCAAGGCTATGAGAAACACTTCGACCTCGTGGAGATGATGCGAGACTTGAAGGACAAGATACTGCTCTATACCGACATTCCAGTAAGCGTGGGCATTGCCCCGACAAAGACGCTGGCAAAGATCGGCAGTAAGTTTGCCAAGCAATACAAGGGCTATCGGGGCGTGTGCATGATAGACACCGACGAGAAGCGGCGCAAAGCCCTCTCGCTCTTTCCCCTTGATGACGTATGGGGCATCGGTCGGCAGACGCTTGCCAAACTGGAATACCTCGGCATCCATACCCCCCTGGAGTTTGCCGACAAGAGTGAGTCGTGGGTACGCTCGCACTTCACCAAGCCAGGCATTCAGACATGGCTCGAACTCAACGGGCATCCCTGCATCGACACCACTGAGGTGCATCAGAAGAAGACCATCTGCACTTCACGGAGCTTTGGCGAGATGGTCTCCGATTTCGATTCCCTGAAAGCATCCATTGCCACCTTCGCCAGCAGCTGCGCCAACAAGTTGCGCGGACAGGCATCGGGAGCCAAGGTTGTCACCGTCTTCATTGCCAGCAACCGTTTTCGCGAAGACCTTCCCCAATACGGAAACTCCGCCACCGTCTCCCTCCTTGTGCCTACAAGCGACACGATAGAGATAACCCAGGCTGCCATCCAAGCACTGAAGAGCATCTGGCGCGAAGGCATCCAGTACAAGCGTTCGGGTGTCATCGTGAGCGACATACAACCTAACACCAACATCCAGTCCGACCTCTTTGATCCTATCCCCAACCGCCCCGAACGAGCACGGCTCATGCAGGAGATAGACAAGATTAACCACCGCTATGGCATCAAGACCATACAGATGGCTGCGGAGGGCGACAAGATGCAAGCATGGAAGGTGAAGTGCGAACACCGTAGTGGCAACTACCTCACCAATGCCGAGGAGTTGCTGACGATAAAATGTAGTTAGCTGAATCGACAAATAAAAGCCCAAGGCTCTCTCCACCAGTGGAAAGCGTCTTGGGCTTTGTTCGTTTAGTCTTGTTTTGCGGTCTGCAAAGTTGTTATTTCTTGTTCACGTCCTTACCAGCACGGATGTCGTCGGGCATTCCCTCATACGGAGCGCAAGCTATCACCTGCTCGTTGTCCTTGCCTTCGTTGCGCATGAAGGTGATTTCGGCGAACTCAGGCACAACATATTTTGGATAAGTTTCGTACTTTGCACGTGCTGCCTCCATCTTGTCGATGTGCTCGTTCTGGAAGCAGACGGTAATCTCGGGATGCTCGTGCACCCACTTCGGGAAGAAGATGACACCATGCACACGCTTCTCCTTCAGCATGAAGTTGAGAGCCACGTCTGTGCCGGTTGGTTCCGTCCACGACACCTTGTACACATCGTCCGTCAGTTTAACGATGTCTGCCTTCTGGTCCTTGACCCATCTGCCGCCCACCATACCGCTGTGTATGCGGTAGTCCACGGTCGTTTCGTTCTTCACATAAAACTCATACTCCCAACCGTTGGCATAGGTGTAGATGAAATGCTGTCCTACTAATTTGTTCATGTTACTTTTATGTTATTGATACTTAATTAATTCCCAGGTGCAAAGGTAATTGATTATCTTTGCACAGGATTTGCATATAAGGACAGAAAGTTATCAGATAACGCCAATGAACAATGAACAGGAAACATATTTGCGGCAAGTAGGTGAAACCGACCGCAAGGAACTTCTTGTCAAGCATACGGGAAGGGAAGGCATCGACCTTCCAGCACACGAGCATGCGCAATACCAGATAGCCTATACTCTGCAAGGTACGCTCAGGCTCACCGTGGAGAATAAAGAGTATTTTGTGCCGGAACATCACCTTTGTTGGATTCCATCGGGGATGAGACATTCACTGTCGAGCAACAACCGAAAGATAGCCCTCGACATCATATATACGCCTCTCTCGTTTTCCGCCAAAGATGCTCGGCGTGAGTTTGCAGTCTATAATGTGAATGAATGGGCAGCCGCCAACCTGCGCTATATTTCAGAGAACCGAGAACGAATCAGCGAGATGGAAGACAAAGACCTCTTCCGCTTTACCCAGTCTTTTCTGCGCCAGTTGCCATTGGCTTGCCCGAAATACACGCTCTTGCTGGACGGCATCTCCTTTGCCAATGATGCTCGCCTTGCAGCGACATTGGACTATATGGCGCAACATTTGGATGAGGATCTTCACATTGATGGCGTGGCAAAGGAAGTTGGCGTATCGCCACGCACACTCAATCGCCTGCTGCATGATGAGCACATCAGTTTCTCCGCCTACCTCAACTACCAACGCATTATCCGTGCCGTGGAGCTGATGGCAGACGGCAAGCGAACCCTTGCCGAGATTGCCTACACGACTGGCTTCAGCGCACCGAGCAACTTCAACCGCACGTTCCGTCAGATACTTGGTATGTCTCCGTCGGAATATGCGAAGTCGCCCTGTGGGCGATATTGAGCATTGTGTACGAAAAGCCCAAGACTCTCTAATCGGCCATTCTGTCATTAGAAGCCTGAGGTTATGGCTTCGCGTAAACCGGCTCAAGCACATCCTCTTCTGGCCAGTTTGGGAGGAAAAACAAAGGCACGGGCTTGCCGCCTATGCCGCTCCAATCTATGCGGCGCACAAAGTCAAAATCTGGTGGCCCGAAATCGAACGAGCGACCATAGAGCAGGATAGCCCCACGGCAGTTGTCTATTTTCCATCGTCCACCACCGTAGACACACCGCTCGCCCGAGGCAAGCATGTCACGATGGAGATACACATGCCCGAAGCGAAGAACACCGTCCTGATTGATGACAAATTTCTGATACATAATTGTCGGTTCTGTTATGTAGGGTCCGCCGATTTATCGTCCTTGAAAATACTCTTGCTGAATCGTTGCATAACCACGGCACACGAGGCATCGCCAGTGATAGACATGGTGGTTCTGCCCATGTCCACAAGCCTGTCTACACCTGCTGCCACGGCAACACCCTCGATAGGGATTCCGGCAGACGCAAACACCATGGCCATCAAGGCCAACGCTCCGCCTGGCACGCCCGGCACACCGATGGAGGCGATGGTAGCCGACAAGGCGATGGCGACATATTGTTGCATCGTAAGGTCCATGCCACAGCAAGTGGCAATAAACACGCTGGTTACGCCCAGGTAGATGGCGGTACCGTCCATGTTGATGGTGGCACCAAGCGAAAGCACGAAATTGCTTATCTCATCTCTTACGCCCATCTTGCGTGTCGATTCCACATTGTATGGTATGGTGGCAACGCTCGACGCGCTGGAGAACGCGAACATCATGGCTGGCGTCATCTTTTGGAAGAACTTGACAGGGCTCATCTTGCCGAGGAAGAACACCAAAGGGGCGTAAACTAGCACGGCATGGATGAGGAAACACAGATAGTCGGTGCCGATAAGTGTGGCGTATGAGCCTACCACACTTGTGGTCCGTTGGTGGCTACCACAGGGGTGAGCATACAGAACACGCCGATAGGAGCCAGCGACAGTATGTAGCCCAATATCTTCTGCACGATGACGTTGAAACTCAATACTATTTCACGTGCGGCTTTTCCCTTCTCGCCCACATGCACCATGGCGAAACCGAAGAACATGGTGATGACGATGACCTGCATCATGTTGCCACTGCTTATTGGTGCGACGATATTGCTGGGAAACATGTTCACTATCTGGTCCATGAACGTGATGTCGTGTACCTCTATAGCAGCCTCAGCCTTGGGC
>CAVAGT010000158.1:0-4093 GCA_963588155.1 Lachnospiraceae bacterium | reverse complement strand
GCATAGACACCCTCTACGAGTTTGGCACTCCTGAGCAGCAGGCCAAGTATATCCCACGCATTTGCGCCGGCGAGACAATGTCTATGGACCTCACCGAGCCTGACGCTGGTTCAGACCTTCAGCACGTCATGCTCAAGGCCACGCAGGACGAAGACGGCACATGGAGGCTCAATGGCGTGAAGCGTTTCATCACCAATGGCGACTCTGACATTCACCTCGTGCTCGCTCGTTCCGAGGAAGGCACACGTGACGGTCGTGGACTCTCAATGTTCATCTACGACAAGCGCGACGGTGGCGTGGACGTGCGCCACATCGAGAAAAAGCTTGGCATCCACGGTTCGCCAACCTGCGAGCTTGTCTACAAGAACGCTAAGGCTGAGCTTTGCGGCGACCGCCGTCTCGGTCTTATCAAGTACGTGATGAGCCTGATGAACGGCGCGCGTCTCGGCATCGCCGCACAGAGCGTCGGCCTTCAGCAGGAGGCTTACGACCAGGCTGTGAGCTACGCCCGTGAGCGCAAGCAGTTTGGCGAGGCTATCATCAACTTCCCAGCTGTCTACGACATGCTCTCTCGTTCCAAGGCTAAGCTCGACGCAAGCCGTGCCATCCTTTACCAAACCTCACGCTACGTGGATATCTACAAGACCCTTGAGGACATCTCTCGCGAGCGCAAGCTCACCGCAGAGGAGCGCAAGGAGATGAAGACATACAGCCGTTTGGCAGATGCCTTCACACCGCTGGGCAAGGGTATGACCTCAGAGTTCGCCAACCAGTCAGCTTACGACTGCGTGAGCGTGCATGGTGGCTCAGGCTTCATCATGGAATATAAGGCTCAACGCCTGTTGCGCGACGCCCGTATCTTCTCCATCTACGAGGGCACGACACAGTTGCAGGTGGTTGCGGCTATCCGCTACATCACCAACGGTACCTACCTCAACATCATGAAAGAGATGCTCCTTGAGGAAGTGTCTGAGGCCGTCAAGCCTCTACGCGACCGTATCGCCAAGTGCGTGGACCTCTACGCCGAGGCCGTAGACAAGGTCAAGGCCGACAACGACCAGGCTGAGCACGACTTCCTTGGCCGCCGCCTCTACAACATGACTGGCGACATCGTACTTTCCCTGCTCCTGCTCAAGGATGCCACAAAGGATCCCGAGGAGTTTGAGAAGAGCGCCAACGTCTTCGTGCGCATGGCAGAAGAGGAGTGCATAGGCTCTCACGCATACGTGATGAACTTCAACGCCGATGACCTCAAGAGCTTCGTGACGGAGTAAAAAGTATCACAACAAAACAGCATTGAATAAAGCCACGCCAAATATTATGGCGTGGCTTTTATTTTGTCCTGCAGGCAAGTCGCCTATTTCTACCATGAAACCTGCAATTCCTAAAAAACGTTGTAAAGCTAAAGAATTAAGCCACGAAAAGAATCGGTGAATTGATTTTTTTACTATTTTTGTAAAACAAACAATCATAACATTGCCACCATGCAAAAATATGCCGATTATATCACTCAGATTGAGATTGACGCGCTTTGGAGCGGCCATAAGCACATTCTCTGGAACCTTGACCGCCGTGTGAACATCCTCAGCGGTGTCAACGGCGTAGGCAAGTCGACCATAATCAACAAGGTCGTGAAAGGGCTTGCAGCCGGTGGCGAGTTTCATTCCCACCTGTTGAAAGGCGTTCATCTCAATGTGAGTCCAGAGGATGCCAACTGGATACGCTACGACATCATCAGGTCGTTCGACCGTCCGCTCATCAACGCCGAGGTGGTGTCGCAAATGAACATCTCGCTTGCCACTGAGCTCGACTGGCAGCTCTATAAGCTCCAGCGCAAGTATCTCGACTACCAGGTCAACATTGGCAACCGCATGATAGAGGTGTTGCAAAAAGGTGGCGCCACGGCTGGCGAAGAGGCGCAGAAACTATCTGAGCCAAAGAAGAGATTCCAGGACTTCATCGACTCGCTCTTTGCCGACACGGGCAAGAAGATAGTGCGCACCGACAACGAGATAAGTTTCTCGCAGATGGGCGAGACCCTGGTGCCATACCAGTTGTCGAGTGGCGAGAAGCAGATTCTCGCCATACTGCTCACCGTGCTCGTGGAAGACCAGAAACCCTACGTGCTCTTCATGGACGAGCCGGAAGTGAGCCTCCACATAGAATGGCAAAAGAAGCTCATCGACCTCATTATCGACCTTAACCCCAATGTGCAAATCATCCTCACCACCCACTCGCCAGCCGTCATCATGAACGGATGGATGGACAAGGTGACGGAAGTGTCCGACATTACAATCTGAGCACCATGAAACGACTCCAGGACAATCTCACCTCTTCGTATCTGCAGGCTGCCAACTGTCTCAACTCGCGCCAGCAGAGAAGGAAAGTCGTGGCCTATGTGGAAAGCTACGACGACGTGTTTTTCTGGAGAAGCATATTGAGCCAGTTTGAGACCGACAAGATTTTCTTTGAGATAATGCTGCCCACGCGCGAGAACAACCTTGAGCGCGGCAAGAAGGCTGCTCTCATGAGCGCGCTGCGAGGCAAGACCGGCCAATGGCTCATAGCCTGCGTGGATGCCGACTACGATTATCTCATACAAGGGGTCACGGAGACATCGAAGAAAATCCTCAATAGTCCTTTCATCTTCCACACCTATGCCTATGCCATAGAAAACCTTCAATGCTATGCGCCGTCGCTCCACGACGTGTGCGTGGCGGTGACGCTCAACGACCACAACATCTTCGACTTGCGACAATACCTTGAGGATTTCTCACGCGCCATCTATCCTCTTTTTGTTTGGAACATCTGGTATTACCGCACGAGTCGTTACGGTGAGTTTACCATGACAGACTTCCTCCACACGATAGACACTGCAAACTTCAACATGAACGATGCCCAGCGCATCATCTCCTTGATAAACAGCAAGGCAACGCGCCGTTGCGAACAACTGAAGAAAGCCAACCCAGACGCGGCAGAGAGCTACCACCTATTGGAAGACGACCTGCGAAATCTCGGCGTAACCCCCGAAACCACATATCTATATATACAGGGACACCACGTATTCGACAAGGTAGTGTTGCCGATGCTCAACCGCGTGTGCGACAAACTCATCAGGCAGCGGCAAGCGGAGATAGCGCGACAAAGCGTGCATGGCACACAAAGGCGCAACGAGCTTTCGTGCTACAACAACTCCGTGGAGACGGTGATCCCGATGCTTAAAAAGAACACCGCCTTCACATCCTCCGAGCCTTACAAGCGCATAAAGGCAGACCTGACGGCATTCATGACAAACAACAGCAGCCTATAATCCTCACGTCTAACCTTTCCTATAACCATCACGCCAATATTAACCATCGTTTAACTTTGCAACAAAATTTAAACAGCTATCCAGTAAATAACTTCGCAATCATTATCATGTATTCCTTAATGTGTGTAACTTTGCACTTGTTATAAAAGTATTTTTGTAGCTCAGGAAAACACACTGAAGAAAGGGATGATTATGAAGTCAATGCTACTATTTTTATCGTTAGAGCTTCTTTCCTTCTGCCAAGTCATGGCTCAAAACATCAAGGGAAAGATTGTGGATGAAACTGGCAACCCCGTATCTTTTGCAAATGTGGTTCTTTTAAATCGCCAAGACTCTTCTTTTGTCAAGGGTGCCATTAGTGGCAATGATGGGGGCTTCGTAATAGAGTCATCATGTGACAATGGAATCATAAAGGTCTCGTCCGTAGGATACAAGACTGCCTTCAAGGACTGCAAAGGAGAGGATGTAACCGTAGTCTTGGCGGAGGACAGCAAGATGCTTGGCGAAGTGGTAGTGGAATCAAGTTTGCCAAAGACAATCCTTACAAATGGCGGAATGAAGACAACCGTAGCGGGGTCTGTGCTCGAAAAGGCTGGAACTATGGAAAACTTGCTCGACCGCATCCCAAACGTGTCTGCACAAAACGGAAGCATCAAGGTATTTGGCCGTGGCGAGCCCATGATTTACATAAACGGTAAGCAGATGAGAGACAGGAGTGAGCTTGACCGTTTACGTTCCGACAATATAAAGTCTGTAGAAGTCATCACAACCCCAGGTGCGCGC
>CAVAGT010000157.1:0-4100 GCA_963588155.1 Lachnospiraceae bacterium | reverse complement strand
CTCTGCAAGGTGACCATGGTAATGAGGCTCCGACAATTCTGTAATTTCTTCTCCCAGGGCTGCCATCACTGCAAGTTTCACCATCTTGGTACGTGTGGAGTAATTGAGCATTTCTGCCAATCTATTGCCACCACCACGAGGAGAGACCTCCATGATATAAGGCTTGCCATTCTTGCAAAGACGAGTCTCTACATTATAAATGCCTGTCTTCATATCCAGCAACACCATCAAGCGCTGTAACTCTGACTTCAATTCTTCCTGCGCCCACTGTGGCATTGTTGATGGCCAACTATAGGCGGATGGTGTATAAGGATTGGTGGCATGAATATCGAAACGTTGGTCTGAGAAAGAGCAAAATTCCAGCTTACCATTGATGGTGAAGCAATCCGTATCTGAGGAATTTCCCTCTTTCTCCAAGAAGTCTTCTATGATGAAGTGTCCATTATGGGCTTCACTCAAGGCATAGTCAACTGCTTGCTTTAGGTTTTCGGGAGAATCAACACGAGAAACACCTTTGCTGCCAGCGGAATCAACAGGCTTCACAATCACTGGCCAACTGAAAAAATCGACATCTTTCAAGGCATCGTCCAAGCAAGTATAGCCTTTTGCATTAGGCACGTTGAAGCCATTAGCAGTCAAGAATGCACGGAATTTTGATTTATCCTGAAGAATGCTCACCGAACGATAAGAACCTTGGAAAGGCAACCCCATCTTCTCGGCGACATAAGCAGCCGTTACGACACCGGGATCCACAGCGAAAGACATGATGCCATCAATCTGCTTTTCCTGAGCGACTTTCAACACAGCATCTTTTTCGATGATACTCACATTAACATATTCATCTGAATATTTATGAGCTATGTTGTTGGGTAAATAATCACAGGTTATGACATAATAACCCAACTGGTGAGCTTCCTTGATAACTGGCAACAGATAGCGGAGTCCACCAAGGAGCATTAATTTCTTCTGTTTCATACTTAATAGTATGGGGTTTACCTTTCCACAATACATTCCAACACTCTCTGCACATCCCTATCGCTCAATAGGTGGTGCATAGGCAAGCAAATCACGCTATCCGCCATCTTATGGGCGTTGGGCAGGTTCTCAGGTGCCGCACTTTCCAACCCACGGTATGTAGAGAACTCGCTGATAAGCGGATAGAAATACCGACGTCCCCATACGTTACGCTCTCTCATCTTTAAGTAAAGTTCATCACGCGTCATGCCATACTTCTTCGCATCCACAAAGATAGGGAAATAGCTGTAGTTGTGCATTACGCCTGGCATATCTTCGAAGAATGTGATGCCCTCCACATTGCGCAATGCCTCACGATACTTGATAGCCACTTGGTGGCGAGCCTCAATTGCCGAATCCACCTGCTTCAAGTTAAGCAAGCCGTAGGCGGCACGCATCTCGTCCATCTTGCTGTTGATGCCAGGGCCAACAACCGTTGTCTCTCCTGCGAAGCCAAAGTTCTTCAGATAGTCTATACGCTTCTTGGTCTTCTCATCATGCATTATCATGGCGCCACCCTCCACAGTATTGAACACCTTTGTGGCGTGAAAGCTCAACGTGCTCAAGTCGCCAGCATTGAGTATCGAGGCATAGTCACCCTCACCCTTGGAGAGAGTCTTGGCCTGACGAGCATCCACCTTCACCCCGAAAGCATGGGCAGCATCATAGATAACCTTCAAACCATAAGTGTCAGCTATGGTCTGGATAGCGTCTACATCACAAGGCTTTCCGTACACGTGAACAGGCAGTATGGCCGTGGTTCGTGGGGTTATAGCCGCCTCTATCTTGTTGGGGTCGAGATTGCCCGTGGCAGGATCTATGTCAACGAATACCGGCTTTATACCGTTCCACCACAAGGCATGGGTTGTTGCCACGAAACTGTAAGGCGTAGTGATAACCTCACCTGTTATGCGAAGTGCTTGAAGGGCGGTGATAAGCGGCAGGGTGCCATTGGTAAACAAGCTTACATATGGAACACCGAGGTATTCTGCGAGAGCCGCCTCAAATCGCTGGTGATAGTCACCATTATTAGTAATCCACTTACTATCCCAAATCTTCTTCAATTCATCCGTGAAATCATCAAGATTGGGAAGTAACGGAGACGTTACTGTTATTATATTCTTATCCATAAATCATTAGTATATAGAGTCAACAAACAGGTGCGAAATCAAGGGATAAGTGTTCTAAGCCTAATGCATATTATGTTTTTTCTTAGCCTCTATCACAAGACTTCTGATATAAGAATTTGACACATTTTCAAAATCAGCCTTGTCAAAAATAGACATAAGAATCACGACAATTCTTTCAGGAGTAATGTTCTTAACGTTGTAAGTTAACACACGATCTCACTGTTATACTTTGCTTTGGTTCTACCTTTTGCAAAAACAACGAGATAGCTTTCTCTGCAGCATCCGCCACACTGATATTGTGCGTATTAGCATATTGCTCTACACCTCTATATATGTTACTGTGCATACATTGGCGTATTACTAACTGACGCAGCCATTACCACCTCACTCCCCCATCTCCCACTCCAGTCTGTTCACGCCATCCTTGAGCGAGAAGTTCATGCCGACCTTCGCCACAGGCTTGCCCTTCATCTTGAAGGCATCGGCATAACGGCGCGCGTCGATCTGGCGGAGCGCCTCTTCTGCGCTCTTGCCGAATTTCAGTTCCATCACGTAGATGTCGGTCCTCGTCTCCAGCGTGATATCTATCCTGCCCCGTGCCGTGTGCTGCTCCACCAGGATGTCGTAGTCGGTGAGCAGGGCGAAGATGATATAGAGCATCTGCTGGAAATGTCCCTCATAATGGGTGTTGTCGCAATAGGGTATCGTCTCCAGGAAGTCGGCAAGCATGCCAAGGGCGGCATCCATCTTACCCTGCCTTATCAAGACGGAGACCCTGGCTATCGTGGTGTTGCCCTTCACCGAGTTCCTGCCAAGGTAATGGGGAAGCAAACTGCCAAACAGTCCCACCCTTATCTCCTGGTTGGGCAGTGCCAGCTCGTATAGCTTGCTCATCTTGTCGTAGCCCTTGATGGTGATGTAGCCGCTCTGGTAGAGCAAGGGGATGATAGTGGTCATCGTCTCCGTGGCAGCATCGAAGTCCTTCTTGTCGGCATAGGTCACCTCGCCCAGGTCGGTGGGCAAGTATTCGTATTTCCGCATCATGTTGATGAGATATGTTGGGGTGCCCGAACCAAACCAATAGGCATCCATTACCTGTTTGGCGAAACAGTTGAGCAGACTGAAAGGATTGTATACATCGGGCGATGGCCAGCTGAAATGGTAACCGTCGTAGTTTTTCTTTAGCTCGGCTATCGTCTCTTCCCTGGTCAGCTCCAGTTTCTCTGCCAGGGAGTCGATGTCGTCGCTCATCTGCGTCAGGAGTTCCTCCTTGGTGATTCCGCAGATTCCCGCATATGGTTCGTCCATACTGATATTAGAGATATTGTTCAGCTCGCTGAAGATGCTGAGCTGCGAGAACTTGGTGATGCCCGTCAGGAAGACGAAGCGAAGCATCAACTCGCAACCTTTCAAGGGCGAGTAGAAGTTGCGCATGATGTTGCGGAGCACATCAAGGCTCTCACGCTCATGCACCACGTCGAGCAGCGGCGCATCATACTCATCGATAAGTACCACCACCTGCTTACCTGTCTTTTGGTAAACATAGGTTATCAAGTCGGTCAGCCGGATGTTGGCATCAGGCTTGGAGCTCTGGCAATCGAACCGTGCCTCTTGCTTCTCAACAATATCCAGCAGATAGCGATTCAGCTGTTCTCTATCCATGTGCTTGCCAAGACTCATGTCGAAGTGCAGCACGGGATATTCTGTCCACTCTTTCTCAAGCTTCTCGATGGCAAGCCCCTCGAAGAGTTCTTTCCTGCCCTCGAAATAGCTTTGGAAGGTTGAGACCAACAGCGACTTGCCGAACCGCCGTGGACGGCTCAGGAAAAAGTATTTGCCATTGGTATGCGTCATTTGGTAGACGTAAGCCGTCTTGTCGACATAAAAGAAATCCTTTTTGCGGATTTCCTCGAACGTCTGTATTCCTATTGGGTATAGTTTTCTTGCCATAGTCCC
>CAVAGT010000156.1:0-4204 GCA_963588155.1 Lachnospiraceae bacterium | reverse complement strand
ACTGCATCCGGTCGTTGATCCACACCGGCGCCACCTCGTGTTCTTCCTTGAACACCTCGCTCGTCTTCGGCGAGAACGTCGCTGCAGCCCGAACCCCCGGAATGGCTCGCACGGTGAATGTGTTGTCTGTATAGTTGGGCATAGATATGTTGTTTTTAGGGCGAAGGTAGATGGACGTGGTGGGCGGTGAAAAGACAAATGGGCTATGATTTTAATTCAAGTGTTTGCATTTGCTTCGTAAAATAAGGGGCAATTCTTATGCTTTTCTAAGAAAAACCATTAACTTTGTAGCAATCAACTCATTAATTATGGCAGCAAAGAAATTAAATAGATTAAAGCTCCTCCTCGTTGAAAAGGAGAAAACAGGCAGATGGCTCGCTGACCAACTGGGTAAAGACCAAACCACCATTTCAAAGTGGTGTACCAATAATAGTCAGCCTGACGTTGACAGTCTTATCAAAATATCCAAACTACTCCAAGTTGACATCAACGATATATTGATACTCGACTGAAATAGACCTTATAAAAGAAAGAAACATGGCACGCATATATGACAACATAGAGGTAAAATTCAAGGAGGGATTGCAGGGTATTATGTCATCCGGCGGTGTAGAACGCGTAGATTTCTGCGTGGGCTACTTCAATCTACGAGGATGGAATATGATTGTCAATCAGATAGACGAACTCCCAGGTGGGTATGTTTATGAAAATGACGAGCAGAAATACCGTGTATGCAGATTGTTGGTAGGAATGCACCGTCCTGCCGAAGAACTGATACGCTTACTGTATAGCCAAAACGATAATATAGTTGATGCTGAATATGCCAATAAGTGCAAGTTGCAGATAGCGGCTGATTTCAAGCGGCAACTTCTCATTGGATTGCCGACAAAGCAAGACGAATGGACGCTTCGACGTCTTTCAGCCCAGCTTAAAGACGGGAAGGTGACGGTGAAACTATTCTTGAAAGAGCCGCTCCATGCCAAGTTGTATTTGGCTTACCGCCCCACAGACTTTTCAAGTAAGATTATCGGCATAATGGGCAGCAGCAATCTTACCTATTCTGGTTTTACGGGACAAGGTGAGTTAAACGCTGATTTCACCGATAGTGACCACGTTGAAAAGCTTTCCCGCTGGTTTGATGACCGTTGGAACGACCGTTTCTGCCTTGATATTACACAAGAGTTGATAAAGGTCATAGATGAAAGTTGGGCAAGCGAACGAATTATCTCTCCTTATTATATCTATCTCAAAACTGCATATCACCTCAGTCAAGAGGCACGTTCAGGCATTAAAGAGTTTACGCTCACCCCCGAATTTCGCCATGAGTTGTTCGATTTTCAGCAGACAGCCGTAAAAATTGCAGCCCGCCACCTTCGCAACGACAAGCGCGGTGGAGCTATGATTGGCGATGTGGTGGGATTGGGTAAGACCATCACCGCTTGTGCCATTGCAAAGATATACGAGACCACATACGCCAGCAGTACACTTGTTATCTGCCCTGCCAATTTGCAGGACATGTGGCATAAATATGCCGTCAAGTATGATTTGAAAGTAGACATCATGTCTATGTCGAAACCTATCGACGTGGATAGTGCACGATATTACCGATTGATTATCGTCGATGAAAGCCACAACCTTCGAAATGGCGGTAAGCGCTATGCCAATATCAAGGCACTTATAGAGCATCAGGACAGCAATGTTCTGCTTTTGACGGCAACTCCCTACAACAAGGATTTTTCCGATTTGGCCAACCAGTTGAAATTGTTTATCTCCGAAGAGCAAGATCTTGGCATCCGCCCCGAGGAATATATCCGTCAACTTGGAGGTGAACGTGCGTTTATGCAGCGTCACAGCGAAGTGTTCATCCGCAGCATCAAAGCATTTGAACAAAGTCCATACGCCGAAGACTGGAACGAGTTGATGAAATTGTTCCTTGTAAGGCGCACACGAACCTTCATCAAGGAGAACTATGCTAAGGTAGATGAAACTAATGGACGCAAATATCTGTTGTTCAACGACGGCTCACGTTCTTATTTCCCCGACCGCATACCCAAGGCTATCAAGTTTGAAACAGCAGAGGGCGACCAATATTCCCGACTCTATTCATCCGACATGATAAGTATGATGGAAGACTTGCAGTTGCCACGCTACGGACTGGTGAACTACATCAGTGAGAAGAAGACCATAGATGCCTCGACAGCAGATAAACAACTGATGGAGAATCTCTCGCGTGCAGGCAACCGCATGATGGGTTTCTGCAAGAGTACGTTCTTCAAGCGAATAGACAGTAGCGGTTTCTCTTTCCTGCTTACCCTCTACCGCCATATACTGCGAAACATGGTGTTTGTCTATGCCATAGAAAACAAACTACCGTTGCCTATCGGCGATGAGAATGTTTTGCCCGACGACTATGTGGCTGATGAGGACACAAGCCATTCGCTATTCTCTTCCGACGGTGATGATTTCGGTAAAGGCGAAATCATCAACATTCCTACCGATATTGAGGTTTATCGCCGCAAGGCGCAGGAGTACTATCAGATGATTTGCACCAAGAACAATCTTGCGTGGCTTGACAGCAAGTATTTCAAGCGCACACTCAAACAGCATTTGCTTGCCGACTGCGAAAAGATTATCGACATGATACGCCTTTGCGGTGCATGGAAATCTGCCGACGACCAAAAGCTCTCTGCGCTTGAAAAGCTGCTCAAATCGACCCACGCCAAAGAAAAGGTCATCGTGTTCACCCAATATTCCGACACGGCACGCTACATATTCCGACAACTGAAAAACCGCGGCTACACCCATGTGGGCTACGTGACTGGAGGCTACAAGAGTCCAACTGAAATCGTAGAGCGTTTCTCGCCTGTGAGCAACGGCAAGGACAATCTCTCGCCCGATGACGAGCTGCGCGTGCTCATTGCCACCGACGTACTCTCCGAAGGACAGAACTTGCAGGATGCCCATGTCATTGTCAACTACGATTTGCCTTGGGCCATCATTCGTCTCATTCAGCGTGCTGGTCGTGTAGACCGTATCGGACAGAAAGAGAACAAGATCTTCTGCTACTCTTTCTTCCCTGCCGATGGTGTGGAAAGCATCATTCGTCTGCGCTCGCGTCTTAACGACCGCATCAATGAGAACGCCAATATCGTGGGAAGCGATGAGGTGTTCTTCGAAGGTAACGAGCAGAACTTGCGCGACATGTTCAATGAGAAGAGCGGTGTGCTCGACGAGGAGGACGACGGCGATGTGGATCTCTCGTCGCAGGCTTACCAAATATGGAAAAACGCCACTGACGCTGACCCGAAATTGAAGCAGATTATACCCAGCATACCGAACATTGCATATTCAACGAAGTCCGTGGACGATGCCGGTGAACAGGGCGTGATTACCTATGCCCGTACAGCCAACGATTTCGACGTTCTTTCATGGCTCGCTCCCGACGGGTCACTGGTGAGCCAGTCGCAGAGACGCATCTTGCAACAAATGGCTTGCAACGCCAAGACGCCAGCTGAGATGCCTCTCGACGACCATCACCAACTGGTGGGAAAGGCTATCGCTGAAATTACCGAACAGACAACGTCGGCGAATATCGGCGGCATCCTCGGCAACCGTTTCTCCACACGCTACCGCATCATACAACTCCTCGAGCATGCTTACAAACGCCCCTTAGACTTGTTCTTCTCTGAAGATGTAAAATCGCAACTGAAACTCGCCATCGACGATATATACAACAATCCACTGCTCGAAAGCACAAAAACCATTCTCGGACAAATGTTGCGACGTTCCTCACAGGAGGAAATAGTGGACTATGTGCTCGAGCTGCGACGCAACGGCATGTTCTGCCGCATCAGCGATGACAACAACAAGCACCATGAGCCACAAATCATCTGCTCCATGGGGTTACGTCTAAACACTAATACAACAGACAGACAATGAACAGGAACACATTCAACCGACTCATAGCGCAATGCGCCTGGCAAGAGATGTTCATCACCGAGATGGGATGGAACAAACCGCAAGGCTCGCAGACGCTGCCAACAATTTCGGCAGACGACACCGACTATAATTTCACGGTAGTGGCGCAACGCAACGGATTCCAGATACTCACCTGTGCCGTGGCACAGATTCCCAACATGTCGACGAGCCGCAAGATAGACTTGAAATTACGGCGACAAGCCAACGACTATATTGCCATATACAC
>CAVAGT010000155.1:0-4210 GCA_963588155.1 Lachnospiraceae bacterium | reverse complement strand
AATATATCTTTGCGTCGCTTTTGGCTGCCATATCGCTGACAGCTTGCGATAGAGATGGTGACATGATCACCACAAACGGGGCGCAGCCCGTGGAACTCAGTGGGTCTGGTGACGTGGTCATCGATAAGGAACATACCAATGGCCTGGCACTGACGCTCAACTGGACCGACAACAGCAGACTGACTACGAACGATGAAAGGGTACAGGCGCCTGTTGGCGCGGTGGTAAACACCCTTCAATTCTCAAGCACGGCAGGCTTTGAGTCTCCAATAGAGATGTTGACAGAGTCGGGCAGTACGTCTATGCAACTGACGGCAGAGAGCCTGAACTCCCTCGTCGGGCGTATGGGACTGGAGAGCGAGGTTGCCTCCACATTATATATACGTATGCGCTCTGTCCTTGCAAATAATGTGGACGCTCAGTATAGCAATGTCTACCAAATACAAGTGACTCCATATAGCATTGACATGACGCTCGGATTCGTGCTTGATGCCAACGGAGGCGATACGGGCAAATTGCTCGCTTCTCCAAATTCTGACGGTATATACAGCGGTTTCCTCGGTGCCAGCGGCTGGTACAACTGGTGGTTGCAAGAAGGAAACGGCGTGAAATGGGGTAATATCGGTGACGATGGTGATGGAAAACCGTTTGTTATCAGCAGCAATGACCTGCACTGGAACTTCTGGTATCCTGGCCAGGCAGGGTGCTACTATACCGTGGTGAACACCGTGCGTCAGGAATGGTCCGCGCTCTATATTCCATCGCTCACAGTCAGTGGTGACATCAACGGTGAGATGACTTATGATCGCAAGACCAACAGGTGGTCGCTCTCGTTTACCGCGACAAAGACCGGAACGGCGAATATCCAGATTGCCGGAACAGGCAGTCAGTACAACTCTCAAACCGGTACCGACGATGCCACGGCAATAAGCACTCCTGTGGCTTTCGGAATGGACGGAGGCAAGTTGACTTTCGGTCAGACGGCATCCAACATCACTGTCAACGTGCCTACGACCGGCGAGGTGTCGCTGGTGCTCGACCTTGATGATCCAAAGGAATGGAAGTGTGAAGTGATGGAAGGCAGCGAAACGCCTGTTGAAGTGCAACAGAAGCTTTATGTGCTTGGCAATGATGACACATGGAAATATGACCAATACTTGACCCTCTACGACGAGGAGAATCTCTGCTATGCCGCGGCAGTGAACTTCAACTGCTCATGGGGCTACTACTTCTCGAAGGAATATCAAGGATGGGATCATGTCAACCAAGACCCGAACACGTCAGAATGGAAACTGACACTCGACGGTACCGACGACACCAACATCCAAGCTCCGGGAAAGGGACTCTATGTGACGATAGCGTCACTCGGATGGATGTCGTATTGGTACGGCATGGACGAGCCTATCACGACTGTGTCGTGCGCGGGATTCAACGACAATTGGGACTTGATAGAGATGACTGCCGATCCCAACCAAGTGGGTGTGTATACGGCACGCGTCAAGGCAACTGCTGAAACCCCGTGGGGCGTTCAGGTCTTGATGAACGGGTCTTGGGACCATATGTTCGGCACCTACAAGGACGGTTCGCTGAGGTGGTCGAAGAAGGAAGACGGCAATCCTAAGGGATGGGAAGTAGGCAAGACTTATACATTCACCGTTGACCTGTGTAAGTGTACATATACATTAACAGAATAAAAACGACATGGTTATGATTAAGAATATGAGGGTCGGTGCCTCTCGTCTCTTTGGTGTGATAGCATCATTTGTGTTTGTCTCTTGTGTGATGGCATCGTGCACGCAGGAGAGTCCCGTCACCGAGCCGCGCCAGCAAGAGGTGACGCCTGTAGAGGCTGGCACGTTCGCAAGGGGAGCCGACGTGAGTTGGCTCACCCAGATGGAGAGCGAGGGCTATACGTTCAACAACAAGGCCGGTGTCGCGACCGACTGCATGAAATTGTTGAGGGATGATTGCAATGTGGACGCCATTCGTCTGCGTGTTTGGGTCAACCCTACAGAGGGCTGGAGCAACGTGGACGACGTGCTGGCAAAGGCCCGCCGGGCAACGGCGCTTGGGCTTAGGCTGATGATAGATTTTCATTTCAGCGACACGTGGGCAGATCCCGGTCACCAGCAGACTCCTGCCGCTTGGGCCGATTACGACCTGACACAGATGAAGAGTGCCGTGGCGGATCATGTCAGCACAATGCTCAATAAGCTCAAGGCGTATAATGTAACCCCCGAATGGGTACAGATTGGCAACGAGACCCGCACCGGCATGCTGTGGCCCTTGGGAAGCACGACAAACGGCAGCAACTATGCCGAGCTGACCAATGCGGGTTACGACGCAGTGAAGGCGGTTTTTCCTGACGCGAAGGTAATAGTGCATCTCGATAGCGGCGACAATCTTGGCCTTTACACATATATCTTCAACTACATGAAGAACAATGGCGGTAAATACGACGTTATCGGCATGTCGCTATACCCTGAGAAAGGCAAGTCGGCTGAATATGTCACCTGCTGCATCAACAATATAACAACACTCTTCAACACATACGGAAAGCCCGTGATGCTTTGTGAGTTTGGTATGGACTATGACCAAGCAGAGGAATGTCGCGACTGCATTGCTTCGCTCATCGCCAAAGGCCAGGCCACAGGACACTTGGAGGGCATTTTCTATTGGGAACCTCAAGCACCCGTGGGATATAACGACGGCTATAAAAAGGGATGCTTTGAGAACGGGTCGCCCACGGTTGCCTTGGATGCATTTAAAAACTGATATAAACCGTTTGGCCATTACAACGGTTGCATATTGAGAGGGGAGGACACACCTTCCCTCTTTTTAAAAAGAATAAAGAAAATGAGAACACTCTTATTGATCGTGCTGACAATGCTCTCCTTGGGCTGCAAGGACGCAGACAAGACATTCTATGGGCAGAGCACATACGTGCAGCCTGTAGTTGGTCAGCCGGGCTTGTACATAGCGCTTTTTGACCGTTGGAAGAAAACAGACCTGCCGGATTCGCGCTATCTATGGTTGCCATTGCGTTTTGAGCGGGCTGTCCCCAAAATTGCCTGGCAAGAGGCATGGGCGTTCTGATTTTTTCCTAATTTTGCAACATGATTGCCATTCGACTTAGACTTTGGACATTATTGTTGGCAGCAATATTCACGTTGCTGCCTGTTGCCGCATATACATTTGAGGTCAAACCGATACAGTTTGACAAAATCACCCTTCCATACGAGGCCAATGTCGTGGAACATATCTACAAAGACTCGCAGGGAATGATGTGGTTTGCAACAAGACGCGGCCTGTTTGCGTATGACGGTTATAATGTCCGACGGCTATTCGAAGGCAATTATCATGCTATTGTGGCTATTGACAAGGAAACCCTTTGCATAGGTGGGGATGGTGGCTTGAAATGGCTAAACCTGAGAACGGAGAAGCTGGTCTCGCCATTCAAAAAGGTGCCAACCACCGGAGAGGTTCGCTCCTTGGCATGTTACAATGGCACGATGTATGTCGGAACAAAATCGCATGGGCTGTTCTGCCTGAACCTGAAACGGCATTCGTGGCGTCATCTTGACCTGCACGGTGGCAAGAAAAACGACATTGTCTTCTCGTTTGGGCTTGCGGCAGGCCGTGTGTATATCGCCCATTATCATGGCCTTGCATGGATAGACTCGCGTGGCGGAATACAAGACGCGGGTATTGAGGACAATGTTTATGCCGTATGGCATGACAAGCATAGGGAGAGTCTTTGGATAGGCACGGAGCATGGTCTGCTTCGTCACGATTATAAAAGCGCACGGACATCAACCGTCAGCACCGGATGCACCTTCAACCAGATAGTGCCATCCCCGTCAGGCGAGCTCCTTTTGGCTACTGAGTTTGGTTTGAAGATATTGAATCCTCAATCTGGCAACATCCAGACGATAGACCATGATGCTTCATCGCCCCGGAACGGTCTTCCGAGCAACACCATCCACCAGATACTCTGCGATGGTGACCTCGTCTGGATAGCTACCGACAGGGGTATTGCCGTTACCCAATCGAGAAACATCTTCGAGACAATTCCCCTTCCTTCGCTGACCCATTCGCGTGACGGTAATGTCTTCACCAGGATTCTTGTTGATTTCAGGGGTGGAAGGTGGCTGGGTGGCGACAACGGGCTGCTGCATATAACACCCGGCAAAACCACGTGGTTCAAGGT
>CAVAGT010000154.1:0-4249 GCA_963588155.1 Lachnospiraceae bacterium | reverse complement strand
GTTGTGGTTCTTGTCGCCGTTCTTGGGCATGCGCCAAAACAATATTATCAGGAACATTGCCGCTATCACCAAGCCAATGGCGAGATACGGGGCAATTAGTACCGAGAGGTCGTATTCCTTTATCGCCTCAAACTCCGCGGGCGAGAGATTGGCGCGCGAGGCGGTGTCGAGAGGGTCGAGCTTGGCCTGGATGAAGTTCATCGCCACATACATGCCGAGCAGCGAGCCCATCGGGTTGAACGACTGCGCGAGGTTGAGCCTTCGTGTCGCCGTCTCCTCCGTTCCCATCGACAGGATGTAAGGGTTGCTCGACGTCTCAAGAAACGAGAGACCGCAGGTCAGGATGAAGTAGGCCAGGAGGAAGGGGTAATACTCGCCCGTGGTCTTGGCAGGATAGAACATCAACGCGCCAAAGGCATACAGCCCCAAGCCCACGAGCACGCCAGCCTTGTAGCTGAAACGGCGTATGAACATGGCTGCGGGGAACGCCATGGCGAAGTAGCCGCCGTAGAATGCCACTTGCACCAAAGCCCCATCGGTTGCCGACATGCGGAATATCTTCGAGAAAGCCTTGACCATGGGATTGGTGATGTCGTTGGCGAAGCCCCAAAGGGCAAAGCACGACGTTATGAGCACGAACGGCACGAGATAGCTCACGCCGTCCTTGGATAAGATAGATAGTTTCATGTTTAACGGTTGGGTTTTTAGTTTACGGTGACACTCCTCATCTCGTTGATGTCTGCCACTTCGCCCTTCGCGAGCGCTTGTGTGAGGATGTTGCCTATTGCCGTGGCCTCCACGGGTCCGGCTTCCACAGGTATGCCAAGTGCCTTTTGGGTGAGCCTGTTGAGGAGCTTGTTTTGCGATCCGCCGCCAATGATATGCAGTTTCTTTATCGGCGAGGTCAGCATGGCGTTGAGCGCTGTCGTCGCCTCGGCATATTTAGCGGCGAGCGACTGCAGCACCACGCGTGTGATGTCGCCCTTGGTTCGCGGAACGTCCTCGCCGTGGGCGGCGCAATAGTCCTTTATGGCCTGCTGCATCGACTTGGGGTTCTGAAACTCCTTTGCGTCGACGGGTATCACGGTCTTTATGGTAGATTTCGCTGCCGAGGCGAGCAGAGGGTCATATTGCTGCTCCTCGCCCTCGTCGCGCCATTCCGCCATGAGACGTTGCAGGAACCACAGTCCCGTGATGTTTTGCAGGAATGTTATCTTGCCGCCAATGCCGCCCTCGTTGGTGAAGTCGGCGCGGCGTGCCTCCTCGGTGAGTATCGGCGTGTCGATCTCCACGCCAAGCAGCGACCACGTGCCCGAACTGATAAACGCCACAGGCTTCTCGTCGGCCTTTGCCGGCACCGCAGCCACGGCACTTGCCGTGTCGTGCGAGCCCACGGCTATCACGTCCACTTGTCCCAGCCCCGTCTCCTCGGCTATGTCTGGGCGCAGACGCCCGCGCACCGTGCCCGGCATGACGATGGGGCAGAAGAGATGGCGTGGCAGTCCGAGACGGTCTGTCAGAGGCCAGTCCCATGAGCGTGTGGTGGCGTCGAGCAGCTCCGATGTCGAGGCTATGGTGTATTCGGTGTTGGCCTCGCCGGTGAGGAAATAGGAGAACAAGTCGGGCGTGAAGAGCAGTTTGTCGGCTATCCGCAGTTGCGGCGAGTCGGCTTTTTTCATGCTCAGCAGTTGGAACAGCGTGTTTATCTCCATCACCTGTGTGCCGTTTACGGCATAGTGGGCGGTGCGGTCGGTGTTGGCGAAGAACTCGTCGGCCATGCCGCGTGTGCGCGCGTCGCGGTAGCACACGGGATTGCCTATCAAGTTGCCTTGGCAATCGATGAGCCCGAAGTCTACCCCCCACGTGTCCACGGCTATGCCGTCGACGCGAAGACCCAGCTGCGCCGCCTTGCGCAGACCCGTCTTCATGTCCTCGAAGAGAGCGGGGAAATCCCAATACACGTGCTCGCCCAACCGCACCTGGCGGTTGTGGAAGCGGTGTATCAGTTGCATGGTGAGCTGCTTGCGCGAGCCCTCAGCGGTTATGGTTCCGGCGATGACACGGCCTGAGCCACCGCCGAAGTCGATTGCTAAATAGGTCATTTCTTTCCAAGGATGTAGGCTTCGAGGTCGTCGATCTCCTCTTTGGTGAGCGTGTTGTACTTGCCTCCGCTGAGCACTATGATGCGGCATGCCATCTCGAAGAACGTGGCGCGCTCAAACACCTCGTCAAACGTCTTTCCGCAAACCACCTGCCCGTGCTTGAGCATGAGGGCTGAGTCGTGGTCTTTCAGCGCTGCCTTCACGGCCTCGGCGAGTTCGGGCGAGCCTGGGCGGAAATAAGGTATCACGGGTATCTCGCGACCCACGTGGCACGGTATCTCGGCAGTCACGTTGAAGTCTTTTGGTGTCTCTGCCATGCACGACACCACAGTGGCATATTTCGATTGGAAGTGGAGCACCACATCGCAGTCGGGACGCTCGCGCAGCACCCCGAGATGGAATCCGCTCTCCATGGAAGGCTTCACGCCGTTGAGCACCTCGCCATCTGCCACGCGGCACATTGCCACTTTCTCTTTTGTCAGTGTTGGCACCCATGATCCCGTGCCGGAGACGAGCGCCTCGTCGCCGATACGCCATGATATGTTGCCGCTTGAACAGAGAGTCAACTCGGAGTCGCCCACGCGGTGGGCCTGACGCAGGAATTCCTGTATCTGATAGTCTTGAATCATGATTTATACTTACTTAGGTTCTTGGTTATGGAAGTTGTATTAACGACAATAGAGACAATTTTCCCGATGATGACATTTATGCCATCATGTGAGGTCTGTTGTTTCCTGTTGTCTCTATTGTCGTTTTCTCTTATTTCATGAATGTTGGGTTACTTATAGATCGGGCCATAGTTCTTGCAAGCGCGGAAGTCGGCACCCTCCTTGTCCATGCCGAAGGCGTTCCATGCGGCGGGACGGAATATGCGGTCTTCCTCCACGTTGTGCATGCACACAGGTATGCGCAGGATAGAGCACATCGTTATGAGGTCGGCGCCAATGTGTCCGTAGCTGATGGCTCCGTGGTTTGCGCCCCAGTTGTTCATCACCGAGTAGACGTCCTTGAACGGAGCCTTGTCGGTAAGGCGTGGCACGAACCATGTGGTAGGCCATGTGGGGTCTGTGCGCTTGTTGAGGACGGCGTGTATCTCCGGGTCGATGTCCACGGTCCATCCCTCAGCCAGCTGCAGCACGGGGCCGAGACCCTTTACGAGGTTGAGGCGCACCATTGTCACGGGCATTCCGCCCTTGGTGAGGAAGTTTGACGAGAAGCCGCCGCCGCGGAAATAGTCGCGGTTGGCAGGATACCATGTGGTGGCTTTCAGGCAAGCGTCCACGTCGTTGTCGGTCATCTCCCAGAAGTGTTTCATCGTTGGGTTGCCCTCGGCGTCAGTGGCGGCACCTGAGCCGTCGAGCGTGGTGGCGCCCGAGTTGATGAGGTGGATTATGCCGCCAGCGGCGCGACCTGTCAGCTCCTTGCCGGTGACACGCTTCACAGCCTCCGGGCTCCAGTATGTGCGCACGTCGGAGAATATCTGCGCGCGTCCTGTGAGAAGGTGGTTGAAGAGCATTGCCACGCCGTTGCCAGCGTCGTTCTCCGTGGCGAGGGTGATAGGCTCACGCGGTCCGTTCCAGTCGAACGAGGTGTTCATCAGCGCCTCGGGATAGTCGCCGTTGGGGTAGAAGTCGGTCCACTGGCGCTGTCCCTGGAAGCCTCCGGCTATGGCGTTGTGGCCAATGGCCTCCTCCTTGAACCCAAGCTGCTCAAGGCGTGGGTTGCCCTGCATGAGGTCCTTCATTATGATCATCATCTTGACGATGAACTCCCAGTCTTGGTCTTTCTGCTCGCGTGTCTTCGCCTTCTCGGGGCGGTTGCTGATGTCCTCGCCCTCGTTCACCATGCAGTGCTCGCGCGTCCACGCCATAGCCTTCTCAAACTCCTCGGGGTCGTAGATGCCCTCGGTCATGCGGCGTATGATCTCCGTGAGGTCCACGCTCTCGTTGCGCATGCCAAGATATTCCTGGAAGAAGTCGGGGTTGACGATGGAGCCAGCTATGCCCATGCATGCCGAGCCCATGGAGAGGTACGACTTTCCGCGCATTGTGGCCACGGCTTGTGCGGCGCGCGCGAAGCGCAGAATCTTCTCTGCCACGTCGGCTGGGATGGAGTCGTCGTCGAGGTCTTGCACGTCGTGACCGTAA
>CAVAGT010000153.1:0-4319 GCA_963588155.1 Lachnospiraceae bacterium | reverse complement strand
ACACAGGACGTTAAATCTATACGACTCATACGGATACGGGATATATGCCGAGGGGAAACTTCTGAAGATAGGATTTCTGAAACCATCGCCATCGGCAAAGGTGGATAAGTCATGGTACGGGGAGAAGATAAGGGGACGACAGGCCATTACCGAATACCTGAAGAGCGAATACAAACCGCAAGGAGTGGTCGACATGGCTATCGCGGCAGCAATGCCCTACGCGCACGTACTGGAGCAAGGCGCGGCAGGACTCCACAGGAAATACAGGGTCATATCCATGTCGTTCCAAAAAATCAAAGCAATAGCAACAGACTACAAGGGTATAGTGAGTGCGATAAAGCAATTCAAGACAAGATAAAACACGAGACAATGCCGAAAATAATCAAGTCAAAGAACACAAGGGCAAAAGGCAACGCAAAACAGGCAATGCCGCAAAATGACGACAAGGAAAAAGTGGCAACGCCAACGTCGCCGTTGTCGGAGGAGGCGATGGCAAGACTGGCCAGAATAATGAACGACTCGCCGGCTATCATCAAGCTACAAGGCACGGAATGGGAAATCAAGGCGTTGAAACCCGGGACAATGTGGCTCATAGCGGAGGAAGCATGCAAAATCATCAAGAAGGAGAAAATGGCAATGGGAGATGTCATAAGGGAGTTTGCCCTAAATCTCAGCTCTGTGGCAAGGGTAATAACGCTCGCGTTGCTCAACGACAAAAACAGAATATTCTCCGATGAATATCAGCAGATATACGACCAACTCCTGTGGGGAGATTACGACATAAGGGACTGGGCAACGATACTCGTGGAGATACTAAACCTCATCGACGTGGATTTTTTCTTCGCGAGTACCAATGTGATTCAGACCGTACGGAATCAGACGCTGACGAGGAAAAGACAAGCAGCAGAATTGTCCCTGCAAGGACAGAGTACGGGCAGATGATTGACTTTCTGAGGGCCAACACTTGGTGCTCGCAAGAAGAATACAAATGGGGAATGAGCGTGCCGCAGGTAAGGCTCGCGGGGATGGACTTTACGAGGATAGAATACCTCACCGAAAAGGAACGACAAGACATCGGCGACAACAATGCCGAGACGGTAAACGACGGAGACGACCTCAAGAACCTCAACGATTTAGGAATACCAATAATATAAAAATAACAACGCAAATATGACACAATCGGCATTAGGAGCGGCACTCACCATACCGCAGAGCGCACTCGACGCGATAGACAGGGCAGATAAAAGGCTAAATGACATACAGGCAACAGCTGCAAACACGGCAAACGCCGTGACAACCGCCTTCAACGGCATGACGGCAAGCACCCAACCATTTGCCACGGCTCTCGACCAGATAATTGCAAAGCTCAACGCCATAACAACGGCAGCGGCAAGCGCGGGAGCAGGACTGGGAGGACTGAACAACGGTCTCGGAGCGGCTGGAAACAATGCATCGGCGACGGTGCAGAACATAGAGGCTCTGGTAAACCAGCTCGCAAGCGTAGGAGGAATGGGCACGGGAAACGTAATGCAGGCGGTCATGGCGTTCAAACGACTCAAAGAAGCCATCAATAATACAAGCGGAAGCAACATAGCGGAGCTGAAAAAGCAGATAAGAGACATAAACAGTGCGCTCAATGACCCCAACGCCCAGCTCAACCTATCGGCGCAAGACTCTCTCGTAAAACGAAAGAAGCTGCTACAGGATGAGCTTAAATATCAGCAACAGATGGACGACGAGAGGCTTGTGTCTTTCCAAAAGGCTCTCGACCGCATGACCAGCGCACAACAAAGCTACAACAACAAGCAGCGCAAGGCGTACTCCGACCAGGCGAAGAACTATCAGCAGTCCAACTACCAGCGCAACACCACCTACCAAGGCGCGCTCGATTTCTCCGCATCGGCAAATACACTCAACCGCCAGGCCAAGGCGATAGAATACCTAAAGGAAGCCCGTATGAAGCTCTCGACAACAGATGCCGACTACTCGCAGAAACTCGCAGCCCTCAACGCTGCCATCGAGAAGCACTCGCAGAAACTCAAAGAGGCAAGCGCGCAGACCGGAAAACTCCAGGAGCAGACTTCATACATGGCTGGATATATATCACGATGGGCGCAGCGAATGGCGTTCGCATTCTCAATCGACACACTGAAGAATTTCGCGAACCAAGTGGTCAACACAAGGGGGCAGTTCGAGATTTCACAACGGTCACTCGAAGCAATACTGCAAGACAAGCCAAAGGCGGACGAAATCTTCAACAAGACCGTAGAGCTCGCAGTGAAGTCACCATTCCAAATCAAGGACTTGGTCGATTACACACGTCAGCTCTCAGCATACCGCATCGAGTCCGACAAGCTATACGACACCACAAAGCGGCTCGCCGACGTGTCGGCTGGTCTCGGTGTAGACATGGGACGCCTCATCCTCGCCTATGGCCAGGTCAAGGCGGCCGCATACCTCCGTGGCTCTGAGGTGCGACAGTTCACGGAGGCGGGCATCAATATGTACGGCGAACTCCAAGACTACTTCAAGGAGGTTAAGGGAGAGGCATACACCACAGCCCAAATCGTCGACATGATTTCAAAGCGGAAGGTCACTTTCGAGGACGTGGAGGCCATCTTCGAGAGAATGACAAGCAAGGGAGGCACGTTCTACAATATGCAGGAGATACAAGCTGAGACACTGCAAGGAAAGGTGGCGAACCTCAAAGACGCATTCGACGTGATGCTCAACGACATCGGAAAGTCAAATGAGAACGTCATGAAGGGAACGATAAACTTCGGAACGACACTGCTCAACAACTGGGAGGCGATTGTTGGGGCAGGAAAGGCTCTTGTGTCAGTCCTCGCGTTGATAATGCTACAAGCCAACAAGACGGGAGTAAGCCTGCAAGTCATGTGGGCGAACACAGGATTCACGACCTACGCCATAAAGGGAAAGGGAGTGCTCGGGATTCTCGCCAGCTCTTTTAAAACGCTAGGCTCGGCGGCAAAGGCAGCAGGGATAATGATGAAAGAGGCATTCATGGGAAACCTCCCGTTGGTGGCGGTAGCGACCATAATCAGCCTCATAACGAGTGCCGTGTCGGCATATGCGGCGTACAAGGAAGCACAACAGGACATAATAGACGAGACCATTGCCGAGAAAGCAAAGATAGGCGAACTCGTGGTCGCGTACCAGCAGCTGAAGGATGCAAAGGCAAGCGTCAACGCAAAGGGAAGCCTCACGGTAAAGGCACAAGACCAAGCAAGTTTCATCACAAGCGCGAAAGATACGCTACAGCAACTCTACGACGAGCTTACAAAGCGTGGCCTTGCGGTGCCGATAGAAATAGGCAAGGTCGACATGACCAACGTGGACAAGGCCATGAACGAGGCGAAAAACAAGCTGTACGACTTCATACAGATGGCTGCCGACGCAAAGTCATACATCAACGGCCAGGACAACTCATTCTGGAACAGCGACAACTTCAGCATCTTCGGAATACCACTATGGGCGGACAGCTTCTCAAAGGACATGAAAGAACTCCAAGAGGCGGAGAACGGCGTCCTCGAATACTCATCAAGGGCACAGGCGGCCATGGACGCGCTGGGCGAAGGATACGATAAGCTCACCGAGAAGTCAAGAAGGGCATACGACGGCATAAAAGGCGGAAACAAGAACGGGGAACTCGACGTGGAGTACCTGCAACGGGTGGCAAAGGCCATGCAGCAGATTTCGACACAGGAAAACGGGCGCACGGAATCGCTGGACATCATCAAGAATATGGAAACGCAAATGTCTGGGCTTTCAAACTATTTCCACGGATACGTCATAGCCGACTTCAAGAGCGCGAGAAACGAGGCCGCGCACGAGCTGCAAGGACTGTTCGACGACATAAACTCAATATATAGCGCAAGGCTGGCTAAAATGGCACCCGCAGAGGTCAAGGTATTCTTCGACAACGTGGCAACGCAAAACAATCTCACGGAGCTGCAAAGGAAGATATTGCTCCAAATAGCCGCAGAGACATATCGCTTCAAGGTCGAACCCGACGAGAGCAGCGCAAATAACGCCAAGAAGAAAATATACACGTTCCTCGACGACCTGCAAGCCGAGGCTGACAGGAGAAAGATAAAAATCAGTTTCGGGGTCGTAGACCCAAAGGATGCCTTGCAACAAGTAAAGGACATGCAAAGTTCTGCCAAGAATATAAAGAAACTCATCGGCCAAATCAGCAGAAGCGGCATCGCAGGTTACCACGCATCATCGCTCGGCATAAAGGCTGGGACACAATGGCGAGGACAAAAAATCGGGCAGGACGCGTATTTCAAGAAAAG
>CAVAGT010000152.1:0-4388 GCA_963588155.1 Lachnospiraceae bacterium | reverse complement strand
GAAAAACACGCCGAACACGTGACTGCCGAAAGCCTCATGCGTGCCGAGTATGCAGCACAATGCTGGAAGGCGGGCATGATGCCATACATAATATTGTCGGGCGGAAAGGTGCATCCTTATGGCACCCCATACTGCGAGGCGTGGGAAATGAAACGCTATATCGTGGACGTGTGCCATGTGCCGGAGAGCGCGGTAATCATGGAGCCCCACGCGCGCCACACCACCACAAACCTGCGAAATGCGGGACGCATCATGATACGCCAGGGGTTCCAGCTCTCCAAACCAGCACTGGTTGCCGGCAGCAAGTCACACATCGACTATGTGGTAGGCCAGGGATTCTCCAAACGCTTCGTCAAGGAGCTGGGCTTTTTGCCAGTGAATATCACCCAGCGGAAAAACGACTTGCTTGCGGAGTTCACGGTCAATGACTCCTGCCTGCAGCTCGACGACGACGAGCCGATGGATCCTTAGCTGGTTATTTCTTGGCCTACAGGCTCTTCAGGAGACTCTCCACGGCATCCACGATCTTGCCCAAGCCGCTTGCCGTGGTGCTGTCGGTGTTCTGCCGCAGCTCCTTCTTTATTTCGCGTCCAACCTCGTGGCCCACTTGTTTAGCCACGCTCTTGCCAACCTTGCTGCCTATTGATAAAACGCTGTCGGTCACTTGCGAGGCAAAGTCGTTGTCGTCAGTGTTGTCGGTTGCCGACGAGCCGTCGGTGTCGGTATTGTCGTCGATCATGGTGGAGTGGGTAGAAACGCTGCTGTCGAAGTTGATGGCTTTCGATATGGCCTTGGCAACGTCGTCCTCGTCGGAGGTGAACACCTTGCCGAAGATGCCGAGCGACGTGCGCACGCTCTTCGCTTTAGAGCTTTCGTCAGAGTCGGTGACAGGCAGGTCGACGGTCGTGGTTGACCAGAACAGGTAGTTGTGGTATTGCAGCATATTGTCGAGGGCACTGTTGACAAATGGCGTGGCGAATGCCTTGATCATGGCAGAGCCGAATGCCTTGAACGGGTTGTCGGAGCTGCCGTTCTCGCTCTCGCTTAGCCCTTTTTCCACACCGTTGGTTATGTTTTGTTTCACCACCTGCTTGTGCTCGTCTCTCGATGGGTTGCTCACCGCCATGATTATCAGCACGGCAACTACAGCCGCGCCGATCCATGTCCACACCTTCATGCTCTTCTTGGCGGGCGGAGTGGCTTGCACGTTGGCAGTCGTTGCCTGCGCTGCGTCCTGCGTATACTGCGCGTTTTCAGCTCCATCGCCGTTGCCGGGCATTGGCGGTGGGGTAGTGATGCCGTCCAAATCGTTGCCAGCGTTTTCGTTGAAGAGCGTCTTGAGCTCATCCACTTGCCATGCCGGAGTCCATTGTGCCATGCCCTCAGTCCAGACGAGCGTGGAGGAGTCGATGTGGCGTTGGCGCAGTTCCTCAATGGTATAAGGACCTTGTTGTGCGCCGTTGACAATAATAAAGTAGTTCATGTCGTATGTTCCTTTTTAAGAGTCATTGAAGTGACTCATTGTTTAATTGTGGGCAAAGTTATACATTTTCCATAAAAAAAACTGTAAAATATTTGTACGCATAATAATTTTTCAGTTACTTTGCAGCAATTAAACCAAAGCTAAGACTTATGACGAAGCCCTATCTGCTTCCAACCTCTCGGACCATCTGGGGGGGGTATTCTTATTATTACAAACAACCTGACACCTTTTGTTCGGCCAATGCAGGACAAATACCTATTGACATACAACGGTTTGCCAATAGGTGTGGCTTAATCTTTTCACATATATATCGTAGCATGACGCAGGGCCATAGGCTTTCGCGTAATAGTTTCGCACGTCCGTAATTCTACGGACGCAAAGCGTCGTGCGCTTTCTGCTTTAACGGTAAAAACCGAATAGACTTAAACAAATCATATTAATAAACCAATTTTCATGAAACAAATTTTACTCACTATGGCAGCCGTCATGATGGCTGCAGGAACAACCTTCGCACAGGAAGAAGGCACAGACTTCACCCCGTCAAAGTACAAATACAACGACCGTGCAGTGGGCCAGGAGACCATCCAGAAGTTCTACACAGGTGCCAACCCCAATGCCTCTGTTCTTCGCAACGACGTTGTGGCAGGCTACGACAATGGTTATCTGTTTGTTGCCGGCGGCCAATATGCCAATGCCGCGCAGCCTTATGCTAAAGACCTTCAGGCAGGAACAAGCATCGTTGACCTCGGAGGCGAAGTGGGCAAGGTGCTTTGCATCAACGGTGTAAACTCCAAATTCAACGACACTTACAGCATGAATTACCCACAGTGTACCGGCGGTCTCAACTGGTTCAACTTCGACTGGTGCACCGACCCCGATAATACTCCTGCTGGCGGTACGGCAGAAGAGCCAAATATCCGCGTGAGCATCACCGTCAATATCTTCAGCAACACGCCAAGTGCTGCCAACGCCGTAATCAACAAGGCCTACGCGATGGACGCGGAGAACAACCAGCAGCCAAACGGTTCCGCTGGTGATTCAGGCGTTGAAGTATACACAGGCGACTTCGTGGAGACTTATGATGACGGAGAGCCTGTGCTCGACGACGACGAGAACATGATCTACGACCCCACCAAGTGGATGGTATACGAGTGGGATGTGCGTTGCCCTGATGCAGCCAAGGATGCAGCATTCAACCAGTATGCTCCGCTTCGCTTAAAGATGGAGATGAACCCGGGCAATCTTGCGAATGCCACAATGTTCATCAAGGAAGTGAAGTTCACCAAGCTCGACAGCAACCCAAGCCCCATCGTCGGCAAGCGTCAGAAGACCTTCAAGACCTACACCGTTGATCCTCAGAAGGTCGTCACGTCAATCAACTCTGTTTCTGTAGACAACACCAACGCCGAGAAGCAGGTTTACACCATCGACGGCAAGCGCGTCAATGCCAATGGCCTCGCCAAGGGCGTCTATGTGGTGAAGCAGGGCGACAAGGCTGCCAAGTACGTAGTGAAATAATTATCCACATAAGAAATAGCGAAAGGAAGCTGGCCAGCAGGCATAGAACCCGCTTGCCGCTTCCTTTTTTCGTAAATAGGCAATAATGAAAAAATCCATATTATCATTGCTCGCTCTTTCCATGGCTCTCTCTGCCAACGCGCAGGTCGACAACATGTGTCTCAGCCTTGAGTCATCGGCAAAGGTAAACTGCGGAGCCATGCCCGAGCTGAAAAGCCTCCAGGCCTACACCGTGCAGTTGTGGCTCTGCCCCGACGAGTGGACAGCAGGCTCGACGGTGATAAGCTGCGGCGACGCCATCAACCTATCGCTCGCATCAGCTGGAACAATCGAAGCCCGACTTGGCTCAACGACAATAAGCGTCAGCGACTCACAGTTCAAGGCCGGACAATGGAGCCAACTGACAATAGTTGTAGATGCCGGCACAGCCACCGCCCTCGTCAATGGTATGCAGGTCACCACAGCCACCGGCGACTTCACCTTGCCAGCCAGCATTGGCGACATGACCATGGGCGGCGGTTTCAAGGGACGCATCGATGACGTGCGCCTGTGGAGCACGGCTCTCACAGCCGACCACGACTACTATGTGCACACCACGCTCAACAAGTGGGTGCCCGAGCTCGACAACCTCGTGGCATACTATAAGTTCGACCAAAAGCAATGTCCCGACATCGTCGACTATAAGGCCATCTTCTCACCCTCCGACACCAACCACCACGCACAGATGCCGCAGGGAGCGAAGCGTGTGTCGGCAGCCGACAACACCGGCTTGCCATATCTGCTCAGCGGAGCCTACACCGCCAACAACCGATTCTTCGACCGTGCCGTCACGCGCGACCAGTATCTGCTTGCCAACGACCTCATAGTGCTCGGCATCAACAGCTACACCGACGGACACCTTAAATATATAACCCCCTGCGACCACGCCACCATCAGCGGAGGCAAGTGGCTCAGCGAGTTTGAAGGACGCAAGGGCGTGATAAGTCTCGACGGCAACTCCTCCATCACAACCACTGCCGACGTGCTGAAACCAACGCTCAATGCCTCGGGCACCGGCACCTATACCTTTGAGACGTGGCTCTATCTCGACGAATGGACCGAGGGAGCCTACATCGTGCGCAAGGAGACCGAAGACGGGCAAAACGGCTTCTCCATCAGCCTTGGCGACGAGGAAACAAAGCAAGTGATTGTGAAGGTGAACGGCAAGAAGTTTGTCAACCAGAAGAAGCTCGAAACAGGCAAGTGGGTCCACTTCGCCGTGACCGTGCGCGCCGGCGGCACCACCCGCCTCACCTTCATGTTCGCCTACGACGGAGTAGAGGCATGGTCGAACAGGGACCTCAGCGACGGCTCCACCGACTACACGCCCACGGGCAACGACGACTGC
>CAVAGT010000151.1:0-4445 GCA_963588155.1 Lachnospiraceae bacterium | reverse complement strand
TTTGTAGTACAAAAATAAGAATTTTTTATTGAATATCAGACAAATAAGAGCGTTAAATTTTATTATCAACTCCTATTCATTGTGGCAGTTGGCGGTTTTTCGTTGTGGCAGTTGGCGAATAATACATAAAACAAAAAGTGGCCAACCGAAGAAATATAAAAACAAATCCGTATCTTTGCACTTGGAGACCAGAGAATGTGAAAGACATGAAATATCCAACAGGAATGTTGGATTAAACCTTATTAGGGCTTATAGAACGGCAAGAAAAAACAATGGGAAATTATCTGAATAAAGGCAATGACGGATTCGCATCGCTCCGCAACTCAAAGTTCGTGGACAAGAGCATGTTGATAGCGGAAGTGAACTCTGCGATGATGACAGAGAATCGCTTTCTCTGTGTAACTCGTGCCCGCAGGTTTGGTAAATCTGTGGCGGTAAAAATGCTCAATGCCTATTACGACCAGTCATGTGATTCCCGTGAATTGTTTCAGGGGCTGGCTATCAGCAAGGATAAAGACTTCGAAAAGCATCTGAACCATTATCCTGTGCTCTATCTCGACATGACAGACTTCATGACGAAATACGACAATGACGAGCATATCGTAGAGTATATCAAACGCGATATTTGCGAAGAACTCTTGAGCCTATATGAAGGTGTGGCGATGAAGCCCAGCGATGACTTGATGGACTTGCTCGTCAGTGTTGTTGCCCACACAGGAGAGAAGTTCATCTGTTTGATAGACGAATGGGATGCTCTCTGCCGTGAGGGACATGAAAAGCAAATGGATGAGTATGTCAATCTTCTGCGCCGTCTTTTCAAAGGAAGTATGTCTGAATATGTGTTTGCCTGCGCTTACATGACAGGCATTCTGCCCATCAAGCGATACAACACCCAGTCGGCATTGAATAATTTTGATGAATACACCATGCTCAGTCCTGCTCAGTTGGCTCCTTTTTTCGGATTTACGGAGCGGGAAGTAGAGCGGTTGTGTGCTGATGGCGGAATGGATGCGTATGACATGAAACGCTGGTATGATGGATATGAACTGGGTGCGGAGAAGGCGATGTACAACCCTTATGCCGTGATGCGCGCCTTGAAACGTAGGTCGTATGAGAGTTTCTGGACAAGTACCAATACATTTGAGGGACTGAAACGCTATATCACAATGAACTTCGAAGGACTGAAAGATGATATTGTTCTTGCTCTCAATGATATTCCCGTGAAGGTGAATGCTCTGCGTTTTAGCAATGACATGCACAAGGTGGAGTGCAAGGATGACGTGTTGACCCTTCTTTGCCACTTGGGTTATCTCTCTTATAGCAATGAAACGAAACGCGCTTGCATTCCAAATCATGAAGTTCGCCAAGAATTTGAGTCGGCTATTGCTGATACAAGTTGGCGAGAAGTGACGAGCGCCTTGCAACAGTCTGAAAGACTGATGGATTGTTTGCTCAATGGTGAAGCCGACGAGGTGGCAACTTGTGTGGCGAAGGTGCATGAACAGAATACTAGCATTCTGCAATACAACGATGAGAATTCTTTGGCATGTGTGCTTTCCTTGGCATTCTATACTGCAAGAAATCACTATGAGATGATTCGTGAGTTGCCTACGGGTAAGGGCTTTGCCGATATAGTGTTGTTGCCTTATCGCCATGTGGAAGCTCCGTCGGTTGTCTTGGAGCTGAAGTGGAATCAAGATGCAGATACCGCCATCAGGCAAATTAAGCGTCAAGGGTATACAAAGGTCTTGCAGCACTATGTTGGTGATGTGATTCTTGTCGGTATCAACTATGATAAACGAACGAAAGTGCATAGTTGCAAGATTGAGAGAATCGTAAAAAGGTAAATCTTGATTGAGGATAGAGAATCTTATTTAGAAGCGGATGCTTGACCAAAGTCGAGCGCCCGCTTTATTGTGTCTAGTGACACAGTGAAACTAACTTAGGGAATGATTTGCCAACTATCAAAAAAGCCGGCGCATCTCACGAGGAGATGCGCCGGCTTGCGCTTTTTTTTGAGCCTCTTGTCGGATTCGAACCAACGACCCCGAGATTACAAATCACGTGCTCTGGCCAACTGAGCTAAAGAGGCGGGTGGGCAAGCTGTTCTTATCGCGCCGCTACAACCAAGTACCCTTGCTACGTTCCCGTCCTGGGGGATTCCGAGGGAGCTGGCCGTAAGAGACTTGCCCGTGTCATTGAGGGGTTTTCTCAAATGCGGGTGCAAAGGTAAGACAAATTGCGGAATAAAGAAAAAAAATCACGTTTAAAAAACGAGATTTAACATATTTTTCCTACCTCCCCACCCTATCTACCTCTAAAAAATGCGTACCTTTGCACCCGAACTATGATAAATGTCATCTCTCTAATACAGCTCAAGGCTTTTGCCCGCCAAGACGGTTTCTTGCTCTTCCTGCTATGGATAGCGTCGTTCGCGATCATCGTCAACAACCCCGCGTCGGCGTGGGGCAGCCTGCTCGCCATGGCGACACCCTTCTTCGTGGGCTGGTTGCTCATAAAGTTTCGCGACTATGCCCTCAAAGGCATCATCTCGTTTCGCAGGGCACTGGCATTCTCCGTCTTCACGTTCTTCTACGCCTCCATGCTCTTCGCGGTGGCGCAGTACGTTTATTTCCGCTTTTTGGACAATGGCGCGCTGGTTTCGATGCTCATCTCCTCCATCAAGACCCTTGAGCCTTTCTACCAAGCCCAAGGCGTATCAGTAGAGGGTCTGAGACAATCCATCAACATGATAGGAGAGATGACACCTGTGGAGATAGCCTTCATATTCATGATGCAAAACATCTTCATGGGCTTCTTCATGAGTTTCCCCATAGCCTTGATAACAAGAAGGAGCACGGCAAGAGGAGGCTGTAACCAATAAGAAACAACCAGAAAAATGAACATATCCGTAGTCATCCCCCTTTTCAATGAGGCAGAGTCGTTGCCAGAGCTTCACGCATGGATTCAGCGCGTGATGAAAGCCAACGATTTCACCTATGAGATTATCTTCGTCAACGACGGTTCCACCGACAACTCGTGGCAGGTCATAAAAGAACTTTCTGCCAAGGATCCCAATATCCACGCCATAAAGTTCCGCCGCAACTACGGCAAGAGCCCCGCGCTCTATTGCGGGTTCAAGAAGGCTTGTGGCGACGTGGTCATCACCATGGACGCCGACTTGCAAGACTCTCCCGACGAGATTCCCGGGCTCTACAAGATGATAACAGAGGATGGTTACGACCTCGTGTCGGGCTATAAGCAAAAACGCTATGACCCGCTCACGAAGACCATACCCACAAAGCTCTTCAATGCCACGGCACGACGCATAAGCGGAGTGCACAACCTGCACGACTTCAACTGTGGCCTCAAGGCTTACCGCAAGGACGTGGTGAAAAACATCGAGGTCTACGGTGAGATGCACCGCTACATTCCTTACCTCGCCAAGAACGCAGGCTTCGACCGCATAGGCGAGAAGGTGGTGCATCACCAGGCACGAAAATACGGAAGCTCAAAGTTTGGCATCAACCGTTTCTTCAACGGCTATCTCGACTTGCTAACGCTGTGGTTCCTCAGCAGCTTCGGCAAGAAGCCAATGCACGTGTTCGGCTTCATCGGCTCCATCATATTCTTTATCGGCTTCATCTCGCTCGTATGGCTCATCGTGGAGAAAGCCATAGCGCTCTGCCACGGCATCTATGGCGACTTGCTTGCCAGCCATGCCTCGTTCTACATCGCCCTCACGGCTCTCCTCCTCGGCTCACAGTTCTTCGTGGCAGGGTTCCTGGGCGACCTCATGAGCAGGCAGAGCCCACAGCGCAACGATTACCAGATAGCAGAAACCATCTGAAAATGAGGAAACTCCTGTATCTTTTAATAGGGATGACGACGTTGGCGGCATGCTCTACCATCGACTGCCCGCTCAACAACACCGTCAACTGCAAATACATGCTGCGCGGGGCAGTGACGACATTGCCCGACACACTCACCATCTCCAGCATGAGAAGCGACGGCTCCGACTCCGTGATAATCAACAAGCAGGTGAACACCGACTCCTTCTCGTTGCCCATGAGCTACAACAGGCCAGAGGACATACTCGTAATGCAGACCAACACCCTCTTCGACACCATCAAGGTGGAGAAGACCAACACCCCACACTTTGAGTCGGTGGACTGCGGAGTAAACTATTTTCACACCATCACCAACGTGACATACACGCGTCACGCCATAGACTCGGTGGTTATACATCACAACTTCGTCAACTATGATGCCTCGCAACAGCATTTCTATATCTATTTTAAGGAGAGTCGCCTGTAGCCTCCTGCTCTTGCTAGCCCTCTCCGCCACGGCACAGCGACAACAAGGCACCGCACAGCAAGGCACGGGACAGCAACGACTCACCAAAGACCAGCAACTGAAGCTGCGCATGAAAGCCATCGACGACT
>CAVAGT010000150.1:0-4538 GCA_963588155.1 Lachnospiraceae bacterium | reverse complement strand
GAATGGATATAACCTCTGACAACGTGTGGTAGTCGTTGCCCTTCCTGACGGCATTGTCAAGCGAAAGCAGCACGAAACGGGCTGGTTTGTTGAGGTAAGGTTCGTTGGAGCCGCCAAGGCATCCGGGAAGTTTCAAAGTCTCGAATGGCACAACCACTTTATGGCAAAGCGAACGAGCGTCATACTTCCCATCCTCGCCATCCCCTTTCTGCAAGCTCAATATGTTTATGTCTTCGTTTGTGGCTTTTGCCAACAGTGCGGTGAAGAGGATGTACCTGTATGTCTTGTGCGTCCCCTCCAGCACACATTTTATGCGTTGCGACAATTCGTCTTCGGCGTATTTTGCCTCAAGAAACGCTCTGTCCAAAATAAGCGATGCAGTCTTTAGATTTACGGAAGCCATATCTTGTCAGTTGAAAAGTCCAGAATATATTATTGTTGACTTACCCTGCAAAACGTCTATCACCATTGAGCAGACAGCGTTGGCCATGTTGCAAGGCACAGCATTGCCTATTTGCGTGTATTGGGACGACTGGCTTCCGCAAAACTTATAGTCTAACGGGAACGTCTGCAGCACGCGCGCCTCATCCACAGTCAAGCGTCGCAAATATGTCGGAATAGTCTCCGTCTTGGCTATGCCGACATCATTCATTAGGCGGTCGTGATAGTCCTCAACCCAAGGACGCGACTTTTGGTACAATGCATTGTCGTCTATTATAGGAGTCTTGTTGCCTCCCATCGACGCCGGTAGCGTCGCACTGTAGCCATCAATGCGTATGGGTCGCCCCATCCCATTGAAAAGCATTCCTGCATAGGGCGACTTGCGCAGCACAGGATTGCTTGCCAAGGTTATCTTGGCATTGCACAAGCTCTTGTTGTTGCCCGTGCCGGCACGGTCGAGAACGGCCAACGACTCGCGCACAGTGCGTGCCTTCTTGGCATAAGGCTTCAGCATGGACTGCAAGTCCAAATTGGCGAAAGAGTTTCCCTTGAAGCCTACTATGAATATGCGCTCACGCGCTTGAGGCACATCATAGTCTGACGCATTAAGCACGCACAGCCCAACGGAATAGCCCAACGATTGGAATCTCTTCAGCAGAGTCTGTCGCACTGAAGCCCAACGGCCAAGTACGCCCAACGCCTTCACGTTCTCCATGACAAAAGCCTTGGGCATGACCGTCTCGACAACCGACGCATAACTCCACACCAACTTGCTGCGGCTGTCGCTCTCGTCCATTTTGCCGGCGACGGAAAATCCTTGGCATGGAGGGCCGCCAATAACCAAGTCAACCTCGCCCCTATAGTCGGCAAGCGACGGGATAAACCCGTTTATGTCGCCTTGGTGGATGTGCTTTCCTATGTTCTCGCTATATGACATACAAGCTTCGGGCATGACATCGTTTGCCCACACTATCTTTGCACCTGCTGAAATCGCACCAATGTCAAGACCTCCAGCCCCCGAAAACAGGGAGATGGTGTTCACACAGTTGGACTTCATTTTCTCTTTCAAAGCTTTCATCAACAAAACGGAAATGCTTGTTTGTTCTTAGTCTTGTACAAAAATACTTGTTTTTTGCCAATGGCGAGAACGATTGCCACGACAAATTCTTGCAAGGCGGATATTTCGGCACCACATAGCGGCGACTTGCACTTCGCAAACAGGCCGTTTAGCAGTCGCAAACATGCCATTTAGCTGTCGTAAATAGGCCATTTAGCCGTCGTAAACATATCGGTTTCATTCCGTAAGCAATAGCCTTGATTTCCATTACAGACAAGTTCGCCACACAGTAAGTCCAAAACTGAGTGTAAGCAAAAACACACGCTTTGCTTACGGTTTTACCGACACCCTCAAAAAGGCGACCCACAGACGCTTAAAGAACGGGCGAAAAGGCCAAGGCAATGGAGATTATTGAGGGGAGACATTGCCTATACTCGTTTTTTTCAACTAACTTTGCATAAGCCAAGCTGCGCTCGGGAAATTGAAAACAAGTTTTCTTTCCGCTCGCTTGCATTGGCTTTGCATAAGCCAAGCTGCGCCTTGGCGACCAACGGATAAACAAACAAAACAAGAATAAATGGAAAGAGTGATACTCACGGGCGACAGGCCCACCGGCAAGCTCCACTTGGGGCATTACATAGGCTCGCTCCGCAGAAGGGTGCAGCTGCAAAACGAGGGTGACTACAAGAAGATGTTCGTGTTCATGGCCGACGTCCAGGCGCTGACCGACAACGCCGACAACCCGGAGAAGATACGGCAGAACCTGATAGAGGTGGCGCTGGACTATCTCGCAGCCGGACTCGACCCGGAGAAATGCACCATTTTCGTGCAAAGCCAAATACCGGAGCTGGCCGAACTGACAACTTATCTGATGAACCTCATCACGGTGAGCCGCGTGCAGCGCAACCCCACAGTGAAGACGGAGATAAAGATGCGCAACTTCGAGGCCAACATACCGCTGGGCTTCTTCTGCTACCCGGTGAGCCAGGCGGCCGACATCACGCTGTTCAAGGCCACAACGGTGCCGGCAGGCGAAGACCAGGAGCCTATGCTTGAGGTTACGCGCGAACTGGTGCGCCGCTTCAACTCGACATACAGCGAGGTGCTCGTGGAACCCGACATCATGCTGCCCGAAAACGCCACGGCAAGGCGCCTGCCAGGCACCGACGGCAAGGAGAAGATGAGCAAGAGCCTGGGCAACTGCATATACCTGAGCGACACGGCTGAGGACGTGTGGCAGAAGGTGCGCTCGATGTATACCGACCCCGACCACCTGAGGGTGGACGACCCGGGCAAGGTGGAGGGCAACGCCGTGTTCACCTATCTCGACGCGTTCTGCACCGACGACGACTTCGCCAACCACTGGCCTGAATATGCCAACCTCGACGAGCTGAAAGACCACTACCGCCGGGGCGGACTGGGCGACATGAAGTGCAAGAAGTTCCTCAACACGGTGATAAACAACATGCTTGAGCCGATGAGAGTGCGCCGCCATGAACTGGAGCAGGACATCCCCGAGATATTCAACATACTGAAGCGAGGCACGGAGAAGGCGCGCGAGACGGCCGCCACGACAATGGACGAGGTGCGCCACGCCATGCGCATAGACTACTTCAACGACGCTGAGCTTATCAAGTCGCAAGCCGAGAAGTACAAGAAATAAAGACCACGACAAAAAAAGCGTTTGGTATGGTTGGGAGGCTTTCATATAGCCCCAACCATACCATTTTTTATAGAACTATCTTTGCAAGGCTGAAGCCAGCACGCCACGCAGACGCAAAGGCAGGAAGGAAAGGAGACATTCAGGATGAAATCGCTAAGAGAACTGTTCAGAATAGGCAAAGGGCCGTCGAGCAGCCACACCATGGGTCCGCAGCGCGCGGCAAGGATATTCCTTGAGCGCAACAAGCAGGCAAGGGCTTTCGAGGTGACGCTCTACGGCAGCTTGGCCGCAACGGGACGCGGCCACATGACCGACGTGGCCATAACCGACGTGCTGAAGGACACTGCGCCGGTGGAGATAGTGTGGATGCCGGGCACAAGCCTGCCCTTCCACCCCAACGCGATGAAGTTTAAGGCTCTCGACGAGGAGCGGCGCACGGTGGACACGTGGACGGTGTATAGCATCGGCGGCGGCGCTCTGTCGGAGGGCAAGGGCGGCGACGACATGTTCAACACGCCCGAAGTCTACCAGATGAACACCATGACCGAGATAATGGAGTGGTGCTACAACAACGGGCGCAGCTACTGGGAGTATGTGGAACTGAGCGAGGGGCGCGCCCTGTGGGACTATCTCTACGAGGTGTGGGCGGCCATGAGGCAGTCGGTGGAGCGCGGCATCGACCACGAGGGAAGGCTTCCGGGGCCGCTCAACCTGATGCGCAAGGCTCCCACATACTATGTGAAGGCCACAGGCTACAAGCAGTCATTGCAGTCGCGCGGACTCGTATATGCCTATGCGCTGGCCGTGAGCGAGGAGAACGCGTCGGGCGGAACCATCGTAACCGCGCCCACCTGCGGGGCGTGCGGTGTGCTCCCGTCGGTGCTCTACCACATACACAAGAACCACGGATTTAACGACGAGCGCATACTCAACGCCATAGCCACGGCCGGACTCGTGGGCAACATCGTGAAGCACAACGCCTCGATATCGGGCGCCGACGTGGGTTGCCAAGGCGAGGTGGGCGTGGCATGCGCCATGGCCTCAGCCGCCGTGTGCCAGTTGTTTGGCGGCAGCCCGTCGCAAATAGAGTATGCGGCGGAGATGGGACTGGAGCACCACCTCGGCATGACGTGCGACCCCGTGTGCGGACTGGTGCAGATACCGTGCATAGAGCGCAACGCCTTCGCCGCCACGCGCGCCCTCGACGCCAACCTCTACGCATCGTTCTCCGACGGAAGCCACCGCGTGTCGTTCGACAAGGTGGTGAACGTGATGAAGCAGACTGGCCACGACCTGCCGTCGCTCTACAAGGAGACGAGCCAGGGAGGGCTTGCCAAGGGCTTCGACACCACGCCATCGACAAGCCACATCATAGGC
>CAVAGT010000149.1:0-4606 GCA_963588155.1 Lachnospiraceae bacterium | reverse complement strand
AAGACGTGACCTCTATCAAGAAGGTTGTAGACAACGACCGCCACGACAACGACGACGCCTACTACAACTTGCAGGGCACGAAGGTGACGACACCAGCCAAGGGCGTCTACATCCACAATGGCAAGAAAGTGGTAGTAAAGTGAAAGACAGCCAAGAATAGAAGATAGGAACATGGTGAGTTTGTCAAACTTTTTTATTAGGTTAATAATTATTTTGATATGCCACCTAATTTGCTTAACTTTGCATAATGGAAATACCGCGCTCGATTGGGGCGCGGTATTTCAAAAGCTATAACTTGTCGCAATATTGAGTTATTGCATGCTTGTTGTGCTTGCGGCATAAAACTTTACAACTGTTTTTTATGAGAAGAGCAATAATCTTTATGGCAATCCTCCTTATGGCTTGCAATAATATCAAGGCAGAGGATGTGTGTTCGTCTGATACGTGGGAGCGCCCGGACCTCTCGTTAAGGTTGGAAATGAACGACATAAGGTTGAGCACACCAACGAAGTCGTTTCTCAACTCCACGGAATACCCGGCGGACAGCCCAATGAGCTTTAATCCCGATGCCATGAAACTCAATGACAAGAGCAAGATTAAGCCATATAAATTCATGGATGACATGACCTTTGCCGGAGTGCCCATATTTGTCGCCGGAATAATAGCAAAGGGCGAGAAGGCAAGCTTCAGGCAGAACTACGCAAGCGAGCACGCACGTGCCAGGCTGATCACCCATTTCCATAACGAGGTTGACAACTACACGCAATTTGCCCCGGCATTAGTGGCAGCGGGCCTTAACTTCGCCGGGGTTGAAGGGCGTAGCGACCATTGGCGTTTCCTTGCGAGCAGCGCGATGGCTTACGGCATTATGGCGACTATCGTCAACCCGATAAAGCACACGGCTAAGGAGATGCGCCCCGATGGCACATCACGCAACTCATGGCCTTCGGGACACACGGCTACCGCCTTTGTCAGCGCGACCATCCTGCATAAGGAATATGGACTGACACGCAGTCCGTGGTACTCCGTGGCAGGCTACGCCGTGGCGACCGCGACAGGCGTGATGCGCGTGCTGAACAACCGCCACTGGGTGAGCGACGTGCTGTCGGGCGCGGGAATAGGTATCGTCTCTACCGAGCTGGCATACGGCTTGAGCGACCTCATCTTCAAGGGCAAGCACCTGAAGCGAAACGACCTCCCAGGTTCGAGCGACATCATCAAACACCCGTCGTTTTTCAGCATCTCCATGGGTGTCGGCTTAGGCACGAGGAACATGACGTTCTCTGGAGAAGAGCTGCACCTGCAGTCGGCAGACGGTGTGAATAACGATCCCGTGAACCTCAAGTTTGGCACTGCCACCGTCGTAGGAGCGGAAGGCGCGTATTTTATCAACAAGTATGTTGGCGTAGGCGGTCGCCTAAGAGTAAAGAGCTCACCTATCATAGGCTGGAGCAACATGACATACGCACAAACCGGTTTCTGGACCAATTGGGCAAAGGACATGAAGGCAAACGGCCTTGACCCCAACCGCCTTTTCACCACAAGGGACATCACGATAGAGTCGGACCACATAACAGAGTTCACCGCCGACATGGGCGTTTACTTCAACCTTCCCCTGTCGAAGAGGTTCGCCCTTGGCTCCAAGCTCCTTGTTGGACGAAGCATAATCCAAGACCTTGACATTAACGCCCATTTCGCAGGAGAGAGCTATGGCACGGTAAACGAAAAGACATACGAGCAAGGATTCATGGCACCTTACGATGAGAAATGGGACTATCTCACCGTGAGCGGCAACAATACCATGAAATATGGCACGGGAATCTCCCTGACTTATGCATACAAGCACAACTTTTCGTGGAAGGTGTTTATGGACTATGACTTCACACGCAAGCATTACAAGATGGAGTATGCCCCTGTGACCTTCGCTAAAAAGGGGTTCCCAGCAGTGTATGACGCTGTCATCGACTCATATGGCACAGACACATATTCTTCACAGACAAAGAAGAACATGAACAGCTATGTGCTTGGCGCAGCATTCACCGTGTCGTTCTGACAGGACTTATTTCTTGCGAAATTTTACCTGGCAACCGTATTTTTTGCCAGATGCCAATGCCTTGATTTTAATGCGTCTGATTTTATTTTACAGCAGAGGCCGTAAAAACAATAAATACACACGACCTCACTCCCTTAGTACCTTTTAGCATCCATTCCACCTTAAAAACGCTTCAGCAAGGCGGGAATGAAAGAAACATCCTACTTTTTGTAAAAAATATCCAAGCGAAAAGCGTGCAGCGTGGTTAACTTTGCAACAACCAAAACACATGCGTCACGCTATGCTGACTTAAAGCGGAAAATTTACAAAAAGAATATAACAACAAACATTTTATTAACGATTTTTCCTGTGACGAAAACAGTGATTCAATGTTGAACTCGCATTCGCCATAGGAGAAACAAAACTTATCAGTCATGAAAAATAAAATCATCAACCTCATCAGTGGCCTGGGGGGGGTAAAGCCTGGTTGCTTCTCATCATAATGCTTGTGGGCGTGACGCATGCCAGAGCGCAAGAAACCTACGGCTTGGAGATTGCCGGAGTTGAAGTTACGAGCGAAAACTGCAATGACCTGAGTGTAATCCCTGGCGTGAGCGGAACCGTGAAATACGACCCCAAGACATATACGCTCACTCTCAACAACGCTACAATTTCCTGTTATTCCACTAGTCGGAATGGAATCTTTATTAAAGAATCCAACGTCAAAATAGAGCTAATTGGGGAAAACTATATATCTGCTGAGATTTTTGATTTAGTATTTAGTTACGGAACCAACAACTACAGTCTCCCCAAGAAACTCACCCTTACTGGAGGCGGGACGTTCGAAGGAAGATCTCGCGGAGGCATCAGAATAGCGAACACATTCTCAAACTTGGTAATCGACAACAGCAAAGTAAATAGCCAAAGTATTAGCGGGTATGATAAAGACACCGTCACTGTGCGCAACTCCTCTACTGTGACACTAAGAGGCGATTCAAATGGCACTTTGTATATGTTAAACGCGCTCGTGCTTGACGGTTGCGTGGTTGCCCAGCCCTCAGGAGCTACGTTTAATGAAATTGCCCTGAGGAAAAACGGAGAAGTGGTAACTGGCGAAGTTGTGATCGAGCCACTTAAGACATATCCGTGCGAAATAACAGGCGTGTCTATAACAAACGCCAACTGTGGAGACCTCAGCGTTATACCGGGCGTGAGCGGAAAGGTGCAATATGACCCCGAAACAAAGACGCTCACTCTCGACAATGCCACAATCAACGCCACTGGCACCACTGCCGGCCTTCTCAATACGACAAGCGGTACTAACATGCAATGCATTGCCAAAATAAATTTGATTGGCGAAAACACCATCACTGTCGAGAATGCAAGCGCCATGAGTATCATAAGTGTCAACTCTACCATTAAAGGCAGCGGGACTCTCACTTTGAAAAGCAAAGAAGCAGGCATAATGTTGGAGCAATCCACCCTTGCGCTCGACAGCTGCTCTATTGCACTCTCTGGCAAATACGGAATCAAGGGAGCCTCCAAAAACGAAAGCCTAAATATAAACCATGTCAATGTTGTTGTAGACGGCGATCGTGGTGCTATTGTTGACGTTTCTTCGCTAACGCTCACGGGATGCAAGATCACATCGCCAGAAGAAGCGGCATATGACGAAACAGAAAGGGCAGTAAGAGCAAACGGAAAGATGGTATACCATTTGGTTATTGAAAAGACAGTAGACAATCCATCTGTAGGCATCAAGGACGTGGAAGCAGGCGTGCCTGCACACAAACAAGGCTTCTATAGTCTTGGCGGCGTTTACCTCGGCAACGATTTCGACGCATTGCCTAAGGGCATCTACATCAAGGACGGAAAGAAAGTGATGAAGTAGCATAACGAAAATACCCGCGACCCATGGTTGCGGGTATTCCAAACAAAACATACATCCCATTTTGTTTTTGGCATTTGCCCACAAATGCCATCATAGATGATTATCCAAAATGTGGAAGACTCAAATCGGGAGAATATAATATTATCGGTAACTCTTACGGTCGATTTTCCCATTAAAAGTACGGCGAACCTCTGTGATCTCGCCATATAAAACGGGAATCTTATGAGTTTCCAGTTTGGTTTTGAGGTGATTTACCAGATCTTTTCGGTTATAATCGACACCTGGCACAACCAACAGTTTCAATACCTTCCCAACGACAGGATGGGGAGCCTCAATGCAAACACAATCTTTAACGCCAGAGAAAGACAAGGCGGCATCCTCAACCTCCGTGGGAGCGATTTTGAAACCTCCAACATTTATGACATCGTCGCTTCTGCCCTGCAACCGTAACCTGCCTTTACTGTCAATATGACCTAAGTCGGCAGTAAAGACCGTGCCGTCTTTCAGAACCCTTGCAGTTGCTTCCACATCGTTCCAATATCCCATCATCAGTGTCTTTCCCTTGCATCCGACACTCCCATTCTCCGTGATGAAAAAGGCAGAATGCTTCATCGGCTTTCCCAAGCAGCCAGCCAAGCACTCGCCATCATTATAATCATAGGTGGATATGATGCCCGTTTCGG
>CAVAGT010000148.1:0-4621 GCA_963588155.1 Lachnospiraceae bacterium | reverse complement strand
CGCCATGGCAAGAACAAGGCACACGCCAATTCCACCGAACTCAACTTCGACTGGCTCTTGGGTAAAAGCCACGAGCTAGGAGCACAATGGGAAGCATCGTGGATTGGCGATGGAAGAAGCGAGGAACAAAAGCAATATTATCGCAACCCTGGGGAAGACATGAAATACTTCGATGCCGAAAGCCATCAATATGGGCCCAATCGACAACAGCATCTCAATGTGTTCCACCTCGGCAAGTGGTCGAAGTCGCTCTCCTCCCAACTCTACCTCGACTATGTGAGAAACACCAATGACGATGCCCAGCCTATCTACGAGGTGGAGGGCGACGAGGAGCGAACTACCCTCAACAGCTCGCATGCCCGCTACGACATCTACAGTGCGAGACTCACTATGAAACAGCTCTTGGGCGAGCATCATGCCATCAACTATGGTGGCGAATGGAGTCTCACCGACGGCAAGGGATATACCAGCAGTTCTTCTGAAATGCTTGGCAAGACGGAATACAAGAACCATGACACCAAGGCAGCTGCTTTCCTGCAATACCAAGGTTCGGCCGGCAAATGGACTTGGTCGGCTGGCATCAGATATGAGCATCTCACCTCCCGATACACGAATCTGCAGGATGCTACAAGCAACATGAGCCGCACTTACGACCAGTGGTTTCCTTCGTTCAGCATCAGCCTCAACGAACCATCGTGGCATCATTCGCTCAATTTCCGCACCACGACCTCCCGCCCTTCGTTCAGTCAACTGAGTGGCAACATCTACTATATTTCTCGCTATCATTACGAAGTGAGCAATCCGAAGTTACAGGCTTACAACACCTATCGCCTCATCTACTCGGCTCAGTGGAAAGACTTTCATGGTATGTTGAGATATTCCTACATCGACCACCCCATCATGTATGTGGAAGAGGTTCCTGCGGATAGGCCTGTGAGATACATCAGTACCTTCATGAACTATGGCAAGCAACAGTGGCTCTTCGCCTATCTCAACTGGGGGCATGCCTTCGGCTTTTGGCGACCAAACATCAGCCTCAGCACTACCTATCAGTTCTTCAAGGTAGATGACCAAGGCGAGCGCATCAACTACAACGGTTTCTCTTGGAGCGCGTCGATCGACAACTACTTCACCCTGCCCCACGGCTACCAACTCTCGCTCTCCTATCTCTTCGAAAACAGAGGAATGAACGGAAGGGTCCAGTTCCGCCCCGACCAGAACTGGAGCATCAGTGCCAACAAGTCGTTCATGGGCGACAGGCTGCAAGTGGCATTCTCTGCCAGCGACCTCTTCCACCAGTTCTATTTCCGGGAGAAGATGCACCAACACTCCGTTGACTTCTCACAGACCGAGGACTACAAGTTGTGGAACTATAAGCTCACACTCACGTGGAAGTTCAACAAGCGCACTGGCCGCTATCATGGAGAGAACAGTGCGCAGGACGAGTTGAACAGGCTGTAAGGAAAACGACGGTTCCTACTTCTTGTCTTTCGCCGTCATCACCCAGCAAATCACGAACGCCACGAGCAGCATCAAGGCCAAGAGCATGAAGGCATGTTGCGAACCAATCGCCGTGGCCTCGGCAAACTGCGACTTCGGGGCAGAGAGCTGTTGCGAGGCTACGATGGTGGATACCACAGCCGTGCCCATCGCACCAGCCAACTGCTGGAAACTGTTGACCAGCGCATTGCCGTCTGCCGAGAGGTCCTTGGGCAACTGAGAGAGACCGAAGGTGATGGCAGAGGGCATTCCGAGGCCCTGACCGATGGTGAACACCACATAGAAGGCATAGAACATCAGCGTGGTCATGCCGTCGCCATACCAGGCGAAGAGCAGGGAAGCGAGGAGCATGAAGCCATAGCCCGCCACAATGGGAAGGCGTGCCCCCACCTTGTCGAGCAACCTGCCGCTAATCAGGGACAGGATGGCTCCCACCACGCAACCCGGCACGAGCAGTCCACCTGCCGTGAAAGCCCCGGTGTGGTTGGTGATCTGCGAATAGTTGGGGATGGCATAGCCCAATCCCAATACCGCAAACTGCACGATGAGGATAACTGCCAAGGCAAGCATATAGTTGCGGTGGCCCAGCACCTCCACACGCAGCAGAGGATGCGGTTCACGGCGCGACTGACGCACGAACCAGCCCAACGCCACCACTGCCACGACCAATAAGGAGATGACCATCACGCTCACCCACCCTGCCGAAGATGCCTGCACCATGGCAAGGATAAAGGTGGTATAGCCCACCACGATGAGGGCATAGTCGAAGAGATGGAAGCGGGAACGCTCCGCAGGAACCGAGCGTCCGATGAGCTTGCAGCCGATGACGAGCGAGAGCAAGAGCAGGGGCATCAATGAGAGGAAGATGTAACGCCAGCCAAACATATCGACGATGAAACCGCCCAGCACGGGACCCACGGCAGGAGCCACGGCGGTAACGAGCATACCGACACCCATAAACGTGCCTATCTGCTCCTTGGGAGCTTCGCCAAGGATGATATTATACATCAGCGGCAAGGCGATGCCCGTGCCCACTCCTTGCACCATGCGCCCTATCATGAGGACGGTGAACGAGGGGGCCGCGAAGCAAGCCAACGTGGCAAGGATGAAACTCAAGATGGCAATGAGGAAGAGCGTGCGCTGCGAGCAGTTGCGCTTCAAGTAGGATGACATCGTGATGACCAGTGCCAAGACGAGCAGGTAGCCCGTGGTGATCCACTGCACCGTGCTCGTGCCGATGCCAAACTCTTTCATCAACGTGGGGAAGGTGACGTTCATCGCCGTCTCGCTCACCACGCCGCAAAACGACATCACGCCAGTGGCGAATATCTTCCCCACCAACTTTGTGTTGCTTGTATTCTGCATTTTTCTTTTCTGTTTTGTTGTTGTCCTAAATCGGCTGCAAAATTACAAACAAAAACGAGTACAAAGAAGTGCAAACAAGGCTTATTCTTGTCAAAATGTAAACAGATGCATATCTTCGCACCTAAAACCGACGATTGAGCGCATGGCATCCGACTGTAGAAACAAAAAAAGTCCTCATTGCTTACGATGAAGCAATGAGGACCGAATATTTTAGGGGACTGCCCTAATGTTGTCAATAAAACTCGTAAAAGCTCTTAATCCTTGTTGGCGCGCTTTCTCTCAAGGTGGTCGAGAATAATCTTGCGCATACGCATAGACTTCGGCGTGACCTCCACATACTCGTCGCCCTTGATATACTCAAGGCACTCTTCAAGGCTCATCACGGTCTTCGGCACGATGTGAGCCTTCTCGTCGGAACCGCTGGCACGCACGTTGGTGAGCTGCTTGGCCTTGCAAACATTGATCACGAGGTCGTTGTCGTGAACGTGCTCGCCTACCACCTCGCCAGCGTAGACCTCCTCACCCGGATCGATGAAGAACTTGCCGCGATCCTGCAACTTGTCGATGGCGTAAGCGTAGGCCGTACCCGTGTCCATAGACACCATTGAGCCATTGGTGCGGCGCACTATCTCGCCCTTGAAAGGCTGATACTCCTTATAACGGTGGGCCATGATAGCCTCGCCCTGGCTTGCCGTGAGCACGTTGGTGCGCAAGCCGATGATGCCACGCGAAGGAATGTCGAAGGTGATATTGACGCGGTCACCCTCTGTGTCCATACTGGTAAGCTCACCCTTGCGGCGTGTCACCATGTCGACCATCTTTGAAGAGTAGTCCTGCGGCACGTTGATGTCGAGTTCCTCTACAGGCTCATACTTCTGACCGTCAATCTCCTTGTAGATCACCTGTGGCTGACCAACCTGCAACTCGTAACCCTCGCGGCGCATTGTCTCGATAAGCACGGAGATGTGGAGCACGCCACGGCCCTTTATTATCCAGCGGTCGGTATAGCCATCAACGGTTTCCACACGCAAGGCAATGTTTTTCTCCAGTTCCTTTGCCAAACGGTCGCTGATTTGGCGGGATGTGCAGAACTTGCCCTCACGACCGAAGAACGGCGAGTCGTTGATGGTGAAGAGCATTGACATCGTAGGCTCGTCGACAGCGATAGGAGGCAATGGTTCAGGATTCTCGAAGTCGGATATGGTGTCGCCAATCTCAAAACGCTCGAGACCGATGACGGCGCAAATGTCGCCACTCTCCACAGAGTCCACGCGCTTGTGGGTGATGCCCTCGAAGGTGTGAAGCTCCTTGATCTTTGTCCTCTCCTGGGAGCCGTCACGGTGGCAGATGGTGATGTTCATGCCATCCTTGAGCGTGCCACGATGTACGCGACCCACGGCTATACGGCCAGTGTAGTTGCTATAGTCAAGAGACGTGATAAGCATCTGCGACGTGCCCTCCAAGTGCTTTGGCGCAGGTATTTTCTCCACGATTTCATCGAGCAGATAGTCGATGTTGTCGGTCGGTGTCTTGAAGTCGGAACCCATCCAGCCGTTCTTGGCAGAGCCATAGACCACGGGGAAGTCGAGCTGGTCCTCAGTGGCGTTGAGGTCACACATGAGGTCGAACACCATCTCGTACACCTGCTCTGGGCGGCAGTTGGGCTTGTCGACCTTGTTGACCACCACGATAGGCTTCAAGCCTATCTGCAATGCCTTCTGCAGCACGAAACGCGTCTGTGGCATCGGGCCCTCGA
>CAVAGT010000147.1:0-4864 GCA_963588155.1 Lachnospiraceae bacterium | reverse complement strand
CCATCATCTCAGGCGGCTCAGGCTCTGCCGAGGGCAAGATAAAGGCACTGGAGGCAGCGGGCGTGCCCGTGGCCGACGAGACACGCGTCTTGCCCGAGCTGCTGAAGGCGCGCCTCTGACCGTTGACAATCGAAAAGCACATTGTGCGGAGGGCGACCACGCGTTGGCAAGCGCGTGGCCGTTCTCCGCGTTTCTATAATCACGAAGAATGACACTACACGACACATCTCATGGCGACCGGCTCTGGAACGCCAACTATATCAAGGTGATGACCACCAATTTCCTGCTCTATTTCGCCTTTTACCTCCTTACCCCGTTGCTGCCGCTGTATCTCAGCGAGGAGTTCGGGGCAACTAAAGACGTGATAGGCATCGTGCTGAGCGGCTACACCGTGGCGGCGCTCATCGTGCGCCCGTTTTGCGGATACGTTGTCGACAGCTTCTCGCGCAAGAAGGTGCTCATGCTGTGTCTCACGCTTTTTTTCGTGTGCTTCGCCGGCTACATCGCCGCCGGCACCATACTCATGTTCGCCATCTGCCGCACGCTCCACGGCGCGCCTTTCGGCGCGGTGACGGTGGCCAACAGCACGTGCGCCATCGACGTGCTGCCAGCCTCGCGGCGCAACGAGGGCATAGGGCTCTACGGGCTGAGCAACAATTTCGCCATGGCCATAGCACCCTCCGTGGGCATCTGGCTCCACGATGCCATGGGCAGCTATGCAGCCCTGTTCTGGGTGGCGTTCGCCGTGGCGGGCATGTCGGTGATGATAGCCGGCACGTTGCGCCTGCCCGAGAAGGACATAGTGAAGAACAAGAGCAAGATATCGCTCGACCGCTTCTTCCTGACCAGGGCATGGCTTCTCGCTATCAACATTTCCATGTTCGGCTTCTGCTGGGGCACGCTCAGCAACTATCTTGCCATCTACAGCAAGGAGACGCTTGGAATCACGGGCGGCACCGGCACCTATTTCGCCATTCTCTCTTGCGGCCTGTTCCTCTCGCGCCTGCAGGGGCGCAAGGCCCTGCGCGACGGCAAGCTCACCCATGTGGCAGCCGAGGGCATGTGCCTCTCGCTCGTTGGCTTCATCCTCTTCGTGGCGGTGCCGCACCCGGTGGCCTACTATCTCTCAGCCGTATGCATAGGCCTTGGCAACGGCCATCTGTATCCGGCTTTCCTCAACATGTTCGTAGCCGTGGCGCGCCACGACGAGCGCGGCACCGCCAACTCAAGCATCCTCACGGGGTGGGACCTCGGCTTCGGCATAGGGTGCCTGCTTGGCGGAGTGGTGGCGGAGCATTGGGGCTACACTGCCGCCTTCTGGATGGTGGCGGTGGAGAACGCCGTCGGCGTGGCGCTCTTCTTCCTGTATGGCCGCCAGTTTTTCGTGGCGAGGAGGCGGCGCGAGTGAGACGACGCCACCCCTCCATGCGTCTTTTTTCGGCCTTTCAACTTGCGTGGGTTATGAATTTTTCATAAATTTGTAAGCGGAAAGAAAAAAGGAACATGACTAAAACCTATACGAAATATATAAAGACCGTCCTCGCCACCTTGCTCTGTCTCACGTTTCATCTGCTTGGCAGCCACGCGCAAACGCGGCAAAGCGTAGACTCGTTGCTCCGCCGCATCGACAAGGAGGTGGACAATTCTTCAGCCTATGTGGGCAAGAGGGAAGCGAGGATAAGCAAGCTGAGGCAAAGGTTGGCAAGCGCGCGGACCGACGGCGAGCGCTATCGTGTCTCCTTCGGCCTTTACGAGCAATACCAGCCCCTCATCAACGACTCGGCAATATATTTCCTGAACCGCTGCGTCGCCGTGGCCTCGCGCATGAAAGGCCGGGAGTCTGACCTGTGCAAGTGCAAGGCGCTCGTAGCCTTGCGCCACTCCTGCGCCGGCATATACGTGGAGGCGTTCAAGGCGCTCGCCGGCATCGACACCGCCAATGTCTCCAAGGAAGCCAAGGGCGTGTATTTCCAGGCATACACCCACATATATGGCGAGATGGCATACTATAGCCACATAGCCTCCACTGAGGCGCGCTACTGGGATGCACAGGCGCGCTACCGCGCGCTGATGTATGCCAACCTGCCGGCAACCGACAACGCCGTGTTCCAATACCGCCAGCTGGAGACCCTCAGCGCCGGCAAGTGGCGCGAGGCGTTGCGCGTCAACGACGAGTGGATGACCCACGTGGAGGAAGGCTCGTATCCTTACGCCCTCGTCACGCTCTACCGCTACCTCGCCTACAAGGCTGCCAACGACTCCACGCGCATGATGTACTGGCTGGCGCAGTCGGTGCTAAGCGACATAAGGAACGGCGTGCTGGACCAAGGCTCCATGTGGGAGATGGCAAACCAACTGATGGTGACCAACGACATGGACAGGGCATACAGGTACATCAACTACGCCAGCCAGTGCGCCACCAGGTTCGGCTCACGCCAGAGGCTGGCGCAGATAGCCCCGTTGCTTGCCGACATAGCGGGGAAATACAAGGCTGAGAACGACCGCTACAATCGCCAGCAGAACATTGCCCTCTGCGTCATCAGCGTGCTTGCCCTGGTGTTGCTCATAGGCTTGTTCTACGTTGTCAGGCAACGTCAAAGGCTTGCCGTGGCAAAGGACGAGCTGGCAAGCTCCAACCGCCAGCTGCATGAGCTCAACGTGAAGCTCGAGTCGCTCAACGACCAGTTGTCGGCGGCGAACGTGCGCCTCTCGGCGGTAAACAAGGAACTGTCTGACGCCAACCGCGTGAAAGAGGAGTACGTGGGACAGTTCATGCGGCTCTGCTCCGACTATATCAACAAGATAGAGGCGTTGCGCAAGAAGGTGAACAACAAGGTAAAGACCAAGCAGTATGCCGAGATCTACGAGATGACGCGCCCGCAAGACGGCAAGCAGGAGCTGGAGGCGTTCTACGCCAATTTCGACTCCGCCTTCCTTCACCTCTTCCCCCATTTCTTCGAGTCGTTCAACGCCCTGCTGCGCCCCGAGGAGCGCATAGAGCAGCCGCACAAGGACTGCCTCACCACCCCTGTGCGCATCTTCGCCTTGATACGCCTTGGCATAAACGACAGCAGCAAGATTGCCGAGTTTCTGCACTACAGCGTCAACACCATCTACAACTATCGCGCCCACATCAAGAAAGGCGCGCTCAACGACAAGGAGACCTTTGAGGACGACATAAGGAAAATCGGCACCTTCTGATTAGAGAAGGTGCCGATCCGGAAAGGGTTGTGGTAAAGTGCCGATGGTGGAACGGGGGTGACGAAACACCAAAGCACAGTGACCTTACTTTAACTGTGACTCTACGTCGGTTTCGTCCATGCCCATGAGGGCGGCTATTTGCGAAGCAGGCAATCCCTTTGACGAGAGAGCCCTTACCGCATGCCGTAGTTGCTCTTCGCGTTGCTGCAGTTGCTCTCCCTGCTGCTGCAACTGCTCTTCGCGTTGTTGCAACTGCTCGTTTTGCTGCTGCAGTTGCTCGTTTTGCTGCTTTATTTGCTCCTCGCGTTTTTTTATTTCCTTTTCGTGCTGCATTATGGCAGTGTCGCGATCTTCTATGGCCTTGTAATACTCATCCTCTACGTTCATGTCTTGCCGCATTTCCGAGTCAGCGGCTGCTGCCGTAAGGCGATGGAGCATATACATCATGTCGGCGTCATCCTCATACTTGTCCTCGTCAATATTAAGGACCTGCTGGTCCTCGAGGTCTTTCTTCGACTGGTCGAAAACGCTCAGCACCTTTTCGAGGCGATTGTTCACGCGCCCTTTGAGACGTGGTATCTGCACTATGATACTGTCGTGAGTGAGGCTCTCCACGAACGGCTCTTCCTTGCCGTCGGCAACCAGCTTGCCGTTATAGTCGTACACGTCGTGGTTGACATAGACCACGGGCTCCTTTATGTCGCCTACGCGATGGCCGAGCAGGTACACCGCCACCATGGGATAGGCATAGCCCTTGGGGGAGTCGTCGCGGATGTTGATCTTGTTGCTATACTGCGCGCCGAGGTATTGGCGAAAACGCAAAGTCTCAGTGTCGAGCCATGTCTTCTGCAACTCTATCAGCACGACCCGGTCTTTCAACTCACCATCCTCGGAGTCTCTCTCGCGCACCGTGGCGGCAAAGTCGATGCGGAACATCGAGAGGGTGTCGCGTGTGGCGTTGACATATTCGTGAGGGCGCATCTCTACTTTCACCACCTCTTTTTTCAGCAATGCCGAAAGGATGGTTTTGGAAATGCGCTCGTCAGACATTATGTACTTGAACACCGAGTCGTAAATAGGGTTGGCTACATGCAGTATCATAAGCGTTGCTCGTTAGTATCTGTATACAGATGCAAACTTACGCAAAATAAATGAATTACACGTTGAATAGGAAAAGAAAATAAGCCAGGCCTCGTATATTTTGTCAAGAAAATCAAGCTTCGCGAAAATATCTATTCGGCTTGTCGCTGAAAAGCCGATGCCTTTTTACAGGAAAGGCGAAACCGCCACAATCGCGCTGTTTTGCCCGGGTTTTTGAAATGACATTTCAAAGCCGCAGGTAAAACGGCCTGTTTTCTTGAATTTTTCTTGCACGTTATGCTTTTCCTTCCTACTTTTGCCGACGTAAGCTTACGACAAAAAAATGACTTTTCAATAACAAGCATGAAGATGATGAAAAACGATATTGTATACGATGACGACGACTTGTATGACGCTCCGGACCCCGTGGCGCTCGACGCGGCAGCGGTGGTGGCAAGGCTGGTGAGGCTCCCGTCGGGCAGCGTGACGTGGCGCGGCAGCAAGCGATGCCTGGTGGAACTTGTGGCTCGTGCGGCAGAGGCTCGCGTGCTAACCGACGGACACGGCGGCACCGCCACTCGTG
>CAVAGT010000146.1:0-4867 GCA_963588155.1 Lachnospiraceae bacterium | reverse complement strand
AATCCTAACGTATATATTGTTCTGCTGACCGATGACTCAACTGCGCAAACCATAGAGAAGACTTATCGCAAGAAAGCAAAACAACTCATTGATGACATTATAGTAGTTTCTTTTGATAAACAGTATTCCAATAAAGAGAAATCTCGATGGATTAAGACTTCCATGCGTAAGTTGGTAAAGGGCGATTTCTTGTTTATAGATGCGGATACTATTGTGGCAGGAACATTGGATGAATCTTATTTTGACAGCTTCCCAAACTTTATCGGCGCTGTTCCTGATTATAATTGCAGCAGCCAGCTTGTTTGCCATTCCGAGATATTCAAAATCATGTATGTCGACCGCTTGAAAAACATTTATGGCGTTGACTATGATGAAGGAACCGATGTCTACAACAGTGGGGTGCTTTTCGTGAGAGATGTGCCGGAGGCTTATGCCTTGTTTGACGCATGGCACAAGAATTGGTTAATTGCAAACGGCAAAGGTGTATGTTTAGACCAATTGCCATTGGTCAAGACTTGCCAAGACATGGGAAACCCAATACTGAGCATGTCTGGAATCTACAATTGCCAAGTTAAGTTTAGCATTCAATACCTTCATCAAGCCATTATCTTGCATACGTTTTCTCACCAACAAGATTCGTCGTTGTCTCCAATCTTGGGTATTTACCTTTATGATGAAATTAAACACTTGCAAGGTTTGGACGATAAGATAAAACATATTATTCTTAATGCTAAGGACACATTTGCGTCGCCTTGTTTCTTGGTAGGCAAAGAGTGGGTTGACATAAGTTTTATGCCAATCTATATCTTGTTGAAACAGTTGTATTTCTCGAAGAGCAAATGGGACAAACGCATTTTGTCTATCCTTAATCTTGGTTCGCGAGCAATCATGTTGCTCTTACGTAAAATTCATGGATGATTTATGAAGCTGTTTAGCATAATAATACCAGTCTACAACGCTGAGGCATATTTGGAAGAGTGCGTGAACTCGTGTTATAACCAGGATTTTGATGAGGCTGACTTTGAGATTATCCTTATCGACGATGGTAGCACAGATGGCTCATTGGCATTGATGAACGGTATGGCTCTCAAGCACGGCAATATTGTTAGTATCTCCCAAACCAATAAGGGACAAGGATGCGCACGAAACCGGGCTATAGAAATGGCCCAAGGCAAATACTTGTTTTTTTGCGACTCGGACGATAAATTCATGGATCACTCGTTAGGTAAGATAGTAGACTTGATGGAAAAGCATTCTTTGGATATTTGTTGCTCCATAGCAAGGGTCTATGACGCGGACGGGAATTCAAGTTTAGGCCTGCTTCAACCTTTGCCTCTTTTTGTCGTTTATGACGGAGCCGATGCCATATTGAATGGCCTTAATTTTGATTCGGTATGGTCTAAGTGCTTTTTGAGATCTTTTATCCAAACAAATAAACTGACGTTTAATGAGTCGATAGCCCATGAAGATTCCCTGTTTAACGCAGAGGCATACCCTTTGGCAAAGAAGATGATGTTTACGGACATTTGCACGTATCAATATAATTGGAATGGAAACTCCACCGATCGTAGTCGAAGCAGAAAGAAGGTTATGCGAGGGTTGAGGAGTGACATAACAATCGCGAAAACACTGAGACAGATTCCATGCGGTTATGGTATCGAGGCGAAAGATAAACTGATAGACAATTATCAGAAGCGAAGCAACTCCATTCTAGTTAGTCTTTTTCTCCATTTGTTGTTTTGTGATGACTTATCAAAGGAAGACAAGCTTCAACTAAAGCAGATAGCCATTGAAGAAAAACTTTTCCCCTTCAAGGGCAGATGTCTTTCTTGGAAGACGACATTATTGAGTAAGATATTGAACATCATTATGGCATAAGCCCGTTCTGTCCTCACAATAGGGTAGGCGAAGCAATCCAATGGCATGAGGGACGTGGACGGGCACAGGGCCCGCACCCTGCAAAGCGTCTGGTGTGGATGTGTTTCGATACATATGATGGAGAAATACCAAGCTTGCTGACATCTTGACTTATGGAATATCATTTATAACTAACCTGTTTACACTATGAAGATAGCGTTAATATCTCTCTGCACCCCTACGTTCAACAACTGTGGGGCTGCGTCGGCGTTGCCCTACCACCTCATAAAGGGAGCTGGCAGCAAGGCGACGTTTGAGGTGTGGAGCTACAATAGCAATCACATTCCTGCCGATGAAGTAGAGGAGACGGAACGCGCCCTCGGCGTGAGAGTGCATATCATGAGGCGGCCACGGTGGATGACGTGGATGCTCAAGCTTCACCTGACCGTGCTGCGCGTCGTCATGCGCTACCCGTTGCCTCGCTACATTCGGCTCAGCGCCGCGGCACGCGCCGACATCCTCGCCTACGCGCCCGACAAGGTGTGGGTCTACGGCGAGGAGATTGCCCACCTCACGCAGCTCTTTCCCGACATGGCTTGCGTCGCCACCATGCCCGACTGCGAGTCGCTCTATTACCACCGTATGCTAGGCAAGGACTTCAACACGCTTTCCCTGCCGCAGGTCATGCGCTACGCTTTTGCCTTCTGGCAATATCGCGGTATGGAGCGAGCCATGCGTGGCTACGCCGCCACTTTCCATTTCGTGGGCCGACAGGATGCCGCGTTTTTCAGGGAGGTGTGTCCCGATGCCAAGGCCTTGTTCCTGCCACACCCCTTGTACGCCTATCGTGACAAGACCATCAGCTTCCGCCAACCAAAGGTCCGCTTGCTCTTCGCTGGCCGCTACGATCATTTTTGCCAACACGGCAGCGACAGGCTGCTTGAGGCAATGCTTGCCGACGATGACTTGAAAGCCCATTACGCCGTCACATTCCTCGGGAAGGGATGGGAGACGTGGGCGGCGCGACTCTCCGACGCTGGTTGGACATGCCAACACATAGCCTTTGCGCCCGACTACATAGAAGAGTTGCAGAGGCACGACATACAGGTGAACGCCATCGACGTGGGCGCCGGCACAAAGGGCAAGGTGCTCGATGCCTTGGCCAATGGGCTTCTTGCCATGGGTACGCCGCTGGCGCTTGAGAACATTGCCGTGACGCCTGGCGAGAGCTGCGTTCTCTTCAACCACCCTTCTGAGGCCATTGCCACCTTGCGCGACATTCACGCAAACGTGGCGAAATATGAGGCCATGGCGCGGAAAGGGCGCGACGCGGTGCTCAAGGTTCACGATGCAGCCAGATGCGCGCGAGAGCTATTCGGCCTTCAATAAGATTGAGATAGAAACAAACAGTATGTATATAAAAATATAAAAACATTTTTATGTGGCTTTATCTTTTGCTGTTCTTGATACCTGCCTTGACATATAAGCTGTCGAAAAACGGCCAAAACAAGGTGTTCTTGATGGTCTACGTGGCATTTCTCGCCATCTTTGTGGGCATGAGCGACATGTTTGGCGGCTACGACCGCTATATCTACGGCGAGGTGTTCGACTCCATCGCCGACACCACCACCATGGGAGGCGACTACGGTCGTGCCTTTGCCGACTTCTTCCCGAGCGAGCAAGGCTACATCCTTTTGAACATAGTGTTGTCGTGGTTCACCGCCAACCGCTATGTGTTCATCCTCGTGATTACCATTCTGACGTACACCTGCCTCTATCAGTCGCTTCGGCGCTATTGCGACAATTATCCCTACGCCGTGGTCCTCTTCCTCGCCCTTTGGTTCTATTTCTCGTTCACCTACCTTCGTCAGGTGTTGGGAGCCACGGTAGTGTGGTTGGGCATTCGCTACATCCTCAAGCGGCAGTTGTGGAAGTTCCTCATAGTGTGGTTCATAGCCTACAAGCTCCACAAGTCGGCATTGCTTTTCCTCCCCCTGTATTTCATACCCATAAGGAAATACTCCACCAAGACCATCTTCGGTGTTATGCTGGCTCTCCTATTCATTGGCATATCGCCATTGCCCAACGCCCTGTTTGCCGTCTACGACGACATGAACGACATGGTGGCGAAAAACGCGCAATACAACGCCTCCGCGGGCTTCCGCGTGGAGTATTTGCTTGAGGCCGTGTTCTTCCTCTATGTCATCATAAGAAACTACAGCCTCATACCCAATCGCCGTGTCAATGTGCTCATGCTCAACATGGCATTGATATTCTGCGGCTTGCTCCTCTTCTTTATCCGCTCCGACAACGGTGGTCGCTTGAGTTGGTACTACATGATTGGCATCATATCCACCCTGACTTGTATCTGCACCCAAAGCAGGCGCAAGAGCCTTCTCGCCCCGATGATGATGGTGGTGAGCCTCTTGCTCTACGTGCGAGTGTATGTGGCTTGGCAGACACCGCCGCTCAACAACCTCTACCCCTACAAGACATTCTTGAGCAACGGCGTGCGTGCCAACGATTATTCATGGGAAAACTATGAGTATGACCATATGTATGATGTCAACAAGCTCTATCGCGTGCCGTTAAGATTCAAGGTTGATCTAAACATAAGCAACATCAGTGGAAAAGGAATTAAAGGACAAGGAAGAAATTATGGACAAGAACCAAAGACAGAGCGGCGTTGAGCTCCTGCGCATCATCGCCATCTTCATGGTGCTTGTTTGCCATGCCAACGCCAGGGTGCTTGGCTTGCCGTCGTCGTCAGACTTCGTGTCGTCCACGTCGTCGTCGGTTGTGAGAATGCTCTTTTGTTGTGCGGGCGAGGGCGGTGTCAACATCTTCGTGATGATTTCCGGATGGTTTGGCATCCACGCCAAGCCGAGAGGTCTCGCCAAGCTCCTCTTCCAGGTGTTCTTCCTGCTGTGGGGCATCTATGCGGTGTTCCTGTTGACAGGTCACGCCACGCTCAATGCGCACGACATCAAGGTGTGTCTCACCCTGACCG
>CAVAGT010000145.1:0-5010 GCA_963588155.1 Lachnospiraceae bacterium | reverse complement strand
GGTCTGCGGAGCGGTGTTCATCGCCAAGACACTTGACAGCCACTACTGCTCGCCCAAATGCGGCAAGGTGGCATGGAAACGGAAGAAGGACGCAAAGGCCAAAGATGCCAAGTTGGAAACCATTGCCCACCATATTCCCGACATTAGGGAATACATATCGGTGAGGGAGGCGGTGGCTCTGTTCGGCGTGGAACGTACCACGCTCTACCAGCTGATACACTCGGAACGCATACCGAGCATCAACGTGGGCAAGAGACTTACCCGTATCAAGCGGTCTGACCTCGAACAACTCTTCCATACCCGACAGGAAACTGTTGCCATCAAGTCAAGCCCTGCACCGAAGTTATACAGTATGGAGCCCGAGGACTGCTACACCATCAACGAGATTTGCGAGAAATACCACATCAACGACAGTTCGGTGTGGGCGCACGTCCGCAAGTACTCCATTCCCTCACGCCAGATAGGCAACTATGTATATGTACCCAAGACAGAAATCGACAACCTTTATAAATCGGAAGTGTAATGAAGAAAGAATTGAACCATACCAAAGTGACGGTCAAGCTCCGCAAGTCTCCCCACAAGGCTGGGGAGTGGTATCTGTTTATCGAGTCATACCCAGTGTATAAACGAGGCGAAACCAAGGTGAGCCGTGTTATCGAATCCATCGGGCGCATCATCACCACGCCCCAATGGGATGTATCGTCCATTGCTCGCATCCAACCGGACGGCACGTTCAACTACAAGCCGAAGCGAGATGTGAACGGCATCATCCAATGCAAGTCACGCCTCGACCAAGAGGCATGCATCTATGCCGACAATGTGCGCAAACTCCGTCAGCATGAATACGACAGTGCCGCACTCTACACCGACCGTGAAGTAGAAATCATGGAGCAGAACGAGCGCAACGCACAAGATTTCGTCAAGTACTTCAATGACATCATCGACAAGCGGCATCCCAATAGCTCCAATGCCATCATCGTCAACTGGAACCGTGTGGGCGAACTCCTCAAGGTATATTCCAAAGGGCAGCCCATCCCATTCAAGAACGTGTCTGTAAAACTGCTCGAAGACATCAAGATGTTTCTACTCCGTGCCCCATTGGGCGGCAACAAGAAAGGAACGGTTTCACGCAATACTGCCTCCACCTATTTCGCCATTCTCAAGGCTGGTGTGAAGCAAGCGTTCATAGACGAGTACCTTACCGTGGACGTAAGTGCTAAGGTGAAGGGCATACCGTCGGAGGACAAGTTGCGTGCATCGCTGACTCTTGATGAGGTGAAGCAGTTGGCTGCTACACCTTGCGAAAGTGATGTACTGAGAAGAGCCTCCTTCTTTTCCATCTTGACTGGACTGCGCCACATCGACATCAAGAATCTGAAATGGAAACAGATTACACAAACCAGTACGGGTACTTGGCGTATCGACATCTCACAGATAAAGACCAAGGTAGGTGCATACCTGCCCATCTCGGAGCAAGCCCTTGCCATGTGTGGTACACGACCAGACGATGACAACCTATTGGTCTTTGCCGGACTTCAGGCTGCCGCATGGATTTCCAAGCCATTGAAGAAATGGATTGAGGCGGCTGGCATCAAGAAACACATCACCTTCCACTGCTTTCGTCATTCGTACGCTACGCTTCAGCTCGAAATGGGTACCGACATCTATATCATCAAGGATATGCTCGGACACACCAACGTCAAGACAACTCAAATCTACACCCACATTGTGGACTCCAGCAAGGAGAAGGCTGCCAATACTATCCATATAGACAACCTTCAACCCAACCAAGCGAACATTGTCAGTCGGGGCAACCATCCCCATTGAGCATCAGGAACTTGTCTTACCTATTAGGTATATCGCCACCCTTCTGCCCCTCATTCAGAACAGTCTGTTTGAGGGGCTTTTCCGTACGTATAAAACCTTTCAACGTGATTTCTTGTCTAATATCAGCAGATTGAGTTTCATCCGTTCTTTTTCTCCTTTTCGTTGTATTAACGAATTATAAAAGCATTTGCGCCAACCATGGGGTGCTCAAGGGCTGACTTGCCCCCTATTTGGCACACCTTGCCATAGCAGTACTTTTGCGGCAGTTTTTCTAAATCAATGTTTTATGAACAAAGAGATAAAATCGTTGGAGGAGATGCCGGGTGCATTGTCCTACCTTATTAAGACCATTGACGAACTCAGTACAACGGTCAAGACATTACAGATGTCGCAAGCAGTCAACACGCCCAAGTGGATGGACATGGACGAGCTTTGTGCTTATCTTCCCTCACATCCAGCCAAGCAGACTGTCTATGGTTGGGTGTCCGCCAAACAGATACCTGTACACAAAATCAACAAGGCGTTGGCTTTTCTCCAGTCGGAGATTGACGAGTGGTTGAAGAACAAGGTTCACAAGACGCAAGCCGACTTGATGAGGGAGGCTCAGGAGTATGTCAATGCACGGAGAGCGAGAGGATAGTATGATGGAACAGACCGTTTATCAATTCTCGTTCTTCCGCAAGCCCATACTAAACATCGAACCTTTGCGGGCGGTGGGTATCGTCGACATTTACCGGTACATTGTGGGGCATTATGCCGAACCACAAACTACAGCTTTGCGTGCGCTCACCGACAAAGAGGAAGCCAAGCGATACAAGGCTACGTATTTCGACTTCTGCACATTCTCGGGATTGTTCCGCAAGCGGAACGAGAAGGAACTGTTGATGCACTCTGGTTTGATGTGCATAGACTTCGACCATGTGGCTAATCTTGACGATTTGAAACGCAGACTGTTGGCGAACGAGTATTTCGATACAGAACTGATGTTTGTCAGTCCGTCGGGCGATGGTCTGAAATGGATTGTTGCCGTAGAACTGCAAGGATGGCAACACAGCCGTTTCTTCAAGGCGATGTCTAATTGTCTTGAATCCTGCGGGCTTCCCGAAGTGGACAGGTCGGGCAGTGATGTGGCTCGCAGTTGTTTCCTACCCCATGATCCGCATGCATATATTAATCCCAAATACGAGGAATATGTCAAAGAAAATATTTTCCGCCCAAGAATGGGAGAATGTCCCTTCTAAGGTTCTGTCAGAAATCCCTACATCGAAAAAGGAGGTTGGCGCTACCATATATAATAATGTGGAAGAAGACGTCGAGAAAGTTGTGTGCGAGATAGAGCGCAGAGCCGTAGATATTGCGCCCGACTACAAGGATTGGGTATCGCTGGGTTTTGCCCTCGTCGATGGTTTGGGCGAAAGGGGGCGAACTTATTACCACCGCCTCAGCCGTTTCTATCCCGACTATCGTGAGGAAACTGCCGACAGACAGTATTTGCATTGCCTCCAGTCGCATGGTAGCGGCATCACCATCAGTACATTTTTTCATCTGGCGCAACGGGCAGGGATCTCCATCCACGACAACTGTTTATCCATTTTGCCAAATATCCAAAATGGGAAAACGGAGAAATGGGTAAAATCGGAGAAGGAATTGCCGTCGTTCCCAGAACGTGTGTTCGACAATTTGCCGCCGTTCTTGGCAGAGGTGGTAGCCAACGCAATTTCCACGGACGACCGTGACACCATACTTATCGGTGCCATCGCCACCTTGTCGGTATGCTTTTACAACATGTCGGGTGTATATGACGAGCGAATTGTCTATCCCAATCTGTACCTCTTCGTCGCTGCTGAAGCTGGCATGGGGAAAGGTTCACTGACCTTGTGCTATGAGTTGGTAGCATCCATCAATCGAAACCTGCGTGAACTGTCCAACCGCTTGGAGCAGGAGTACAAAGCCGTCATGGCAGAATATGCGAAGGGCAAGAAGTCATCAGAGATGGAAATGCCAACCGAGCCCAAGCAACGGATGCTTGTCGTTCCGGCAAACAGCAGTGCCAGTTCTTTCCAGAAGATACTGAGCGACAACGACGGAATCCTCCTCCTGTTCGAAACCGAGGGCGACACACTCAGTCAGACATTAAGGTCGGAACACGGCAACTATTCCGATACGCTCCGCAAAGCTTACCATCATGAGCCTATCAAGATGAGCAGGCGTAAAGACAAAGAGTATAACGACATCGAGAATCCTCGCATCTCGGTGGTCTTGGCAGGAACACCCGAACAGGTGCGCCGACTGATACCCAGTTCGGAAGACGGACTGTTGAGCCGTTTCGCCATCTACAACATTCCGTTCAAGCGTGGCATCAGAAACGTGTTTGCCACAAGTGACGTCTCGCAGTCGAAAAATGCCAAGTTCCGCATCCTCGGCGACCGCTTCATGCACCTTCAGGAGTCGTTCATGCGACAGGGAATGTACACCTTTTATGTTCCCTCCCATCTGCAAATGCAGTTCGTCGCTTTCCTGCGACAAATCAACGAGGAATGTTGCGATGAGGTGGACAACAACATGCAGGGTATTGTCCGCCGCTTGGGACTGATGGCTTACCGCATCATGATGGTGCTTACCGCCATCAGAACATTGGACTTGGATATGTTTAGGATGAAGCCTTCGGCAGACGGAACGATTCATCTTCTGTGTGAAGAATGTGACTACACCACCGCCATGGATATCTGCACGGCCTTGCTCTATCACTCCGTTTTCATCTACCGGAAGTTGGCAGGACTGGAACAGAAGCTGTCCATGGACAGACAGGAGAAAGGAGTAGCGGCAAGGCGCAATGCCTTCTTCAGCTTACTGCCACCATCGTTCACCAAGAAGGAGTACGATGCCCTTGTGGAAGAGCAAGGCGAGAATGCCAGTACGGCATCCAAGTGGATAGACATCTTCATCCGTGAGCATCGGCTGCGCCGTATAGGACAAGGAAATTACAGTAAAATTGAAACGTGATTTTTTAGAGTGGCAAGTTTGTGTTTTAGTGTCACTAAAACCTTCGGGACAGTTCCTGTCCTTTGCCGACCCTTCATCGACAATCATCTGGCGATGCGAAGAACTTCCCACTCGAAAAAATCTCCCATCGTATTCACCATATATAATATAGCTCAAGTTTCGGATTTAGATTCATGCCGT
>CAVAGT010000144.1:0-5047 GCA_963588155.1 Lachnospiraceae bacterium | reverse complement strand
GTAGAAAACGGCGTATGCGAAACCTCCGCGTCTATCTTTGTCAGGTGTTGCTGCATATTATATATAGCCACGGCAAACTGCTCCGCGATGTGCTTGGTCACGATACCGTTCTTGGCAAGCAGTATCTTCCAGTCGCTGCCGTGGAAGGGGTCGAACGCCGTGGAGAAGAGACGGGTGCGAATGTACCAGTCCATCACCTGCATGGTCTGTGCCTCGTTGATCTGAATGGAGGGGAAGCCCTGACGGCGGCAGTTCTCGAAGCGAATGGTCACCACTCGCAACAGCTTTTGCAGATACTCGTTGTAGCCGTTGGCGTTGAAGAGGTTCATCGTCACCTTATACTTGCCAAAGGTAATCTTGGTGAGCGAGTCCTGCGACACGAAGGTCTCGCCATCCTTCGCCAAGAACTTGCGGAGCAAGTCGAGCGGATACATCGTGAAGGGCTTCAGGTCGCCAAGGTCAATCTCCGCATCTTCCAACTCTTCGATGGAGTCGTGCAGGATAACAGGCCACTGGAAGTCATAGTTCTCATAATCCTCCCGCAGTCCCACGGTAATGATGTCGCCCATGACTCCGCCGGAACCCACGTCGCCCTCATCGACAGCCACAAGCCCTTGCTCCTGCAAGTCGTCGTAAAATTTGATGAAGGCCGGATGTTCCACGATGGAAAGCGTATCTATAAATGTCTTAGGAGCCTTGTGCAACCGCAACACCCGCTGACGGTCTTCCCACTTGGTGCTTGCATAGTCAGACTCACGCCACATCAGTCGCAAGCCTCTGCCCACCAACTGCTCCAGCAGGATGGGTGCCTGGGAGGAACGGAGGGGTACGAGCACGCAGATGTTGTTCACGTCGAAGCCCTCACGGAGCATCAGCACAGAGATGACCACCTTCGGACTCTTGTAGCGGTCGATGTCGAAGAGTTTTGCCTTGATTTCTTTCCATTCGTCTTCATTCACCTCGCCTTGCTTGTTGCTGTCTATGGCAACGATGTCCTCGTCCTTCAAGCCCTCCGACTTCAGGAAATCTTCCACGAAGGGCGATACCGTTGTGTCTTGGCACACGATGAGCATCTTGGGGTTCTTGCGGTCATCGGTCTTCAGGAATTCTTCCTCCAGCTTGGTCAGCTTGGTCAGTCCGGCACGCAGCATCAGTCGCTGACCCTCGCTCAGTCCCACCACCTTGCCTTGCTCGTCGCGCTCGGCATTGTAGTCGAGGTTCTCCAGCTCGGTAAGTTCCTGTCGGCGGTCGAGGAGCAGGAGTTTTACCAGTCCTTGCTTCATCGCTTTCGGCAGGTCGAAATCTACGATGATGTGGGGGAAGAAGAGTTTCACTTGCTTCTCGCCCGCTCCCTTGGTGTCAAAGGGCGTGGCGGAGAAATCCACTTGCACGAACCTCTTGCCCTTGGTCTCGCTGATGGCGTTCAAGCCTCGCTGCCATTCCACCTCCTCGGTCTCGCCGTTGCGCTTGATCTCATGGATGTGGTGGGCCTCGTCGTTGATGACCATCAAATCCTTTAGCCCTGCGAGGTATTCCAGTTCGGTTCCTCCCAAGGCTCGGCGGTCGAGCATGCCAAGGTCGTTGCCTGCCGACTTGCCGGGGCGCACAGGCAGCAGGTCGTTGACTATCTCCACGGGGGTCACGGTGCTGGAGTCGTCTATGTCGTCATCGTCTTCCTTCTCCTCCATTTGGTTCTCAAAGAGGTGCCAGTTGGTGAGAGCCACGAATCCGTCGCCGGTGGTCTTCCTGCCGATGCCGTCCTCCTTGGTCACCACATTATTCTGGATGAAGGAGAACACTTCGTCCCTGTATCGCTCGGGGATGAACACATCCTGGTTCATATAGTAGTCGTTGGTCTGCGGGTCGCGGTATTCCTCGTCTCTCCTCTTTCTGCCACAGAAGGCGTCGAGCAGACGGTCATAGACTATCAAGCCCGGTGCCACGATGAGGAACTTCTGCGAAAAACGTCCGCTCTCCACCTCCTCGTGCCTGGCATTGAGCATCTGCCAGATGAGGAGGGCGTGCATCACCCATGTCTTCCCCGTACCCGTAGCCATCTTCACGGCATACTTGGGAAACTGGTACTTGGGCTTGGCGAGCTGCGCCAAGTCTGCCCTGTCCAGCAGCCCGGGGATTACTTTCTCGTAGGCGTCGAGCACCGTGGTCTCGCCCAGCACCTCGTGCAGGTAGATGATGTTGAGGATGGCCTGTCGCTGCCCCTCATGGAAATTCCGTGAACGCTCGTTACAAAAGCCCTCGCCAAACCAATAGTTGAGAAGCGATGCCGTGGTGGGTGTCACTTGCTCCAGCATCTCCCCACTCTGCCACGCCGCATTTACCACGTCGGTGAGGCGGCTTGCCAACTCCAATGATATGTTGTTAGAATTGATTGTCATAGTTCGTCATTGTATTGATAGATGTCTCCAAAGGAACACCATCTTAAGCATTTGGATTCTTCACTCTTCATTCTTCACTCTTCACTTCCAATATCACTTGGCTCTCGAAGCCAAACACATCCACGGCCTTTACGCACACCTTTCTCTCTGCCTTGTGCGGCATGGTGAGGCGTGTGGCATAGACGCAGTGCAAGGGGTCGCCGTCGTTATCCACGTTCTCACGATAATCCTGCCAAGTGCTGCGGAAGGTCTCGCCGTCATAGTCGGGGTCGATGCTCCAGTACTCGATGAGCGACAGCGGGTCTTGCTCCATTGTTTTCTGGAGCTTCTCCTTGTCCTTGTCGTCCAAAGGTATGTTGTCGGGCGAGAGCAACACATAGTTGCACAGACTGATGTCGAGGTCGTCCTCGCCATTGCCGTTGGCTGTCACCTCCACGGGGTTCACCACGAGATATTGCAGGGAGGAGAAGCGCACGGTCTTGTCGGTGATGAGCTTCTTGAAGCCTTTCTTGGAGAGCTTGTCGAGCAGGTCGGGCGGAATGACCAACACCTCCACGTTGCTGTTCTTATATTTCTCGATGGCTTGGGAGATGTCGAAGGCGAAGTTCCAACCGAGCACGATGACCTTGTCCCAGTCGCCGCCGAGCAACGAAGCCTTTGCCTCCACGGCTCTGCGCACGGTGGCGGCAGTGGTGAGGCGGTTGGGACTATCTACCATCACCAGGTTTCTCGTGCCCTTCACGTAGCCGAAGTTTCTGTCGCTCACTTGCTCGGGAGTGAAGGGCAAGGCTCCGAACAAGCCCAAGACCACTTGTGACAAGTCGCCCACTCGGCGCAACTTCTTGTTGTTGTGGAACGCCTCTTTCTGATAGTCGCCTATGCTCTGATAGAGGAATGGCTGCACCTCCTGGTCAATGAATCGCTTGCGCATCACCAAGGATGCCGGCTTGCCAATGTCGCAGGTAATCCATCTTCTGCCCAACTTCTCGGCAACAGCCGCTGTAGTGCCACTGCCTCCGAAGAAATCGCAAACAAGGTCGCCCTCGTTGGAAGAGGCTTTGATGATTCGTTCGAGGAGGGCTTCGGGCTTTTGAGTGGCGTATTTCCCTGCTGATACTTCTTCTGTATTTCCTTTTGAAACATTTGCCGAGATTTCCCACCAATCACGTGGAATACCGTTATATATAGAAAAACCTTTGGTTTCATCTTCCGTATTAATAATTGTTGACTTACTTCCCGCAAAATGTTTATTACTAACAAATCCATTCTCATCTGCATACTTCCCCCATCTTTTCAATGTACTTTCACTCGCAGGAAAATCTTTTCTATCTGGATGTATTTCATGTGCATTAGTCTTTGAATAGAAATATATTGTATCATGATCTTTCCCAAAACTATTAGAAGACAATTTCAATGTCGTCTTATAACACCATACAATTTCATTCCTCATATTTTCTTTGCCAAATATATCGTCAAGCATAAGTTTTACATAATCGCCTATATGCCAATCAATATGCACATAAATTGCTCCCCTTTCCGATAATAATTCTTTCATCAAAACCAGTCTTGGATAAATCATTTTGAGATAAGAGATTGTCCCCTCCTCCCAAGTATCGGCATAGGCGAATTGTTCAATCACAGTTGGTTTCTGCTGTATATCCACTCCCGGCAATTTAATCTTCGTTCTATAATCCGCCTTCGAATCGAACGGTGGATCAATATAAATCAAATCGACCTTGCCTCGCAAAGAAGGCAAACCCGTCTGAGGGTCGCCGGCAAGCAAGGCTTGCATGGTCAAGAGATTGTCGCCATAGATGAGTCGGTTCATCCAAGTGCCGCCGTCCAAGGCAGCATTGAACGCATTGGGAATATTAGGAACTTGTCCACGGAAGAAACCGGAGACATCCTTACGAGGCAACACCAGCTCATTGGTCTGTAAACCAATACGTGTGCCACTGCTCAGTCGCTCGATGATGCGCTGAGCCTCTTGCCTACCCTCGCTTGCGATGCGGGGCAGCTCTTCAATCAATGATTTTGCCATAGCATTAAAGCTTTTATATCGTTTTAATGCGACTGCCTTGTTACTCCAAAAATAAAAGATTCTTGCCAAACACCTCATCATATACAAGCCACAAAGCCAACCAATCTTGACGTTCGCCCTTGCCCACCAGAACGCAGAAGCGCGGACGCATCCACTTATCCTACGTTCCAAGGTGTTTGGCCTAACCTATATGCAGCAGATATGTTCAACGTCCACGCTATGCGGACGTTCACTTTTTATTCTACTGCATATGTTCTTTCCGCGGCCAAACTTCAGGAACATTATTATCGAATAAACAGCAAACGCTATTATATTAACCCACAAAAACGGACTTCGTCGCCCTCTGGCGAGTCAATCCAAGTGCAAAGATAGCACAAATAGAATGGAACACGAAAGCATAACCGGCAAAAAAGCCGCACCCCAACGCGACAAACAGGCCGTTTGCCGCATTGGGGACGCTCTTAAGTAGGCATTATCGTGTCATAGCCTCGGAGGGGCAGCATCTGTCATATAATAGGGTACGGCTCGTGGGGCTTACAGTGCCGGCATCGCCTCGGAGGGGCTGCATCTGTCATACAATAGGGTACGGCTCGTGGGGCTTACGGTGCTG
>CAVAGT010000143.1:0-5146 GCA_963588155.1 Lachnospiraceae bacterium | reverse complement strand
TCGCTCTCCATCTATCATGCCAGCCTCGATGCCATCTACATCCTGCGCAGCCGCGTGGCCCTCTACATGCAAGACTGGCAAACGGCAGAGACATACGCCAAGAAGGCTCTCGACAAGAACGACTACCTGCAGTCGACCATCGGCATTGGCGAGTCGACCTACCCCATCAGTGCCGACAACGCCGAGGTGATCTATTCCAACGGAGCCAGTTGTTTGGGCAACCTGCTCTACTGCTGTCCCGGAAGGGAGTCGGGATGGAAAGACTATCGTCCCCTATACACCATTTCCGACGACCTGTACAATCTCTACGAGAGCAACGACAGTCGCAAGACATGCTACATCACCACTCAAGACGACCCCAACAACAACGCCCCAACATATCACAAGATAAACAACAGCGTGGCCTCGGCAGGCACCTACAAGAGCGTGAGCGACGTGTTCAGCATACGCACGGCAGAGGCTTACCTCAACATGGCGGAAGCAGAGGCGCAACTGGGCAAGGACAGCGAGGCGTGCAAATGGCTCGACAAGCTGCGCAACAAGCGCGTCGAGGGCAACACGCCCCTCAGTCTCACCGGACAGCAGCTCGTCAACTTCACGCGCGACGAACGCGAGCGCGAGCTCTGCCTTGAGGGTCACCGGTGGTTCGACCTCCGCCGCTACATGGTAGACGAGAAATATCCCTACAGCAAAGAGATTACCCACACCATGACGGTGATGAAATATGAAGGTTGGGACTACGTCGTCGACCATACCAGCTACTACACGCTCGAGAAAAACGACGATGCCTACACCCTCGACATCCCCATCGAGGAGCGCGACTTCCAGCCGAGCATAGGCAGCAATCCGCGACCGGTGCGCAACGCCGTGAAAACCGTAACACCCAACGACTAACAAAGACACATACAAGACATGAAAAAGATATTCCAAGCCTTTTTCCTCGCCTTGGGCATCACCGTAGGCCTCACCGCCACGTCATGCTCCAGCGACGAAGACACCACACCAAGCCTCGCCGACACCAACGGATTTGCCCCTGCCGATGACGACAACAGCGAAGAGGCCAACCTGCGCCGCTCGTTTGCCAAGGAAGTGGGCAGCTATCTGCTCTTCAACGACACCCTCACCAAGCAGCAAGTGTCGGTAGACGCCAACGGCAAACCGGTTTACAAGGTGGAGACCGTAGACATCAACTACGTCATGATGGGCTCCTCCGCCAATACCTACAAATACACCTACAAGTATCTCGCCAACGCCGACAAGCAGAAGGCTGCCGATGCCTACAAGCGCACTTTGGGCAAGAAACTGGGCAATATAAACCCCTACTCCGTGCTCCTCGTCGACACCATCAACAAATGGAAGAACTACGACGGCGTGTATGAAATCACAGGGCAGGAGTCGTATCTCCTCGGCGAGCGTTGCTATGTCTTCAGCATGAACGGCGGCGAGGCATATACCGACGACACCTATTTCGACGGCATGTTCGAGGACATTCTCTGCGACGTGTTCATCAACAAGAGCGGGCTGCTCGCCGACTACTGGTCGCCCGTGGAAAAGCTCATCGACAAATACAAGACCGACTTGGGCTACAACGAGGTGTACGACCACGACGTGGCACGCTCCTTGGGATTCCTCTACGACTGGAACAAATGGTATTTCTGCACGAAGAAGCCAAATGACCTGGCAAACTACGTGCATGCCGTGTGCACCTACAGCGAGGAAGAGTTCGAACAGGAGTTTGCCGCCTACCCCATCTGCATAAAGCGCTTCAAGGCGCTGCGCAATGCCATCCTCGCCGAGGGCGTAAGGCTGGACAAGTAAACACAACACGACATAAAAGAACACACATGAAAAAATATATATGCATGATGGCATGGGCAGCGATAGCCGCCTTCTGCCTCACCGCCTGCGGCGACGACGAAAAGCTGCCGACGGTAACCCCCTCAGCCTCGGGCACCATGACCGACAACGACGGCAACGAATACCACTGGGTGAGAATAGGTTCGCTCGACTGGATGACCGAGAACCTGCACGATGGCATTCCCTTCTATGAAGACATCTACAACGACAGGTATGGCTTCTACGGGCTGAGCATCGGCACGCTGGACGAGGCCAAAGAGCAGTATGCCAACTATGGCAACTACTACTCGTGGCAGGAAGCCGTGGACAACGCGCCCGAGGGATGGCGTCTGCCCACCGACGACGACTGGAAGAACCTCGAAGCCACGCTGGGCATGAAGCAGGCTGACCTCGACCGCGAAGGCTGGCGCCCCGGATGCTCCACGCTGATGACACAGAAGAGCGAGGGCACCATGCTCAACTTCGTCTATGGCGGGCAGATATGCTATTACAGCTGGCAGTATGCCATCTCCCACGACTGCGACTACGGCTACTACTGGACAGGCACCAAGACATCTGTCAATGGCGAGGATGCCGCCTACGCGCGCATGTTCACCCCAGGCCAGAACGCCGTCAACCGCCTGCAGATTCTCCACGCGGAGCATTTCCTCAACGTGCGCTACGTGAGAGACGCCAAATGACACGATAAATCTCTACAGACAAAATGAACACAAGACTCTATCCGCTAGCCGCCGCACTCCTCATGGGCACGGCGGTTTCGGCCCAGACCACATTCAAGGTGAGCGGCACCGTCACGGGGCTCACCGACAGTTGCCGCGTGACGCTCATGGAAGACGAGGGCTTGAAAGAAAAGGCATTCGGCTCCACCGCCTTCAAGGGCGAGCACTTCGCGTTTGAGGCAAAATCTAAGGTGCCCCGCATGGCGCGACTCATATTCTCCACGAAAAACGCCAAGGGCAACTGGATACGACGCACGTCGCTCCGCCTGATGACGGGCAACGCTCCCGTCAGCGTCAACATCAGCAAGGACGACATGCTCAGCAATGCCTACGATGTGGAGAAGGAAGCACGCGCCACCATCACTTGCGACCGCAGCCAACAGGAATACAAGCAATATCTCGACCACATGCGCCAATACGAGCGCGCCGCCGACAGCCTCGGCTATGTGGAGGCTCGGGCTTGGTTCGCCAACAACGGCGACGACAGCAAGATCGTGAAGGAGAAGGCCGCGGCCAATGCCGCCAAGCAACGGCGCGACGAGGAGAGCTGCAAGTTCATGATGGCGCACCCACAGTATGCCGTGTCGGCGGCCCTGCTGGCACAGAAGCCCTACGATGCCTACAGCTACTCCACCGCCGACTTCGACCGCATGTTTGCCGCGCTCAAGGACAACCCCGACACGCTCCACATGAACTTCATCAAGCGCAACCTCGACCGCTTTCGCAAGCTCGGCACGGGCACGACCTACACCGACTTCGACGCCAAGGCGAAAGAAGGCAGCATCATGAAACTCTCGTCGCTCATCAAGCCGGGCAAGATGACGCTCGTAGACTTCTGGGCATCGTGGTGCGGCCCCTGCCGCAGCGCCATACCCAAGGTGAAGGCCATCCTTGAGGCTCATGCCGACGACCTGCAGGTCATCTCCTGCTCCATCGACGAGAAGGAGGAAGCATGGCGCAAGGCAGAAGCCGAAGAGAAGATGCCGTGGCCGCAACTCATCATCGAGAAGCAAACCTTCCAAAACGTGGTGGCTCCAGCCTACATGGTCACGAGCATCCCCAAGCTGATGCTCCTCGACAAGGACGGGAAAATACTCTGCATCACACACGATCCAACGACAATCAACCAAAAACTGAACAAATGAATTCCATCTTCATCAAGACATTAGCCATCTCTCTGATGGCTACAGCCTTTTCGGCATCTGCCAACGCGCAAGGCTTCACCGTCAAGGGCAACATCAAGGGTGTGAAAGACGGCACGAGAGTGGTGCTCCGCTTCCGCGACAACGGGGCACCGGAAAACGTGGAGACGCTCACCAAGGGTGGCAGTTTCGAGCTGAAGGGCATCGTAAAGTCGCCCATGATGACCACCATCGAAATAGACGACCGCCCCAAAAGCGAGATATGCGATACCGTATTCTCCTACGCTCACGGCGTGAACTTCGTACTTGAGAATACCAGCTACACCATCTCTGCCGCTTGCTTCGACAGCATTCCGCGGTGCATGGCGGTGCAGGAGTGCGTTCTGCCCAAATATCCCAACGTGACCGTCAAGGGCGGCAAGGCGCAAGAGCAGTATGACGAATGGATGAAGACCAACTTCAAGGAGATGGTCGACTATGAGAAGGCCGACAACGACTATCGGCAGGAACGCTATTTCTCCAAGGGCGGCTTCATGCACTACGACACCGCGAAGGTGGAGGCGCTGGGCCGCGTCAAGGACGAGAAGGAGCGGACGCTCAACGCCGCCAACCGCCGGTTCATCGATGCCCATCCCGACTATGCCATCTCGCTGATGCTGCAGATGAAGGAGACAAGGGTGCCGTTCTGCTACACGGCAGCCGAGCTCGACGCCATGCTGAAGAAATTCGGCGGCAACTACGACCAGAAGCGTCTGAAGGCGTTTGCCGAGACGGTGGAGAAGTTGAAGAAATATCCTCGCGGAGCCCGCTACACAGACATGAGCGTGCAGACCCCCGACGGGAAGGATGCCAAGTGGAGCGAATACATAAAGAAAGGCAAATACAACTTCGTGGACTGCTGGGCATCATGGTGCGGACCATGCCGTGCCGCCATCCCGAGCGTGAAGGAGATGCACAAGCGGTTGGGCGACAAGGTGAACATCATCAGCGTGTCAGTCGACAAGAAGAATGCCGACTGGCAGAAAGCCTTGAAAGAAGAGGCGATGCCCTGGCCACAGTTCATAGTGACCAAGGAAGGCACCAGGCAGCTGCATCAGAACTATGGTCTCACCTTCGTGCCCTCGCTCATCGTCATCGACCCCGAGGGCTGCATCCAGCTGTTTACCAGCGATCCCGACGAGGCTCACCGCTATCTCGAAGAGCACGCCAAATAGCCGCTTCGGCTTTCCACTGAAAAGACCTCGGCTTTGCACTGAAAAGGCGACACGATTCTAGTGCAATGCCGAGGCCTTTTCAGTGCAATGCCGAAACCCATTCGGATCAAAAAGATTTTAAAGATGTCGGCTTCGCCGATTACGCATAACACAATGCTTTGCAGGGGCGGGCCCTGTGCCCGTCCGCAACCAATGCGAACGCACCGATAATCCC
>CAVAGT010000142.1:0-5185 GCA_963588155.1 Lachnospiraceae bacterium | reverse complement strand
CCCACGCTTTTTCATTCACTGCCTTACACATTATTTCTGTTTTACCATCATCTTGGGTCGGGGTGACACAAATCTTTATGTATGCTTCCACTAAAGAAACTTGCCCATGCCGTTTTTGACCCCATAATCGAGGAAATCCCACTATTCATCATAACCTTCTTGCTTAGCGCTTATCAGCAGATACAGCTCCTCCATGGCTGCATAGTTGCCCATTACGAATTGCCCACGTGGATAAACGCTTTGCGCGGCATCTGTTTTGCCGCCTTGTTCTCATATGTCTATACGCAGTTGTGCAACCGCTTTCATAATAAGACAATACGAATATTATGCTATGGCTTCCCAATAATGCTATTTATCGTGAACCTTTTCACACGACTTAATTTCGGGTCAAACTTAAACCCATCGTACATCTTGATGATTGGCGAGACAAACACGAAAGAGACTTCTGAATTTTTATCAACGTTTTTGTTCTGTACTAATGGCATGAAAGTTATCGCGGCACTTGTTGGCTTGATAGCCCTGTCATCTTTTGCAGAGAGATTCAAGGAGCATATTGTCAAATACCTAAGGAAACGATACGTAAAAATCCCAGTATGTTTGTTCGTGACAATATGTCTTGTTGGTAACATATATAATGTTCCTTTCTATTATAGCCTTCTCAAGATGAACTCATTCAAACAACTTGATAGATGGGCATCAAGCAACGAGTGCCAATTCTTGGAAGTCTCTGTTTTCGACAGCTATACCAACTTGATATATTCGCTTGGCGCACCACGGATAGCCAAGAAAGAAATGCAAAATTCAATATTACGAACCTTGGAAGCTAACGACTTCTATACGATGGAAAACGACTCCGTAAATGTGGTATTGGTCATAGGTGAATCGTATATAAAAGCTCACAGCCCACTGTATGGCTACTACCTTAACACCACACCACTCACGAAAGGAGAATACCAAAGAGACAACTTGTTTGTATTCAACCATATAAACACGCCATACAACGCAACGTCAGCAACATTGCGAAACCTCTTCTCATGCAACTGTCTTGGGTTTGGTGAAGATTGGGGCGACAACGTCTTCATGCCGATACTATTCAGAAGAAGCGGCTATGACGTTTACTTTTGGGACAATCAAAACGTGGCGCAAGTCAACACATGGGACTTCACCCTCAACTCTTATCTCCATAATGATAAACTTGCATTGGCTTCCTACACAGCCGAGAACAAGCAGCCTTACCAATACGATGGAGACTTGATAAACGATTTTTTCAAGCAACGTTTTTCTTTGAACAAGAACAACCTTACAATCATTCACCTTTGGGGACAACACTTAAAGGCGAAACAAAGGTACCCCAATACTGCCAAGACCAACCGTTTCACCGCTGATAGTGTGAAGCTGAAGCACTCGTGGCTGACCAAAGAGATGCGCAATGAGATAGCGCAATACGACAACGCCACATATTATAACGACATGTGCATGGGAAAGATATTCGACCATTACCGCGATGCCAACGCCGTGATAGTGTATCTCTCCGACCACGGAGAAGAGATTTATGACTGGAGGCCATCCATGGGAAGAAAGGCAGACCCAATGAGTAAGAACGTGGTGAAATGCCAGTTCGAAATTCCATTCATGGTTTGGTGCTCAGACAAGTATAAGGCGAAGTACACCGAGCGAGTCAAGGCCATACGCGCGGCATTGAACAAGCCTATGCCATCGGACATAACCTGCAACATGGTGTTTCATTTGGCTGGCATGAAGACTAAATATTATAGGCCATCACTCGACATACTCAACACGGCATACAAATGTCCCAAGAGAATCATAAACGATAAATGGGACATCACGAAGGTTGAATAGCGCGGCAGGCAACAACCCTCATTTTTAGGTATTGCGCAATTCGCCATCGCGCCGTAACTTTGCAACCGGAACAGAAAGAGAATACAACAAACTAAAAAAGACAAGATCATGAAATCAACAATCGTTATTTATGGCTCTTCCACCGGTTCTTGCCAGTCGATAGCCCAGACAATAGCCTCCAAGTTGGGCGTGGAGACATTGGATGTCGCCAACCTCGACAACGATGCCATCGCAAGTCACGACAACCTCATCCTCGGAACATCCACATGGGGCGCAGGCGAGATGCAGGACGACTGGTATGACGGAGTAAAGACTCTCAAGGCAGCAGGGTTGACAGGCAAGACTGTCGCTCTCTTCGGATGCGGTGACAGCGAGTCGTACTGCGACACTTTCTGCGGCGGCATGAAAGAGCTCTTCGACGCTGCCGAGGAGGCTGGTGCCAACGTGTTGCCTGGTGTGTCAACAGAGGGCTATACGTTCGACGACAGCGACGCAGTGGAAGACGGCAAGTTCGTGGGACTCGCCCTCGATGACGTGAACGAGGAAGACAAGACCGAGGAGCGCATCGACGCTTGGCTTGAAGCCATCAAGCCATCACTTTAAGCAGATATTCTTTAATTTTCACATCTTTATCGCGGATAGTATGCAGCAGAACGTAGCAACGCCAATCGACTTGAAAGTGCTGATGAATCATATCTATGAATATCAGAAAGGAGTGCGCCGAATGGTGCTTTTCACTTTCAACAAGAAGTATGAGGAGTTCGCGAAGACGAGACTGGAGCGTCAACACATAGAATATGTCATCCAGCCCGTGGGCAACGATCGCCTGAACCTCTTCTTTGGCAAGCGCGAGTGCCTGGACGCTATCCGCATGATAGTAACAAAACCCCTATGCCAACTTTCCCCCGAGGAGGACTTCATCCTCGGGGCGATGTTGGGATACGACATCTGCGCACAATGTGAGCGTTTCTGCGAACGCAAGAAGCGAATCAGTTGACAATCGTATACGCCTTTTCACAAAGAAAAGGCGTTTTTTTTATTCATTCGGAATCATTCTTTTCGCCGAACGACTCTCTTCTTTCGGCATAAAGTCGTAATTTTGTAGTGCGAACCCAATCACTGAAAATTATGTTTCGAAGAATCATTCTAACCGTGGCTCTCTTGGCAAGCCTTTCCATTGTTTCCGCCAAGGACAAGAACATCGGCAATTGGCAGATTGTGCCATTGCCACAAGAAGTGAAGGAAACGGGAGGAACACCTTTCCAGCTCACAGCAAAAACCACAATACGCTATGCCGCCGGCGACGAGAAGCAGAAGAAAGACGCCGACTTCTTGTCTGCCCATATCAAGGAGGTGACAGGCATCGAGGTGAAGACCACCTCTAAGCCCTCGAAGTCGCAGATCAGCCTTGTGTTGAACGTAGGAGATGACAGGTCGGAAGCCTACTCCATATTGGCCAGCAAGTCGGGCATTACCATTTCCGCTACATCCCACGCCGGCTTGTTCCATGGCATACAGAGCGTCATGAAGGCGCTGCCCATCACCAAGGGCGAGAACGTCAAGAGTGTCTTGTTGCCTGCCGTGGAGGTGAAAGACGCCCCACGCTTTGCCTATCGCGCGTTCATGATAGACGTTGGGCGACATTATTTCAGCGTGCCATATCTCAAGAAGCTGATAGATGTTTTCGCGATGCACAACATCAACTATTTTCATTGGCATCTCACGGAAGACCAAGGGTGGCGACTTGAGATAAAGAAATATCCCATGCTCACCAAGGTAGGCTCTGTAAGGAAGCAGACCATCGTGCAGGGAAGCAAAGACACCTATGACGGTGTTCCCGTATCGGGTTATTATACCCAGGAGGAAGCGCGAGAGATTGTGAAGTATGCCGCCGACAGGTATATCACGGTGATTCCGGAGATCGACCTGCCTGGCCACATGCTTGCCGCCCTTGCCTCCTATCCCGAGCTGGGCTGCACGGGCGGGCCTTACGAGGTGACTTGCCGTTTCGGTGTCTTCGAAGACGTGTTGTGCGCCGGCAAGTCGAAGACGTTGCAGTTTGCCAAGGATGTCATAGATGAGGTTATGGACATCTTCCCGTCGGAATATATCCACATTGGCGGCGACGAGTGTCCCAAGGATCGCTGGAAAGAATGCGCCAACTGCCAGAAGAAGATAGCTGACCTTGGCATTGAGGCACTACCCGGCCATTCGAAGGAAGAGCAGTTGCAAACCTGGTTCATGGGAGAGATAGAGAAGGAGATAAGAAACCATGGCCGCAAGATGATGGGTTGGGACGAGATATTGGAAGGCACGCCGGCGAAAGACATCACCGTGTGCGGTTGGACCAGCCTTGACGCGAGTGTGCGTTCCGCACGCGAAGGCCATCCCACCATCGTGGCTCCAATCACCAACTTCTATTTCAGCAATCCCCGCATCAACAAGATTGAGGGTATTCCGAGCATTCAACGCGTTTACGACCTTGAGCCTTGCTCCGACAAGCTGACCCCAGCCGAACAGCAAAACGTGATAGGTGCCGAAGGATGCATCTGGACAGAGTGGGTGAAAGACGCCGAGAAGATGGAGTGGGAGATGTTGCCAAGGCTGGCAGCCCTTTCGGAAGTGCAGTGGACTGCCAAGGACAAACGCGACATCGAGAACTTCTACCTCCGCTTGCTCCATATGCAAGACCTCTATCGTCTCTATGGCCTCAACTATAAGGCAGACATAGAAAAGGCCGTCAGGGAGTACCTGAACAAGCAATAAAAAGCCCCTTTCGGCTTTACGCTGATATCGCATCGGCTTTACGCTAAAAAGGCGTCGGCTTTCCACTGTGAAGCCGCCGCCTTTTCAGCGTAAAGCCGATGCTTTTTTAGAGGTATTCGCAAAGCCTTGTTTCTCAATGTTTTACATTACTGCTTATTCCTCAATTCTTCTATCAAGTCGTTCACGATATACGTGTCACTCATGAGATGCAGGCCAAGCTCTTTGTCGTGGAGCATACGGCAGACATCAGAATCGTAGAATATCCGCAATGCCCTGTCTGTGGATATATGCAGCGTATCGGCAAGCTGGGCTATTATACGCGCTATTTTGTTCCATAACAAGAAGTCTAACATTATTGTACCCTTTCGTAAGATCTGAATTGTAAATACTTGTCTACTATCTCTTGGTTCAATATGCAAATTTGATGGTTAGGCTTGTGGTAGACCAACTGACGAAGCGTGTGCTCTACGTCTGCATACCCATTGATATAGGCCTCTACGGCATCGATGACACGGTCATCTGCGACTCCGCCTTCAATGATGTCAAAACCATTCCAAGG
>CAVAGT010000141.1:0-5217 GCA_963588155.1 Lachnospiraceae bacterium | reverse complement strand
CAGTTGGTTTAGAGCGCTGCAGTCACATTGCAGAGGTCATCGGTTCGAGCCCGATTGTCCCTACCTGTTCAAGATAAAGTCCGCCGCTTCCTAATAAGGAGCGGCGGACTTCTTTTTTATGCTACACGCACGATGCCAATCCCAAAGTAGTGGCTATGGCGGTAAGCACCGAGATGAGCACGTTGATAATCAACTTCCAAGTTTCCTTCTTCATTCTAATCCTCCTTTCCTTTCTTTAATTGGTTAAAACCATATTGTTGCTGTCTACGCGTTGTCGCCAGACTCCGTGTCGTCGGTGGCAGAGGTAGCGGTGCTTGACGGCAGAAGCTCAACCGAGATGCCGTCGAGCATGGTCTTCACGAAAGTGCCCTTGCGCTTGCCACTGGTGCCTACCTGACCGCTCGGCACGAACTTCACCTCCGGGCGGTAGTGTATCTGGTAGCCGTAGATGTTTGCGGCAGTGAAGTCCTCCGCCTTGTCCACGGCCTTGGTCTTGAGCCCCACACGGAAGTCGCCCAGACCCTCAAGCTCCACGGTCATGGAGTTTTGCAAGTGCTTCTTCATCACCTGCGTAAGCTCTATGAGCACTGCCATGATGTCGGCACGGGTAACGGTGGATGAATGGCTTATCTCCTCGGCGAGATCGGCAGTCTTCACGCGACCCATGCTCACCGCACGGCCATACCACTTGTTGTAAGCTGGTGAACCCTCGCCTTTACCCATTTCCTTCTTGTAACGTACACTCATTGTTTTCTCCTTTCTTTTAAATTGATTAGTAAATTGTTGTTTGTCGTGGAATTCCTTTTGACGCTTGCAAAGGTACTGCCTTTATCCATACCGTCCAAAAAACATGGGGGCGCCACAAGGGACACCACGGCAAGGCGATGATTTGACGTTGGTCAATAAAAGGCACCATTTTAGCGATTTAACGCCGGAAAACCCGCCTACATACCACTATTGGAGCTAACTTTGCCGCGTACAAACAAGCATATTCAGGTTTTAAAAAGACAACAGGGGCAAGCGAGCCCCAAGATGTTTAATCATTTAATGTAGAAAGGATAACAAATCATGAAGAACACAAGTTTCAAGGAGACCGTCGTGGCAAAGCTCAGCTCTTTCGCCGCCAAGTATGCCAAGGCTATGAACAACTATGGCGAGGCTCTTCTCCGCTCACGCGGTCTGGCTGGCGCATAGCGGCATCCGCCCCGCGCGGCAACAAGTAAGGGAAATCAACATCTATAAACAAGTGACATGCCGGCACGAGAGCAATGCGTCTCATGCCGGCATGTTTGCGTTCAGGTGAATAGTGACAATTGCTTTATATTATCCTATACGACAAGTTATAGCCGAATTCAGGCTTTAATTTATCATATAAGTTTATTTATAACTATTGTTGCCCGGTAAAAACTTGGTATGACATCGTAAAATGATGAAATACCGCTTTTTGTAGCGTTTTGGAAACACGGGATACTATTACCCATCGCGTGGTTATCCATCCATTGCCCCTATAGGGGGCATATATTGCAGAATAGGGGCTTGCCCCTATTTATCCCAATGGCATCACATTACGTTGCCCCTGTAGGGGGCGCATATTTTAAAATCTTACAATGAATTATGCGCCCCCTACAGGGGCAACGTCTGAGAAAACATATAAAAAAACGTAGGGGGGGCCCCCTACGCTATAATATGCCGTCCCTACGGGACTTCTTGCTTTCGATATTTTTACCGGACAGCAATAAAAAAGTATCTATCGGTGTTTACTTCACCACATACTTCTTGCCGTTCTTGATGAGCACGCCCTTGGCGTTCTTGCCCACGCGCTGACCGGCGAGGTTGTAGACGGGAGCGTCCGCGTTGGCCTCCTCAGCGGAAATGTTGTGGATTCCTGTGGTGCTGCCGTTGAGCGAGTAGATTTTGTTTCCACTGTTTATTTCGTTTGCGCCTTTATAGTTCACAAGCTTTCCGTAAACGATAACCTCATCGCCAACCTTAATCTGGTCTTCGGCTGTGAATTTCTCGCCGCCAATGTAGTAGCCACGATATACTGTAAGGGTTGTCGAGGTAGTGCCGTCGTCAGAGATGTCGTAAGTGGCATTTCCGTGTTCCGTGCTAACTTCATTGATTGAAGCAATCTTTCCCTTAACGTAAACCTTAGTGGCAAGACCCTCGTTTGCAGCAATCAGCTCGATAGCCTTTGCCACAGTATAGGCTGTTTCGGGAGTATTTGTGATGTCCACGACGACAGGGCTATCCCCTTCCTTATAATACGCCACCTTTGAGACCTGTACCAATCCATTTGCCGTACCTTGGGCACAATCAAAAACGACCTTGTAATAACAGTTGGCAACTGCTTTAGTTGTCTTGAAAATCATGTCACCAGCTTTAATCTCTGATGCCTTTATTTCCTCCGTGACATTCTCGAAGTCAGCGTCCGTAGCCACTTTAAGAGATATAGAATTCACACTGGCTGCGGTAATGTTGTCGATTGTTACAAGAACATTGCCAACAGCCTTGTCGATGGCAGGAGATGTGATGGTTGCCACAGAGGCAAATTTCTTGCTGCCACACTTGATATAAGCCCAGTTGTTCTGGTTCGTGTTGAAATTCTCTATAGTCCAAGTGTCTTCTCCGATAGTAGCTTTCCAAGTCTTATTGTAGGTATTGATCTTTTGCCCCCCTGTACCTTCGTCAGGGAATGTCAAAACCTTGTATGGTTCAGAAGCGAATGTGACGCTCGCCACGAGAGCGAGAACCAACGACAGTGAATAGCGTAAAATTTTGTTCATAAGCTTAATTGTTAAATTGTTAATTAATTGATTCTTAGTTATGACAGCGAATGCCATCTTCAATGGCATCTACCATTTCTCTTTGCAAAGTTAGGCAATATATCTTAAACTGTTCTAAAACGCGGCGATAATTTTTCATTAAAATCTTATGTCATAATGCGATGCGAGAAAGGCGCGCTTCTCGCAGCAATGGTTATTTGAGCAACCATTTTGCAGACCACTCTGCTAAAGGCGACGGACAGGCGAGCATTCCACAGTTTTGCTGCAAGTTGAGAAACGAGAAGCGTATGCGGTTCTTTGGTTGATAGCGCTCGTTGTACACTACAATGCTTCTGCCACTGACACAATTCTCGGCCTTCACTTCCACAGGGATTATCTCATCCTCTCGCTGTAACAGGAACTCTATCTCTGCCTTCCCTTCAGAAGACCAATAGTAAGGCATGGAACCATATGATGGCAACAGGCTTTGCAGCACGGCATTCTCTGCCATAGCTCCCTTAAACTCCGTATAGTTGGCGGTCGGGTCAATGACGATACTTCCTGGCAACCCAGCTAACCGTCGCAATAGTCCGCAGTCACTGGCATAAACCTTGAATATGTCCGTTTCCTCGTAGGCACTTAGGGGCATTCCCGGTTTTGACACTGCGTTCACGCGATATATCATGCCAGCATCTTCAAGCCACAGCAAGGCATCCTCGTAGTCACGGCTTCTCGCGCCTTTCTTTATAACCTTATATATAAACTTACGACTTTCCTTGGCAAGTTGAGATGGGAGCGAGTGCCAAATGGCATGGATGCGCGGTATCTCACGAGGCTCTGCGTACTTGGCAAAATCAAGTTCATATAAGTCTAATATCCCTTGCAGTATGTCGTCCACCGTTTGCATTCCTTGATTTTCAAGCATACAGACAGCAGCTTCTGGCATTCCGCCTGACACCATGTATCTGCGATACTCCGACTTCAGCTTGTCAAGTATAATAAGAGGCAGTTTCTCAGGTTGACTTATCTCTTCCACAAAATTGAATGTCTGGATGTCGCTGGCGCGCAAATACTCCTTGAACGTAATCGGATACATACGCATCACCTGCACCTTTCCCACGGGCACAGTCATCCTCCTCTTTCTCACGGCCACACCCAACAGCGAACCTGCCGCGATAATATGCCATTCGGGGGCATCCTCGCAAAAATACTTCAACGAATTGAGTGCTTCCTCACATTCTTGTATCTCATCGAATATGAGCAATGTCTTGCCAGGAACAAGGGGAACTTGACTGTAAAGGGCAAGTTCTTTTATTATACGTGCTGGTTCCTTTGACACAGCGAAAGCAGATTGCAACTCCCTTTGTCGATCAAAGTCAAACTTTGCCACATAGTCGAAATTCTCCTTACCGAACTCTTCCATTGCCCATGTCTTGCCTATCTGACGGGCACCTTTCAAGAGAATTGGCTTGTGACTTTCGGCATCTTTCCAATTCTTGAATTTATTTATAATGTCTCTTTTTATCCTCATGATTACACCAACAACTTACGATTTATGTCAAACTTGACACTTTTCCGAACTTATCAGGTGCAAAGATACAATATATAGATGTGAAATCATAACTTTACTGAAAGTTATTTTCGGGTCTAGCAACGCGAAGATTATTGTTTAGTGATTTTGCAGTTAGTAATTCAAGAAACACTAATGTAAATGGACTGCCCCCGACTATGCCGACAGGCTCTTGGCAAAGCTGAAGAAAAAGAGCACGACAAACATAAGGGATATTTTCATGCACCCTCTATTATCCAGTCGCCGAGCGTGCGCTTCGAGCTGTCGTAGTTTACCCCTATCTTCACGAGTCGCTTGCCAGAGGCTGAGTAAGGCACGAGGTAGCCCTTGTCGTCTATCTGCTTGATTGCCGCCTCGGCTGAGCCATCATATTTCAGCTCCATCACATAGATGGTGTCGGGCAGGTGTATCACCACGTCGGCACGGCCTATGGCACTGCACTCCTCCACTTTCGTGTAAGCCCCCATCAGACTGAAGATGAGATAGAACACGGTCTGCACGTCGCGCTCGCTCTTGTTTGAAAGCCGGTTGCTGATGCTCGCCAGATAAGTGCGCATGCGCTCAAGGGCACCATCGACTTCATGGCGCAGCAGACATTGCAAAAACTCTATCAAGAACGACTGGTTGTCAGTAGTTATCGGTGCGAGATAGTTGGGCGCAAGACTGTTGAGCATCCCCAACCGCACCTCCTTGTTGGGGTAGTCGAGGACGTAGGTGGAGAACATTGGATCATAGCTCTTTATGGTGAGGTATCCGCTCTGGTAGAGCAACGGCAGGGCAGTGGTCATCTGCTCGGGCGACACATCGAAGTCGTCTACTGAAACAGCCTTGCGTTCTATGTCGCGTACGCCGACATGAAACTTCCTCATCACATTAATTATA
>CAVAGT010000140.1:0-5239 GCA_963588155.1 Lachnospiraceae bacterium | reverse complement strand
GATGAAGACGGGTATGAACACCACGAGTGCCAGAAGCACGTAAGCATTGAAGTTGAGCACCACAAGACAGATGGCCAATATCGCCAACGCCGAGAGGATAATGTTTCTCTTCATTATAGAGCGTTTCTCTTCATTATAATATGTGTACCTGTTTATTGCATCACGGGCTTGTAGATGGCCTTCCACCACGAGTCGTCGCCCTTGAGATAGCGTTGGAACCATGCCATGGTGGTGTTGTGCCACTTCACGCGCTTGCCATAGTCGTAGATGTGGTGGTCTTGCCCGTCAACAACCACGAACGCCGTGGGCCTGCCGAGGAGCTTCAGTGCCGTGAACATCTGTATGCTCTCGCCTACTGGCACGTTGTTGTCGGCATTGCCGTGGAGGAAGAGCAGCGGCGTGTGTATCTTCTCGGCGTTGAACAGCGGGCTCTGGTCCACGTATAGGTCCTTGCGCGTCCAAGGATAACTGTTGGCCATAGACACCTCGCTGTAGCTGTAGCCCCAATAGCCCTCGCCCCAATAGCTCGTGTGGTCGCTGATGCCGGCATGGGATATGGCGCAGGCGAAGATGTCGGTCTGCGTCTGGAGATACTGGGTCATGAAGCCTCCGTAGCTCGCGCCTATGCAGCCCACCTTGGTGCTGTCGGCGAAAGCGTGGTCGCGGCAGAACGTCTGCGTGGCTTCGATAATATCCTCGGCAACGCCCTTGCCCGCCGTGTTGACATGGCGCGACGAGAACTCCTGGCCGAAGCCCACGGCACCACTCGGATTGACAATCAACACCACATAGCCTGCGGCGGCATATACGTGATGGGGATAACGCGACTCGAAATCGCGGCTCGTGGGCGAGCAACCGCCATAATAGTTGACGATGACGGGATAGCGCTTTGTGTTGTCGAAGCGCGGCGGCAGATAATAGCGGCACGAGATGGTGTCGCCACGGCTGCTCACAAACGACCACCGCTCGCAACTGCCAAGCTCCACGCCTTTCACGTTGTCCTTGTTGAGCTCCTCCAAGAGCGACGACTTGCCCGTGGCGGTGTCGAGACAGTAGAGGCGGTCGCTGTTGCTTGCGCCCTGACCTTGCCACAGCAGCTTCCTCGCGTTGTCTGCCAAGGCAATCTGGTTGACCATGTCCTCCGGCTCTTCCACCTGCGAGATGATGCCGCTGGCAGGGTCACATTTATAAAGGTGGCAATAGTCGCGGTCGTAGGCGGTGAACCAGATGTTGCCGTCGGCTTTCGACCATTCGTAGGTGTTCACGCCAGGGTTAAACTTCTTCGTAAGGGCGTTGACCTTGCCAGTGGCAATGTCCAAGGTGTAGAGCTGATAGTCGTACATGCTTGGCGTGCGGCCTTCGGGCACGTTCTTGCCCACTCCGCCAAGACACTCGGGCGAACCCATGACAACGATTTGGCTGCCGTCGGGCGAGAACTTCGCGCTCGCCACGAACCCGTCGTCCTTCACGAGGCACTCGGCCTTCAGCGTGGCGAGGTTCATGCGCCAGATAGACATGAGCGAGGTGGGGCGGGCGGTGAGACGGCGAGTCGTGGTTGAGAAAAGCACATACTTGCTGTCCTGGCTGATGTCGAGCAGCGACACGTTGCGGAAGCCGAAAGTAAGAGGCTGCTCCACGCCCGTCTTTATGTCGAGAAGCGACAGGCTGGTGCGGTCGCGCCATCCGGGTTGGCGGTCTTCAGGCTCCACCACCTGGAACACGTCCTTGTCTTCCACGGGGCCCTTGTTCTGATGCGAGAGGATAATGGCGTTGCCATCGGGCGTAATCTCCCAACCGTCGCCCTTAGGAAGGTTGGACACCACCACCGTCTCATGGCCGTCGGCAATGGATGTCCTTATGAGCTGCCGCTTGCCGTTGTCGGCATCGCGCTCGGTGAGCAGGTCATCGCTGCCGGGGTAGAACCTCATGTTGGAGGAACTCACGCGCAGCACCTTGCCCGTGGCCACCTCCCTCAACGTCCACGACCACACCACCTTGCCGCCTTCGTGGGTATCGTAGCAGCCGGAGATGGCATAGCGACCGTCGGGCGAGAGGTCGAGACCCCAATAGCGCTTGACGACGAGCATATCGTTCAATCCGATAACACGGCTCGCGCCTGGCTCAAGAATGGTCAGCGCGGCATCGTTGTCGGAGGAGATGGTGACCTTTGGTTTCACGGCGGCACCGCGCAGAAGCGTGCGGATCTCAACATGGTGGCAGCCCGGCTCAAGGGTCACGTCGGCACCGCTCTCGTTGCCGTCAACATATATCTTGTTGGTCTTCAGACCCTGCACGTCGAGCTTGGCCTTGGTATAAACGGATGTCTCGACATCGAAGCAGAGGGAGGCCAAAGCCAAAGCCGACTCCGACTGCAACTTCTGTCCTGAAGCGAGCCTCTGTGTGCCCGAATCGAGCAGTGGGCGGCTTAGGAAAGCGTCGTCGCTGAAGGCCTTGCCGTTCACGTCGACACTGTCGAGCATAAAGGGACGGCTCAGCGCCACAGGACCATTGAGACGAAAACTGCCAACAACGTGGTTGCCGGCGAACATCGGCGTGCCGAATGTTGCAAACAAAAGAAAAGACGATAATATTTTTTTCATGCCATGCGTATAAACTATACCGCAAAATTACGCATTTTCAAGAAAGAAACCGCTAATCGCCAAAGGAATAATCATCCATGAAGACATAAAGGCAAGATTCTCCGCTCACCAATGTTTCTCAAACCGCCCGTCTTGGCACATGGCATCCCTCCGAACATTTTTTTTCAGAAAAAAGTTTGACCGGGGTTTACTTTTCATTGTTCATCGGGTCATATAGTCATAGCGTCCATTAAAAAGAGCTCGACAATAATGACAATACGCAATGAGGGGATTTATCCTGCTACCCGCAGGTGATTTCTTCAAGAGAGTAACAAAACAAGCATAATCAAGGAGATTACGATCATGAAGACAATAAACAATATAAAGAAAGCAACGCTCATTGCCCTGAACCACCGAGCGTCTCAACTGGCTTTTCCAGCACACAAAAGAGACTTCCACTGGCATTGCCAACATAGAAGCCGAAAGTGAAGCCGTAAAGGTGGTGTGGTACACCGTCAGCGGACAAAAGTTGGCTGGCGAACCTAAGCAAAAAGGTGTTTACGTGAAGACTTCCGTCTACGACAACGGAAGTGCTTCCTCGAAAAAGTGCTACGTGAACTAAACATGTTGCCACATATCAAAAAAGCGCGCTGGGTTCAGCGCGCTTTTTTTTATTTCCTTATCATGTCCATGAAATATGCATGGACACGCGTGTCGGTGTCGAGCTCTGGATGGAATGCCGTGACGAGCTGGTTGCCTTGGCGTGCCGCCACGATATGCCCATCTACGGTGGCAAGAGCCTTGGCAGAGCCGCTCACGCCATTGATGTAGGGCGCGCGGATGAAGGTCATCGGGATTTGCCCCACGCCGTCCATCCCCGCCTCTACGCGAAAGCTGCCGAGTTGCCTGCCATAGGCGTTGCGGCGCGCGCTGATGTCCATCGTGGCGAAGCGTCGCTCTGGTTTGCCCTCTATGTCCTTGGCAAGGAGAATCAGTCCGGCACAAGTGCCAAACACGGGCAAGCCTGCCTCTATGTCCGCCTTTATGGGCTCCAAGAGGTTGAGGTCGTTGAGGAGCTTTGCTTGGGTAGTTGACTCGCCGCCCGGCAACACCAGTCCATCCTTAGGCTGCTGCCAATCGGCGAGTTCACGCACCTCAAACACTTCCGCGCCAAGGCTTTGCAGCATGCGCTCGTGCTCGATGAAGGCTCCCTGAAGGGATAATACCGCTATGCGCATTTATTTGCCCCTTTCCGCCATAAGCACCTTTATCTCTTCCTCGTTGATGCCTACCATAGCCGGGCCGAGGTCCTCCGACAGCTCTGCCAGCTTGGCGGCGTCATTATAGTTGGTCACAGCCTGCACAATGGCTGCTGCGCGCTTGGCAGGGTTGCCACTCTTGAATATTCCGGAGCCCACGAACACGCCCTCAGCACCGAGCTGCATCATCAACGCCGCGTCAGCAGGGGTTGCCACGCCTCCGGCGGCGAAGTTGACCACGGGAAGCTTGCCGTTGTCGTGCACATATTTCACGAGGTCGTAAGGGGCTTGCAACTGCTTGGCTGCCTCGAAGAGTTCGTCTTCCGCCATGCCCACGAGGCGGCGAATCTCACTCTGCATCAGCCTCATGTGGCTCACCGCCTGAACCACGTCGCCCGTGCCGGGCTCGCCCTTCGTGCGAATCATCGTGGCACCCTCGGCAATGCGGCGCAACGCCTCGCCAAGGTTCTTGGCGCCACAAACAAATGGCACGTCAAACTTTGTCTTGTCTATATGATAGATGTTGTCGGCAGGACTGAGCACCTCGCTCTCGTCGATATAGTCTATCTCTATGGCCTGCAGTATCCGCGCCTCGGCTATGTGGCCAATGCGGCACTTCGCCATCACGGGTATCGACACCGCCTGCTGTATGCCCTTGATCATCTTTGGGTCGCTCATGCGCGCCACACCGCCAGCCGCGCGTATGTCGGCAGGGATGCGCTCAAGCGCCATTACGGCGCACGCGCCGGCTGCCTCTGCTATTTTTGCCTGTTCAGGCGTGGTAACGTCCATGATAACACCGCCCTTCAGCATCTGCGCGAGGTTGCGGTTCAAAGTCATTCTGTCTTCCATGTTCTATATTCGCTTGGTGATTTGCCTACTATGTTTTTGAAAAACTTCGACAAATGCGCCTGCGACGAGAACCCGAGACCTTGTGCTATCTCTTGGATGGTCTTGTTGGTCTTGGAGAGTTGCCGCTCGATGTCCTTCACGATGAAATCGTCGATGATGCTCTTTGGGCTCTTGCCGGCTATGCGCCTGCAAACTTGCCCGAGATAGGCACTGCCCACGTTGAGCTTCTCCGAATATGATGCCACGTCGCTGTTGACGGCAAAGTCTTGGCGAACCAGCGACACGAAATCGTTGTAGAGCTGGGCGCTCCTTCCCTGAAGCACCGTCGTGGCAGACAACTGCCTCTTGCAAAACTCGTTGGCGTTGCTCACAGCCTCGTCCATCCCCTCGCCCTTGCAAAGCGACGCGGCAAGCGACGACGAGAAGCCATTGCTAAGTCCGTGACGGTTGTCATCATCGATGATGCAAACATTGCCTGGCACCATGTCGCCCAAAAGGGCTGATGCCTCTTGCCGACGCACCACGATAACGGAGCACAACGGGAAAAGC
>CAVAGT010000139.1:0-5308 GCA_963588155.1 Lachnospiraceae bacterium | reverse complement strand
ACCCGCGACCCCCAGCTTGGAAGGCTAGTGCTCTATCAACTGAGCTATTTCCGCAGCATCTCTTTCGAGAGCGTGGGTGGTGATGGATTCGAACCACCGAAGGCAAGAGCCAGCAGATTTACAGTCTGCCCCATTTGGCCACTCTGGTAACCACCCTTGTTTTACTTTTGAGCCTCTTGTCGGATTCGAACCAACGACCCCGAGATTACAAATCACGTGCTCTGGCCAACTGAGCTAAAGAGGCGTTTCTTTACAGCCGCCTTACCGGCGAACTAAAGACCTGTTGTAAAACGGCTGCAAAGTTACTACTTATTTTTCAATCTCCAAAACATTTTGAGGAAATTTTTCAACGATTGCGTATTTTTTCCTTGAATTTCGTCAGTTGCTCCCGCAAACTGTCCACGCACAAGTCTACACCCTCCTCGAATGTGTCGCACGTCTTGGCGACGAAGATGGGGTTCCCGCTGGGCACCGATACGGTGATGCTGGTTTCCTTGTTTAGCGCGGCCGCGGGCTTGACGACCTTTAATTGCACCTCTACTTTCTTAATATCTTCAAATGACTTTTCCAACTTAGCTACCTTCTTCTCGATGAAGGCTTGCAGCTTCTCGGTAGCGTCGAAGTGAATCGACTTGATGTTTACTTCCATAGTTACCATTTTTAAAGGTTAAACTCACACCCTTGGATGGGCTTCTTTGTATACTCTGCGGAGCTGTTCAAAGGTTGTATGGGTATACACCTCTGTTGTCGACGCGCTTGCGTGACCCAACAGCTTCCGGACACTTTCTATACTTGCGCCATTGTTGAGCATCGCGGTCGCGAACGAGTGTCGCAACACGTGTGGCGAGAGTTTTTTCTGTGTGCTGACGAGCGAGAGCTTTGCCTTCACCCTATGCCTGACGTCCAAGGCTGTCATTCGATTGCCTTTCGACGTTACAAACAATGCGTCACACTTTCTACTCACCTCCTTGTCCCTACAAGCCACATAGCCACTGAGGGTCACGGCGAGTTCCTCTCCGTATGGCACCACCCGCTGCTTGTCGCCTTTTCCGGTCACTTTCAGCTGGCGGTTATCGCAATCAATGTCCACATCGTCGAGACCAATCAACTCCGACAGGCGTATGCCCGTCTCGTAGAAGGTCATGATTATCGCCTTGTCTCTAACCTCCAAGAAGCTTTCGCCCCAAGGCAAGTCGTCGAGCAGACGATTCATCTCGTTCTCCCTAACAAACGTCGGCAGCCTCTTGCGGCATTTCGGCGCCTCTACCCGATAGGTAGGATCACGCTCCGCAAGGTGCCTTGCCAAGGCGTAACGAAAAAGCGACCGGAGAGCGGCAAGCCGCGTTCCCACGCTCGATGCTTCCATACCACCGTCCATGAGATGCTCCATCCAGTCGCGGACAACATCTTCATCTACTGTTTGCCAGCTGAGTTCACTGTCTAGACCATTGAAAAATTCCTCAAACTCCCTAAGCGAGACAGAGTAAGACTCTATCGTCTTCGGCGAGCGACACCGCTCGTAACGCAGGTAATCCAAGAATTCGTCAACCATGTCAAGCAACAATTAAGCGTCAACCGGCTTCACGGTGATTCACATTGCGAATTTATGGAAATTATTCGAAACTACCAAATTTTTTTTGAAGAATTTGTTATTCTTCCTCGTCGCGCATGTGCTGCACGTAAACGGCATGCTCCATCTTGAGACGCTTCTTGACAGATGGCTTGTCATACTGCTGACGTGAGCGAAGCTCCTTGATGACACCTGTCCTTTCAAACTTTCTCTTGAACTTCTTGAGAGCTCTTTCGATGTTCTCGCCTTCCTTTACGGGTACAATAATCATTTTGTTTTGGTTTATAAATTTTAAATTAGACTTTTGCCTTGCGAAAGGGCAATATACACCCTACCACAATAAGCGGCTGCAAAATTACAAGTTATTTTTCAGATAACCAAACAATTATCCTTTTTTGTGTTATATTTCCTTCGTGGCGTTTTCCAACCAAGACCGTTCTTCCTCATCAAGGTGTGGCGCCAAAACGTCATAAACATGCCGATGATATTGGTTCAGCCAATCTGTCTCTTCGGGCAGCAGCATTTCCCTTATTATGGGGTCGGTATCGAATGGGCAGAGGGTGAGCGACTCCATTTGCAGGAAGTCGCCAAACGCCGTGCTCATATATGGACGTATGATCAACGTGTTCTCATGGCGAACGCCGAACTTTCCCTCAAGGTATAGCCCCGGCTCGTCAGTAACCGTCATCCCCGCTTTGAGCGGCGCGGGCATATATTCCATCCTTATTTGATGAGGGCCTTCATGCACGTTGAGATAGGACCCTACTCCATGCCCCGTGCCATGAAGGAAGTTCATGCCCTCACGCCACATTGCCTCACGCGCCAGGGCATCGAGCTGGGTGCCGGAAGCCTCGTCGGGAAACTTTGCCAGTTCCAACTGTATGTGACCTTTCAACACAAGGGTGTAGACACGACGCATTTCGTCGGTTATTGGGCCAAGGGCGATGGTGCGCGTGATATCGGTAGTGCCGTCCTCATATTGCGCGCCACTGTCGAGCAGCAACAACCCCTTAGGTTCGAGCGGGATGTCAGTTTCGGGGGTAGGCTCATAATGCACGATTGCCCCGTGGGCGTTGTAGCCGGCTATCGTGTCGAAGCTAATTCCCCGGAAGAGAGGTTGCTCCGCACGGAAAGCGGTCAGCTTGCGATCGATGCTGATCTCCGTTTGTCCGCCAGCCTCCACGGCGGGCTTGAGCCATTTGAGGAATTTCACCATGGCAATGCCATCCTTTAGCATGGCATTGCGATAGCCGGCAATCTCCGCGTCGTTCTTCACCGCCTTCATTGCTGGGATGGGCGAGGCAGAGGCTACTATTTCCTTGGCATAAGCCTTGCTGTCTGCCGAGGCTATTATATTATATAATGTGTAAGAAGTCTCTTCCGGGTCAAGAAGAATGTTGTACTCGAAATATTTTTTCAGAGCTTCGTCCACGTTTTCATAGGCTGCCACTTTCACGTCTTGGGACTGGAGGTAACTCTCAACTTCCGGGGTGAGCTTGGCCTTGTCAACAAACAAGGTCGCCTCGCGGGTACTTAACAACAAATACGCCACGAACACAGGGTTGCAATGCACGTCTGAGCCTCTGAGGTTCAACGCCCAAGCTATGTCGTCGAGCGCCGAAACGAGCATCCCGTCGGCCCCCTTGTCACGCAGTGCCTTCCGCACGCGCCCTATCTTCGAGAGAGTCGTCTCGCCGGCGTATTTCATGGGGTGCACTTCTATCTTGTTTTCCGGTATTGAAGGGCGGTCTTTCCATATCTCGTCCAACGGGTCGAAGTTGGTCCTTACGGTAATTCCGCCCTGACGGCGCAGGTCACGCACGAGGTCTTTCACAGAGCTCACATTGTTGCACATTCCGTCCACGCCTACCTGTGCGTTCTGATTCTTTAGCTTGTCGGCAAGCCATTGCGCTATCGTTGGCGTGCCCTTTAGCTTCAGGCGCATCAACTGGAACGAGGTACCTTGCAACTGCTCCTCCGCCGCAAGAAAATAGCGGCTGTCTGTCCAAAGGGCTGCGTCATCCAAGGTCACCACAGCCGTGCCAGCAGAACCGTTGAACCCGCTAATCCATTGCCTGCCTTTCCATCTGTCGGGAGTGTACTCGGAATGGTGTGGGTCTGTGGACGGAAAGACGAAGGCGTCGAGCTTCTCGCGACGCATCACCTCGCGAAGACTGGCAAGGCGGCCAAGTATCGTGTCGTTTGTCATAGTTGTCATAATTAATAATGTGGTTAATACATTGCAAAGATAAGTATCTTTTATAAGAAATCCACTGCATATCCGGAAAATTCGCATGTTAAGGTTTTCTATACGCTCACTTACGCGAAGTGACATAATCAACACAGCTAAAAATTGGAAAGGCGAAGCGACAGGCACCCTCTGTGTCAATATGCCAAACGGAGATTGCAAATTATAAGGTTTTAATATTATACAACATTTCACAACGAAAAAAAGCAATCACTTCTATTTTATTTTCTTTACCTTTGCAGCGGAAAAAGGAAACTTTTAAAACACAAACTAAGTTATGAAGTATTTAACAAACGACAAGCTTCTTATCGTCGGAGCAGGCGGTATGATTGGTTCAAACATGGTTCAAAGTGCCTTGATGCTGGGTCTTACTCCCAACATCTGCCTGTATGACATCTACGAGCCGGGTGTGCATGGCGTATTCGATGAGATGGAGCAGTGCGCAGTTCCAGGAGCAAACCTCAGCTATTATGCTCCAGCCGTGGAGGACATGAACGACCCCGAGAAGGTTGCCGAAGCTGCCAAGAAGGCTTTCACAGGCGCCAAATACATCATTTCTTCTGGCGGTGCTCCCCGTAAGGCCGGCATGACACGCGAGGACTTGCTGAAGGGCAACTGTAAGATTGCCGCTGACTTCGGTGAGAACATCAAGAAATATTGCCCCGATGTGGAGCACGTGGTAGTGATTTTCAACCCTGCTGACGTTACAGCTCTTACAGCTCTTATCCACAGCGGCTTGAAGCCAAACCAGCTCACATCTCTCGCAGCCCTCGACTCTACTCGTTTGCAGCAAGCTCTCGCTCACGAGTTCGGCGTGGAGCAGGACAAGGTGACTGGCGCACACACATACGGTGGCCACGGTGAGCAGATGGCTGTCTTCGCCTCACAGGTGAAGGTCGACGGCAAGCCTCTCCAGGAGCTTGGCCTGTCAGCTGAGCGTTGGGAGGAGATCAAGCACATGACCACACAGGGTGGATCAAACATCATCAAACTGCGTGGCCGCAGCTCATTCCAGAGCCCTGCCTACAACGCCGTGAAGATGATCGAGGCTGCCATGGGCGGCGAGCCTTTCACATTGCCAGCAGGTTGCTATGCAAACCTTCCTGAGCTCGGCATCAAGGACGTGATGATGGCATTGCCTACAACTATCGACAAGACTGGCGTACACTACACCACTCCTTCTGGCACAGAGGAGGAAATGGCAGAGCTGCAGAAGAGCTACCAGCACCTCTGCGACATGCGTCAAGAGGTTATCGACCTCGGCATCGTGCCTCCAGTGGAGAAGTGGAACGAGGACAACAAGAACCTCTAAACCTCAAAAGATAATAACATCTTAAGAGATAAAAGCAAGGGCCGTATCAACTCTCAAGAAGAGTTTGATACGGCCCTTTTGCCATGGTCGTAATTCATTAGTATTCAAGATATTTAGTTTTGCACTGAAAAGGCGTCGGCTTTACGTTGAAAAGGCAATGGCTTTACGTTGAAAAGGC
>CAVAGT010000138.1:0-5412 GCA_963588155.1 Lachnospiraceae bacterium | reverse complement strand
ACACTATATAATATGTAGGCGTGGCGGTGGTCTCCGTTGAGTCTTTCTGTGGCGTCCAGCTCACCGTTGCCCTGTTTCGAGCGAGACTGGCACTGAGGTTCAAGGGGCGCAAGGGCTCTATCACCGTAGGCTCGCCGTGCATGCCGTTGACAAAGCGCGCAATGGTCTTGTAGAGCGAGCGTGCCATGTCGAAACGGAAGTTGGGGTCTTGACCAAGCAGCATATCGGGGAAACTCTGGTGCGACAGTGTCTCTATTATGGCGGAGGGCACGGCAGGGAGGCGGGTCTCTGAGTAGTTCTTGTCCCACAGGTATCGTTTGGGCCAAGCTTGGTACTTTGGGCTCAAGTCGGTCACGAGATTGTCGAGAAGGTTTCGCGCGAACACCTTTGAAGCCTGTCGCGTCACGCCACTCGCCAACTGCCCGTCGTTGAAGTCGGTGGTACACACGGCGAGGCTTCCCCATAGGCTCTTTCCGTCGGGGTTGAAGCCGGCGTCGCTGTGGACGGCAAGCGAGAGCTCTATCGGCACGCCCTTGCCATCCTGTATGGGATTGTAGACCGAGCCTCCCGAGAGCCAGTTGGTCATCAGCGACCGTGTGTTTATGTCGTCGCCATAGTCGTCGGCACCGTTTTTTCCTCCATATACATTGTAGGGCGCTCCTGCCCACTGTGCCCAATATCTCGCTCCCTCCACGGCGCGCGGATAACCACTGACCGAGCCGCCGCGCTCCACGTTTCCTATGCCTCCGCCAAACCTGACGGCATCGGCAGTTACCATTCCGCCCGTCTGGCTTTGATTGGAGAGCATCACACAGTTGTCCACGCTGCTGCCCGCATCGAAGGTGAACGTGCCGAGATAAACCCACGTGCTGCCGCCCATGCGCTGGTTTACCTTGAACTCGGTTGCCAAGCCTTGATGGAACACGGTGTAGCGGGCATCGTCAACGCTCTTGCCCACAGTAGCGTAGCTCACGTATACGGCATATTTGCCGCCCTTGAGGAAATAAGGCTGCCATTTCACGAAAGCCTTGCCAGCCTTCTTGGTCGATTTTATCTGCCTTGCGCCTCCAGCCTCAAACGGGTTCTCATTGTCATGATAAGCTCCGGCATGAGCCGCGAAGCCAGGTTGGGCAGTAGGTTTCCACTTGTCGGAAAACTCGGCGTAGCATGAGCTTGAGGCATTTAACCCTCCGTCGGGGTCCACGATATACTCCATCTGCTGCCAGTCGCGCTCACGTGGGGTGAAGACGTTTGCTCCGGCTCGCTCAAGCATGGGTATGAGATAAGGCACCACGATGGTTTGGGTAAAGAGGTCCTCGGTGGTGGAGAAGAGCAAGGGGCGCTGCCATTTCCATTTGCCGCGGCTGTTGTCGAAATACCTGCCGTGGGATGCCCACAACGACAGGTGCTTGCCTTGAAGGCCTCTCGATACCTCCACGGGCGAGGAGACATTGCTCACCCAAGGGGCACCATAATATTGGATGCCTCCCCACAACGCCGGGCATTGGCTCGACTGTGGCTCTTCGCCTGCTTGGCACGACAGTGGCTGCCTTGCCCGCGCCTGGCTGAGAGTCAGCACGACACCAGCGCATAATGACAGTATCCTCCTCATCTCATACCTCGCCAATGGTGAAATTCTCGGGGTGCTTGCCCTTGAAATTCTTGAAGTATTGCTTCACCATGCTCATCTCGTTCTCCACGTCGCCCGAAGGGACAAAGCTCTTTGTGCACTCTATCAACTTGCGCTCGTAGTCTACGCCATAGAGCAACACCGGGATATTTGCCTTCATGGCTATGAAATAGAACCCACGCTTCCATTCGGGATTGGGCGACCGCGTGCCCTCGGGCGTTATGCACAACTTGAACGCATCGCGCTTGGTCGCCTCCTCAGCGAGGTTATCGGTGAGGCTGGAATGCCTTGACCTATAGACAGGTATGCCGCCCATCTTCAGGAAAAGCGGCTTCAGCGGACCGCGAAACCACTCCTTCTTCATGAGGAAGTTGATTTTCAATCCCTGCGAGTGCATATACAACTCGCCAAGGATGAAGTCCCAGTTGCTCGTATGGGGGGCAAGGGCTATGATGAACTTATCGGGAAGGTCAACAGTGACATTAAGCTTCCATCCAAGGCACTTGAACAGAAGCCATCCGCAAAATTTCTTTAGCATGTTGATTTGAGAAAACTATCCGAGATTAGATATGCTGTTGATAGTCTCCGACACCACACTGTTGAAATTGTTGACAAGAATCTTATAATATTTCTTGGCTGGCATTCCAGGCTCCGGGTGGGAGACACGAGAGATGAAATCGTCGCGCATGAGGATGATAGAGGCAAGGATGTTGTCGCCTTCTTCCTTGTTGGCCTTGGTGCTGTAAATCACGGCTGCCATTGCTTCAGCGAAAAGCTCGCTCGTAACGTAATTGATGGTGCGCTTCAGTTGTCTTTTATTTGCCATAATAAAAAGGTGGTTTGTTACTAAGGATTGATTTTATGCCCAAAGATATGGAAAAATATTGTAACAGGAAATATATGTGTTCTAAAAAAGTGATAAAAATATATTTTATTGGCTATTTCTTTCCATATTTCGGCTAAAACCGCTACTTTTGCAATTGGAAATTCATAAAATCAATCAATTTTCAAATCAATGAAGACAAGTCTTTTGCAGAAAGCACGCGCTCAGTATCAGCCCAAGCTCCCCAAGGGCCTGCAGGGTGCCGTTAAAGTCAAGGAAGGCGAGCCTACACAGAGCGTAGGTGACCAGAAAGAGATCAAGGAGCTTTTCCCCAACACATACGGAATGCCCTTGATAGAATTCGTGCCTGGCGACAAGGAGGCCACAAACGAGATTAACGTAGGTATCATCCTCTCAGGCGGTCAGGCTCCTGGCGGCCACAACGTCATCTGCGGTCTCTACGATGCCGTGAAGAAGATGAACAACAACAACAAGGTCTATGGTTTCCTGATGGGTCCTGGCGGTCTCGTTGACCACAACTACGTGGAGCTGACCGAGGATTTCGTTGACCAATACCGCAACACCGGCGGCTTCGACATGATTGGCTCTGGCCGTACAAAGCTGGAGAAGATAGACCAGTTTGAGAAAGGCTTGGAAATCATCCGCGAGCTCAACATCAAGGCTATTGTCATCATTGGTGGCGACGACTCCAACACAAACGCTTGCGTGCTGGCAGAATACTATGCCGCAAAGAACTATGGCGTGCAGGTCATCGGCTGCCCCAAGACCATCGACGGCGACTTGAAGAACGACCAGATTGAGACCAGCTTCGGTTTCGACACAGCCACAAAGGTTTACTCTGAGCTCATCGGCAACATCGAGCGCGACGCTAACTCAGCACGCAAATACTGGCACTTCATCAAGCTGATGGGTCGCTCAGCATCACACATCGCCCTGGAATGCGCCCTTCAGACCCAGCCAAACATCTGCCTTATCTCTGAGGAAATCGAGGCTAAGGACATGACGCTGAACCAGATTGTAGAGCAGATTGCATCGGCTGTGGCAAAGCGCGCAGAGGACGGCAACAACTTCGGCGTGGTTCTCGTTCCAGAGGGTCTCATCGAATTCGTTCCAGCCATCGGCCGCCTTATCGACGAGCTCAACGACCTTCTCGCAGCTCACGGCGACGACTACAAGAACCTCGACAAGGACGCACAGCGCGAATATATCATTGCTCACCTGAGCAAGGAGAATGCCGAGACATTCGCCACTCTTCCTGAGGGTGTGGCACGTCAGCTCTCTCTCGACCGCGATCCTCACGGAAACGTGCAGGTGTCTCTCATCGAGACCGAGAAGCTCATCTCCGACATGGTTGCAGCCAAGCTCGCTGAGTGGAAGGAAGCTGGCAAGTTCGTCGGCAAGTTCGCCGCACAGCACCACTTCTTCGGCTACGAGGGTCGTTGCGCCGCTCCTTCAAACTTCGACGCAGACTATTGCTACGCTCTCGGCGTGAGCGCTGCCAACCTCATTGCCAACGGCAAGACTGGCTATATGGCTATCGTGAAGAACCTTTCTACTCCTACAGACGAGTGGAAGGCTGGTGGCGTGCCAATCACCATGATGATGAACATGGAGCGCCGCAACGGTGAGATGAAGCCTGTTATCCGCAAGGCTCTCGTGGAGCTTGAAGGCGCGCCTTTCAAGGCTTTCGCAGCTCATCGTGACGAGTGGGCAAAAGACACTTGCTTCGTATATCCTGGCCCAATCCAGTATTGGGGTCCTGCAGAGGTGTGCGACCGCGACACCAGGACTCTGTCGTTGGAGAACGCTGAGAAAAACAAGTAAACTGATTAATGCGTAAGAAAAAGCCAATTCGTAGGCGGAATGCGTCTTCCCAAAGTCATAGGCGAAGAACACATAACCGGCACGGATTGGCTTTTTTCGATTTCAAAAGCTTTTTCAAGAAAAAGAACGGCAAGGCATGGGTTCTTGGTGGTCTTGCCGTAATGGCACTTTATATTTGGGCTTTTTGGTATTTCTTCGTAGGGCCCACTGGTTTCCGTTGGCGCGCGTTCTATGGTGACGCCAAATACCCTGAAGGCTACGAGATTCACGGAATAGACATTTCCCGATACCAAGGACAGATAAATTGGGACCGCTTGCGCTCCAACGCGCTCATCGACGGCTGTCCCCTGCGGTTCATCATCATCAAGGCAACAGAAGGCTCAACAAGGGTTGATCCCAATTTCGCCGACAATTTTTATCAGGCTCGCGAATACGGTTTCATTCGCGGGGCATACCATTTTTGGAGCACCAAGTCATCGGCTCGCTCGCAGGCCTATTTCTTCTTGAAGAAGGTTCATCTCGAAGATGGCGACTTGCCTCCGGTGCTTGACATTGAGCACAAGCCCGCAAACAAAAGCACGGAAGACTTTCAAACCGACGTGCTCGCATGGCTGCACATAGTGGAGGACAGATACCATGTGAAGCCAATAATCTACACTTACCACAACTTCAAGGAGAAATATTTGTCTGCTCCGGTATTCGACGACTATCCTTATTGGATAGCCCACTATTATGTTGACAAGGTGGAGTATAAGGGTAAATGGAAATTTTGGCAACACACCGACACTGGAGTGTTGCCTGGAATAAAGGGCAATGTTGACCTCAATATCTACAATGGCTCTTATTATGACCTCATGCAACTAACGATAGGACATGAGGAATGAGCTGCTATCTCAGCTTGCAAAGGTCATAGAAATCACGAAGTCACGAGTCACATTAAGCACCTTACACGAAACTTTTCCACTTACAGCACGCCCTTTGACGACGGTAGCTGAAAGTGATTGATGTCTCTCCTCACCGCCATCTTAAGGCTGCGTGCGAGAGCCTTGAATATCCCTTCTATCTTATGATGTTCGTTGGTGCCTTCTGCCTTTACGTTGAGGTTCATCTTGGC
>CAVAGT010000137.1:0-5418 GCA_963588155.1 Lachnospiraceae bacterium | reverse complement strand
CAGGGTAGCAGTGCTGTCACCAAGGCTTCAGCCAAGGTAGCAACAAGGTCTTCGGCAATTCCTGACGAGTACAGCAGTATTGTTAAAAAAAGCACGAATTATACGCAACTTACTTGTTCGGATGGTGATGAAACCCTCAAAACCTTGAATGAAAAGGACGGGCAAGAAAATCCTGCTGGTGCCGTAATCCCCAGCAACCAATACATCATTGTGAATGCTAATGATGCTTTTACCTTCTATCCGGTATATTGGAATTCAACGAAGAAGCACACTGTGGGTATCTACTATTCTGATAGCAATAATCTGTTGCATACCATACCGGTATATACAGACCATGAAGGTGATGAACTTCAGTTCAAAGTAAATGATAATTGGCAGACTACATTAGAAAACACGAATAATTGCTGGAGTTACGAAAATAGCCAAGTGCAATTCACCGATGATTTTACATTCCAAGCCAAGGGCTATACGGTTACCGCTGACATGACCGTTGGAGCTGGCATCTATGTACAAATTGGTGATAAAATATACTACTCTGATGCCAATTTGAATGGTGGAAAAAAGTACTTCGCATATAAGGATTTGCATCAGGGTGATGAGGGTTATACCTATTTTATGTTCGATGATCCGGATGACTCGGGAAATGAGGGCGACCGTGACTTCAACGACCTTGTCATCCTTACAAAAAATAACTTGAAACAAAAATCTGAGACAACAATGGGTTGGACTGTTGCATGCGAAGACCTTGGCGGCACGTTCGACTATGACTTCAACGATGTTGTCTTCCAAGTTTACTATGTGTCAGGTCAAGACTGGATTCGCATCATCCCTCTTGCAGCCGGCGGTACATTGCCTGTAAAACTGTATTGGAATAGCGCTGCGCTTAGAAAAGATGTATTGATTTCAAAGGGTGAGTGGCACAATCACTTCGGCGCTACCGAAGGCACTTACAAGTCTACCGACATGATCAATACTTGCTATGGCGGTGCTGACTACGAGCGACACGTATTGCCCATCTATGTGAAGACGGGAAATAAAAATTTCTCGATGGCAGAATACGCTATAAATAATTACGATGATGCAGGAAATCTCATGATAAAGGTGCAGCGTCCTGATTCTGAAGAACCGATGGAATGTGTAATTGGCCCAAGCAACGGTAAAGCACCACAGGTGCTTGTCCTTCCTACCACTTGGCGTTGGCCGAAAGAACTGAAACGCATAAACACCATTTATACAGGTTTCGGAACGTGGGGTGAAAACTACACAGGAAAGACTTGGATCAATACCAACCTTGAGAATACCGACCAGCTCACCGAGGATGAATTCTATCTGCACGTGATAGGTCGCCAATCCTACGAACCCCCAATGGAATAAAGCGATCAACTAAGCTCTATAAAAGGTATATGAATATAGCGCAGGACATTAAGTCTTGCGCTATATACATTAAGATTCTAACAAACTGTTAATTAATAAAATAATGAAAAAGATCTTTTCCGCAGTAGTTGTTCTCATCGCCACTATCGCAAGCACAGTGTTCGTGTCGTGCGGCAGCAATAATGATGATGACAAAGTCAACACCCAAACTGTAAGCATAATGCTTGAGCCAAACGATGACGTGTTGACACTTTTCGACATTTCGGTTGTCTATACCGACGGCAACGGCAACACGCAGACCGAGGCTGTGACAGGCAAGTTCACAAAAAGCTTTACCGTAAGCAAGTTTCCCTCCACTGGCACCGTGAGCTTGAAGGCCACTCCTAAATCCACAATTACGGAAGGCAAGTACTATCCAACCATAAATTGTACCTATCAAGCAGGCAGCCTTAATAGGATTAGCAAATTGGGTGGTCTCGCGGTAAACGTTTCTTCCAAGGAAGATGCCCAAACGTATGCTGATAAAAAGATAAACTCATACAAGTGGACTTGGAATTTCCTTGCAGACGGATCTGTGGAAAAATCAACAATTTAGTCATTTGACAAGAAATACATTATAGCCAGCAAACATTATTTTACTCCCTTCGACCACCCCATCATCACTGGCCTGTCATAATATTTAAGCCCTCGCCTTGCTACCGTGCAAGGCGAGGGCTTTTTGTTTTCGTCCAAAATCGTTGCCTTCTTGCACATAGAGTCTCAATGCTCTAATTCGCGTTTACAACATAAAACGCAGAACAATTCGTAAGATTCGTAAGAATCGTGGTTCATATTTCATGAGTTTTAGAGGTTCAATGCTTTAAAATCATATTTTCAAGAGACACAAAGTTGTACCCCCTGTGGCGTAGACTCTTAATGATCCGCGGCAGGCGTTTATAAAACTTGTCAACGCGTTCTGGTGAAGTACCGAAATGCATCATCAGGAAATGACCATTGAGCGTGTGGGCGCGTTCATAATCAAGCAAACGCTTCTCTATCACATCGCTCGAACGATAGTTTTTCATCGACGGTATGGTATAGTCGGCATTAGTGCCAGTGCCTGGCGTGAAGTTTATTATTTGCAAGCCCATCTGTCGAGCCCATGAGCAAACTGTAGAATTGTAATATTCATAAGGGGGAATGAAGAAAGGAGCCTTGGCTTGTGTTATACCAAAACGCGAGAGAGCTGCATAACTCTTCCTCATATCATCCATGAACTGCTGCTTGGTTACAAGCATGGAGTCGCGATTCTCCCAAGGCGAATAGAGCAAGTGGCCATAGCTGTGACTGCCTACGTAATGACCATCGGCAACAAGGCGACGCACCACATCGGCGTGGAGCTCAAGGAAACGCCCCGTGAAGAAGAAGGCACCCTTGATCTTGTTTTTCTTTAAGGTGGATATGATATCGTCAGCACCGTCTGCCCACTCGTCGGCGGTGAACACCAAGGTAATGTTCTTCTTATTCGGGTTGCCTTTTATTATGCCTCCCGCCTGCTCATAGACGTTGTTGTCCTCCCCTACCCCATCTTGAGTCCTACCCTCGATGTCGTAAGCCGAGAATGGGAAGGTGAGCGACGCCGTGCCGTCCATCGTGGGTTCGTTGGAGCTATAATCGCTCATGTTGTCGTGATAAACCACGTCACCAGGCTGAAACAGATCATAGTTGTGTGCTTCGGCAGCACGCGCCCCGGTGGTTAGGCTTACACCTTTCAAACTGCCAAAGATAGAGGCATAGACAGGGCCGTCTACCAAGCCTCCAGTTGTGGTGCCCTTGTTAAGGTAGACGTAGCCTGAGTGAGGCTGCGTGGGGTAAGTCCCACCCTTGGGCAGTTCCACTATCATACTCGTTCCCCACGGGTTGCATCCGAGAAGCCAGTCGCGCAGTGAGCCTTCCATCTCCTCGAAGGTATGGTCACCGGTGAGTTGGCGGTAGAGTATGCACTGCGTAAGCATCGCCGTGGTGAGGTTGTTTGAACACCAAATACCCGGCACGCCCCAAAGGAATGGATGTTTGCGTCCACGCTCCCAGGTTCGCTCTATGCCAGCGCGCAAGTTTCTTATGAATTCGTTTTTTAGCCTTTGGTTGTCGGCAAGCTTGGCGATCTGATAATGACCCATGTTCATGAATGGATACCACTGGTAGTGGCGTGCGCTGTCGGCCCCCATCCATGGTGTTATGGGCTCTCGTCTGCCATATTCCACGGCTTTGTTCAAAAAAGCCTTGTCGCCCGTCTTGCGATACAACTCCATGGCGCCAAGCTCCATGTCGTCGACCCAGTTGTCTTCCTCATAAATATATGGCGACACCACGGAAACCGTCTGCGTGTTGCCAGGCTTATCCTCGCCCACTTGGAAAGCGTCAGCCGCCTTGTTGCCAATCTTCTCAGCAAACTCAGGGTAGAAAGGCTTCAAGACTATCGAGCCAAGGGCGAAATCGCTCGCAAACTTGCCAGCCGTGCTTGCGGCACCCATGGTGGCATTGGTGTATTTGCCACGTTGCTGGCGTTTGCCGTCGACAAAATAAACAGGGCGCGCGTCGTTCTTGCCCCAGCCGTAGTCGGCAGGGTCATAGTTGGGCAGTTTCATCGCCACGTGGTCTCGGTCGTCAGCAATCTGGTTGTACAGTTCACCCTTCTCCGGATTCATGCGGTCGAGCCAAGATAATCCCCAATAGATCTCGTCCACGATGTCGGGTATTCCGTTTGCCCCTGGCGTGCCGTCAGCCTTAAAACGGTCGTCGAAAGCCGTTGGGTTCTGCATATAGGCAAACATCATCTGGTAAATGGCGTTTGCCGAGGTTGACGTATATTGGAGCAAGTCGGCAGCGTCGTGCCAACCACCACGCACATCGATGTGTTGTCCAGTCTTCGTGGGATGGTTCACTATGATAGCGTCTTTCTGATGACAAGAATCCTTGACAAACGGGTTCCATCCACATCGTTGTTGCCGCATATAGTTTAGGGTGAAGTCGGCAACGCCTTTATAAACGTTACCATTAATGGGGAACACCTCAGACTGGCACTCCCCCACCTTTATATAATATGCTCCATTTCGCGTCAACTTGCTGAAGTTGAGCCTGAACGTAGACCCCATGTTTCCAAGAGGTCCCATAGGTTTTACCTCATTAGACGTGAACACCACTTTATCCGTGAACGCGTCTCTTATCTCAAACGCCTTCACTTGCTGCTCGCCTTCACACATCATCACAGCCACCTTGGTAGATAAAGGAAGGTAACCAAGCTGATTGATCCTGATCCATTCGCCCGCCACCACGTTGAGCAAGGAACAAAGCGAAAGGACAAAGCTCACTAAATATTTTCTATATCTATTTGTCATAAGGTTGATTTATAACCGAAAAACGTCTTAAAGGTATTAACTCACTTTCGCTTGCAAAAATAAGAAAAAAAATCATTCAACGACAATTCCTGTCAAAATTATTTTGGCTATTGCCATTAATACTGTCTCCACCGTGACAAGCAAGATGACAAGATCAGTTTGCGCAATGAAAAATCACAACAAAAGGCTCTCTGAAAATCGATTGTTTTGAAAAACTTTTCCTCTCGTCGGATTTGAGCGATTTTTGCCATATTTTTATAACATCTTTGTAATCAACCGTTTATGCTTTTGTAGCCAAAAGCATGGTCTGAATTTTAGCTTTTTGAGTCGACATTCCATTGGAATGACAACGGCTTTCCATTAAAATTATGACGGCTTTCCATTAGAATCGCGACGCGATATATATGCTATGCCGACCCAATTTCATTGTTTGGAAGCCTAAAATACGCTTGAAAGTACCCGTTTTAACACCTCAGAGCCTCTTTGCCCGTCCTAGAAGGTGTGCCCCCCAAGTGTTAAATCCTTGCTAAAAACCTTTACATTCAACCCACACTCAGAGATTGCATGTTTTTATTTAGGTGAGCCGCGTGAATTCTGCTCGACGGAGTTTGTCGGATGCGTCTTTTGCAATATACATAAATGAAAAACAGGAAGAGTAGGATTGTAC
>CAVAGT010000136.1:0-5474 GCA_963588155.1 Lachnospiraceae bacterium | reverse complement strand
CATGTACGGCGTTCAACGCCGACTTCGACGGCGACCAGATGGCTGTCCACCTCCCGTTGAGCAACGAGGCCGTGCTTGAAGCACAGATACTTATGCTCCAGAGCCACAACATTCTCAACCCTGCAAACGGCGCTCCTATCACCGTGCCGTCGCAGGATATGGTGCTCGGACTTTACTATATCACCAAAATCCGTCCGGGTGCAAAGGGCGAAGGACTCACGTTCTACGGTCCCGAAGAGGCTATCATTGCCCACAACGAGGGCAAATGCGACCTCCATGCCCAGGTGAAAGTAGTGGTGAAGGATCGCGACGAGAATGGTAACTTTGTCAACAAGATGGTCGAGACCTCCGTCGGACGTGTCATAGTCAACGGTGTTGTGCCTGACGAAGTGGGCTACGTCAACACGGTAATATCCAAGAAGAGCTTGCGCGACATCATTGCCGCCGTCATAAAGAACGTCGGCTTCGCCGAGGCATGCGAGTTCCTCGACGGCATAAAGAACCTTGGTTACCGCATGGCTTACCTTGCCGGACTGTCATTCAACCTTGATGACATCATCATACCCAAGGAGAAAGCAGCCCTCGTGGAGAAAGGAAACGAGGAAGTCCGCCAGATTACAGAGAACTACAATATGGGATTCATCACCGATACGGAACGTTACAACCAGGTCATCGACACATGGACGCACATCAACAACGACCTTGGCAATGTGCTGATGAAGGAGATGACCGAGGCCGATCAGGGCTTCAACGCCGTATTCATGATGCTTGACTCCGGCGCACGTGGTTCTAAAGACCAGATACGCCAGCTTTCGGGTATGCGCGGACTTATGGCCAAGCCGCAAAAGGCAGGTGCCGAGGGTGCGCAAATCATTGAGAACCCTATCCTCTCCAACTTCAAGGAGGGTATGTCAGTGCTTGAGTACTTCATCTCTACCCACGGTGCGCGCAAGGGTCTTGCCGATACGGCCATGAAGACTGCCGATGCCGGTTACCTCACGCGCCGTCTTGTTGACGTGTCGCATGACGTTATCATCACCGAAGAGGACTGCGGCACTCTCCGTGGCCTTGTATGCACAGCGTTGAAGAACGGCGACGAGGTTATATCTTCGCTTTCCGAGCGCATCCTCGGCCGCGTTTCCGTCCACGATGTGGTCAATCCTACCACCGGCGAGCTTATCGTTGCTGCCGGCGAAGAGATAACTGAGCCTATCGCACAGGCCATTGAAGACTCGCCCATCGAGAGCGTTGAAATCCGTTCGGTGCTCACCTGCGAGAGCAAGAAGGGCGTGTGCATGAAGTGCTACGGCCGCAATCTGGCCACGCGCCGCATGGTTCAGAAAGGCGAAGCCGTCGGTGTCATCGCCGCACAGGCCATCGGTGAGCCTGGTACACAGCTTACTCTCCGTACTTTCCACGCCGGTGGTGTGGCCGCCAATGCCGCAGCCAACGCCTCTATCGTGGCCAAGAACGACAGCCGTCTTGAGTTTGAGGAGCTGCGCACCGTACCGTTTGAGGAAGACGGAAAGAAGTGCGAGATGGTTGTCAGCCGTCTTGGCGAGGTGCGGTTCGTCGATCCCAACACAGGCATCGTGCTCTCTACGATGAACGTCCCCTACGGTTCTTCACTCTATTACAAGACCGACGACGTTGTGGCCAAGGGTGAGAAGATTGCCCAGTGGGATCCTTTCAACGCCGTTATCGTCACCGAGTATGCCGGTACGCTCAAGTTCAACGACGTTATCGAGGGCGTGACCTTCCGTGCCGAGACCGATGAGACCACCGGACTGACCGAGAAGATTATCACAGAGTCCAAGGACAAGTCGAAGGTTCCCACCTGCGACATCATCAACTCCAAGGGCGAGAAGGTCGGAACGTACAACTTCCCTGTGGGAGGTCACGTTGTTGTTGACGACGGACAGACCGTCAAGACCGGTGTAACGCTCGTGAAAATACCCCGTGCCGTGGGCAAGGCCGGTGACATCACCGGTGGTCTTCCCCGCGTAACCGAGCTGTTCGAGGCACGCAACCCGTCAAATCCTGCCGTTGTATCCGAGATTGACGGTGAGGTGACGATGGGTAAGGTCAAGCGAGGCAATCGCGAGATAGTCGTAACCTCAAAGACTGGCGAACAGCGCAAGTACCTTGTGTCACTGTCAAAGCAGATTCTGGTGCAGGAACACGATGCTGTGCGTGCCGGAACTCCGCTGTCTGACGGTGTGATAACGCCCGCCGACATCCTTGCAATCAAGGGTCCCACGGCTGTTCAGGAGTACATTGTCAACGAGGTACAGGACGTTTACCGTCTGCAAGGCGTTAAGATTAACGACAAGCACTTCGAGATTATCGTGCGCCAGATGATGCGCAAGGTTCAGATAAACGACCCGGGCGACACCACGTTCCTTGAACAGGAGATTGTTGACAAGCTCGATTTCGCCGAGGCAAACGACCGTATCTGGGGCAAGAAGGTTGTCACCGATGCCGGCGACAGCGAAAATCTCCAGGCCGGACAGATTGTTACGGTGCGCAAACTGCGCGACGAGAACTCGTCACTCAAGCGCCGTGACCTCCGCCTCGTGCAGGTTCGCGATGCCGTTGCCGCCACTTCCACGCAGATACTCCAGGGTATTACGCGTGCCGCTCTGCAGACCAAGAGCTTCATGTCGGCCGCATCGTTCCAGGAAACCACCAAAGTACTCAACGAAGCTGCCATCCGCGGCAAGCGCGACAACCTTGAGGGCATGAAGGAGAACGTCATCTGCGGTCACCTGATACCCGCCGGAACAGGCTCACGCGAGTTCAGCAAGATCATAGTCCTGTCGAAAGAGGAGCACGAACGTATGCAAGCCAACCGCAAGAACGTGACTGACTTCGCTGCGGAGGAGAAGAAAGAAGAGACAGTGGAGAAGTAACCGCTGCCAAATACCAAACAGCAAGGGCTGCAACCGTCATGGTTTGCAGCCCTTGCTGTTTGGTAACTGTAGTCTCGGTCTATCTTATAATCGAATGCTTCTTTACTACAGGTGGATTGAAGTCGCATTGCATCAAGTCCATCATTAGATATATCATGTTTTCTGTGTCGAAGTTCTTATTTACCGACTTGGCTACGCTGGTTGCAACATCCGGATGACGCTGTTGGTAGAGAGGCGACATATATATAAGGAATGGTATGTCGCGCGAAACGCTCTCGCTCTTCTTGTCTCCTCCAATGCCATGTGCACAATGATCGGGACGAGTCTGATATATGTCCAGACCGTGGTCTGGCGCATACACTACTATAGCCTCACGCTTGCTGACAAGGTTCATGATGGTGCTTACGACGAAGTCGTTGTACAGTGCAGCATTGTCATAGGTCGCCAAGTTCTGTCGTTGTGAAGATGGACGGTTCGAATAGTCGTCTTCTTTGAATACGTTGAACGATGCAGGATAACGATTTGTAAAAGTCGCGTGGCATCCCATAAGATGTACGATGAAGAAATCCTTTGATGTTGGCTTTGTCAGGAACTGTCTCATCACAGGTATCAGTTCTCCGTCGTATGTTCTTCGGGTGCAACCAGCATATTTATTGCCTATGAAGACGCTTGTATCGCAGAATTCTGAATATTGCCCTACGTAGTTGTCATACAGTCCTGTCTTGCTTTGGTTTGAAATCCAATATGTGTGATATCCTGCGAGGTGCGCAACTTCCGGTAGCGTTGTGCACTCGTACCACTTGACAGACTCCCCCGACCGTTTGCTGTAAGTGCTCATCATGAGTTTGAAGCTCTCTTGCGTATGCGTCCATGCAGATTTCACTTTTTTGTAAACGTAGGCCTGGCCAGCATCGACTCTCTTCTGCAATAGTGGATTAGTAGGCTTGTCGTAACCATACAAAGAAGAATGGTGGCTGGAGGTCGATTCGCCAACAATCCATACAATAACGGGCGGTTGCCCTTTCTTGTTCACGGTCAGTTTGGGATTGGTTTTGATGATGTGATGGTCGTTGGAATGAATCACCTCGTCATAGCAGGCTATGAGATTGATAGTCTGGCCTGGGGTGGCATAAGTAAAGAATACGCTCTTGACACATTGGACATACACTACAAATGCTCCGCTAAGGAGAATGATGGCAAAAATTATCTTGCTGTAAAATTTTGACGGTGACCGGATTTTGAATTTATTAGTCAGATATGCAGTGGCAGCTATAATGCAGGGATATCCGAGGAAAATACAGATGTTCTTGAGAGATAAGAATGTTCCTACCATTTCACTTGCTTCTGCTGCATTGGTACCAAGTACCGCGGCCACAATATCCTTGTCCAACGACCCATGGGTAAGGACTATTGCGGACAATCGAAGTAAGCCCTCGAAAAATGTAATGGATAGGAATATTCCGGATAAGAGTTTAATGGCACGACTGTTTCTGATGAATGAGAGTATGCCCACCAAGAGGTAAGCCTCAAAGAAATCCAGTATGGCAACAGCGATAAAGTGTTTTGGCGTCCATTGGCTTGCCTCGTTTGTGAGGTTGCAAAGCACTGGATACAACATTGCAACAAAGAGAATCAAGAATAACCGTTTGTGGCTATTTATGTTTTCTAAGAAGCACGAAATTTCCCCCCCCACCAGGAGCAGGTTTGTTTTGAATAGTCATCGTTATTATGAATTTAGATTATTGTAAAGTGTCGTTTCTCATATCACGCCTTGATGTATTCTAATGCGTTTCTGCAAAAGTACTGATATTTTGTGTTAGCACCAAGCTTCCCCTTTACTTTCTGCCTGCCCTACATTCGTGATATTCGTGATATTCGTGACCATGAGAAAGAAAAACACATTCGTGTTAGAGTGTTATCCGCGTTCCAGAAACGTTTTCCCTATGCGCCGGCGACCGTAAACGACGACAAGCTCCGAGCGGCCTGACTCCATACACGATTGAATCACAGCCATTTCCTTGCGTCTTCCTATCAGTCTTTCCATATCAAGTTGGCTTTAACAACTTGCCAAAAGTACGAAAAATATTCAGTTTTGGCAAGTTATTAGATAAAATAACCTGCCAAAACCATATAAAAATACACGGTTTTGGCAGGTTATCGCAGCAGAACAGAGCCGTCAATGGCGGCTTTGGAAGCCGTGAGGCACGGCTTAGCAGACCTTGCTGCCGGGCTTCACGTCGCGCAGGAGGGTGGTTACGCTGAGGTTGCCGTCGAAGTTTTCGGCCGAAAGGATCATGCCTTGGCTCTCTATGCCCATCAGTTTGCGCGGCGCAAGGTTGGCTATGAAGAGCACGTCCTTGCCTATAAGCTCTTCCGGTGCGTAGAATTTCGCGATGCCACTGACTATGGTGCGGTCGGTGCCCGAACCGTCGTCGATGGTGAACTTGAGCAGTTTGTTGGCCTTCTTCACCTTTTCGCAGTTCTTGATGTGGCCTACGCGGATGTCCAACTTCTCGAAGTCGGCGAAGTCAACGGTGGGTTTTATCGGCTCGGCCTTATAGG
>CAVAGT010000135.1:0-5712 GCA_963588155.1 Lachnospiraceae bacterium | reverse complement strand
GCCAGTCGAAGTTGAGTTCGGTGGAATTGGCGTGTGCCTTGTTCTTGCCATGGCGGTCGGATCCGAAGAGATATTCGCCGTCGGTGGCTCTAACCGTGGTTTCCTGGGGCTGGTGTACATTGTAGCGATTGTCTTGGTAACCGTAGAAACCGGATATGGAAATTTTGGAGTTTGTATAACCCAGGGTGATGTCCCCGTTGGTGGTGTTTACCTCGCTCAACTTGTCGTATGCCTGTATCTTTCCGAAGATACCCACGTCTCTTCTACGCGTCACGATTCGCAGTACGGCACCCGTGTCGGCATCGTATTGAGCACCAGGAGTGGTGATGAGTTCGATGTCGTCTATCTGTTTGACATCGAGGTGGGCAAGCTCGGCAGAGGTTGCCTTTTTGTCGTTGATGTAAATGGTGGGTGTACCCAGTCCATTGACCTCGAAGGAACCATCTTGCGATTGCCTCATGCCAGGGATGTGCTTCAAAAGGTCTTCCCATGTCGGTTCCTTTGCCAAGGGCGTGTTGCGGATGTGGGTAGTCAAGGCACCGTCCTTCATCTTGTACATCGGACGGTGGCCCACGACCGTAACCGCTTGCAGTGAGTCTTGCCAAATGGCGAGAAGCGAGTCGGTCTTTTGGGCAGAAGCGATAGTCGCTATGGCGAGCATCGCCAGTAATATGGTTCCTTTCTTCATGTCTTTATTGTTTTTGCCTGCAAAGGAATAGATTTCTTGTCTGGAAATATAGCATAATCATTACTGAAACATTATGCAAGCGAAAAAAATAGGCTTCACCTTATTCATATATGGAGAAAACTCAGCACCTTTGCATGAGCTTTGAATAAGATAAAGAAATAAGTATGAACCAAAGAATAAAAAACGTATGGATGCTCACCATCCTCTCCTCCTTCCTGCTGATAGTGCTCCAAGGCTATTGGCTCTATAATAGTATCTCCTATTCGATGGGAGAGCTACAGAAGGAAAATTGCGGGAAGGTGGAAAGGGCTGTGGTGGCTTATTTACATCAAGTGAGTGATTCGGTTTGTGGCAAGTCCCACATAGGTTATGTCGTTTCTGTATATTTTAGTGATTATTCGGGACCTCTTACCACTGTTTGTTCACCAAAAGGGGCGGATACCATTGTGAATGGCGTGGTCATGTTGAAGCCTGCCTTTCGTAATATGGTAGAGCAAAGGGATACCTTCGACTTACGAGAAACGGATTCTTCTAACTCGGCAGATTGTGTCAATGCCTATACTACCTTTCAGATGACTCGTTTTGATGCAATTCATTTCGTGCGCTTTATGAGCCGAGAGTTGGGCGATGATTTTGTGGAGGCTCAGATGATAAAATCTCAAAAGCGTCTTTGGAAGACAAGAATCGTTGAGTCGGCTTCGCTCTTTCATCATGAGATGCTTGTGGAAGTGCCTTTCAATCCCATCCAGTATCAGTCGATGCAAGTCAAGATGAGGGTGGCTGTGCAACCGATATTGCGAGGCATGATGTGGCAAATCATCGGCAGCATCGTTGTAACCCTTCTGCTCTTGCTGAGTTTCGCCTATCTCATCAAGGTGATGCTTATCCAGAAGAAGGTGGACAAGATGAGAGGTGACTTTGTGTATACGATGATTCATGAGTTGAAGCGACCGGTGCAAACCTTGAAGATGTGTGTGTCGGTATTGAATGATGATGATATAGCAGAGACAGTGAAAGAGGAGAGCGACAATCTGACCGCTTATCTCAATAAACTTCGTGAGGTGATAAGAGCAGAGGAACACATTCCGCTCCAAATCTCAGAGTTTGATATTCACATCATGCTCTCGCGTCTCGCCGATGTGTTCCGAAAGAACACGCAGAAGGAGGTTGTCGTTTCACTCGATTATCAGCGAAGTTCTGATAAGATGCAAGGTGACAGAGAACAGTTGCAGAACGTAGTGAGCAACTTGTTGGAGAATGCCGTGAAGTATTCGGGCGACTTCGTAAACATCGACATCACTTGCCAAGATACACCAGCTGGTGAGGTCGCCATCTCTGTTGCCGACAATGGTATAGGAATCTCATCGGAAGAACAATCGAGAGTCTGGACCAAGTTCTATCGCAGCAATGCCTATCCCAACATGATGCAACCAGGCATCGGATTGGGCTTGTGCTTTGTGGACATGATCGTGAAGGCGCATGGCGGCAGGAAGAAACTGACGAGTGAAGTGGGGACGGGAACGAAGATAACAATAGTAATACCGCAATGACAAAGACTATCAAGATACTTTTCGCAGATGACGATTTGAAGTATTCCATGTTGCTTAAGCGTTTTCTGGAGCAACATGGGTACGAGGTGACTTACGCGGGCAACGGCAGGAAGGCTTGGGAACAGTTCCCGGAAGTAAAACCCGACCTGGTGTTGCTCGACATCAATATGCCTGAAATGGATGGCTATGAGGTGGCGGAACGTATCCGTGCCATCGACCCCAAGGTGCTTATCTTCTTCCTCACCGACCGCACGGAGAAGAACGACCGCTTGAAGGGCTTTTCGCTGAAGGCGAACGACTACCTTGCCAAGCCCTTCTATCCCGAGGAACTCTTGGCGAGGATAGAGGAAAGGTTTGCCGTCGGCATGGCGGAAACCGTGGAGGAGGAAGTCTATCGCTTCGGCGAGACTACCTTTATTTATAGTAATAACGAACTTCGCACCCGTGCCTCTCGTATCCTTATCACCAGTCGCCAAGCCGACATCCTTCGCTTGTTGGCGAAGAACATCGGCAATGTGGTGAGCAAGGAGATGATACAAGAGACGGTTTGGGGAACGGTCTCTTATGCCAACTCCCTGGCGGTGAACGTGCAGATGACCTACCTCCGGCACGCCCTCCAGCACGATGCCACTGTCAGGATAGAGTCCATCAAGAAGAAAGGGTATGTGTTGAGGATAAATTCTTGAGGAAAATAAAATATTTTAGCTCTCTCTTAGTTTTTCGCTTGGCTCAACTGTATAGATAGTGTATGAAACAGGAAACTTTTCCACCATCCAGTCGGTGATGTTCCCCAGGGTGGAGTCGAAGTTGACACCCACCTTGGTGACGGGCTTGCCACTGAGAGCGAATCGCTGGGCGTAGTTCTTGAGGTTGATTTGCTGCATGGCGGTCTGCGCATCCTTGTTCAGCTTCAGCTCGATGATGTAGAGGTCGGTGCGGGTGAGGAGCACGATGTCCACTCTTCCCTTGGGAGTATGAACTTCCACATCCACCACGAAATTGGTGAGGAGCGAGAAGATGATGAAGAGCATCTGCTGGTAATGGCCTTCGTAATTGGTCACGTTGCAGTAGGGTACGGTGCCGAGGAAGGTCTGGAGCAACTGCAAGGCTCCGTCCATGTTGTTCTTGCGGATAAGGGAACCCATACGGGCGATGGTTACGTTGCCACGCTCGGCGAATATTCCGTCGAGATAGTTGGGCAGCAGGTTGTCGTATAGCCCCACCTTGATCTCTTTGTTGGGGATGTCGAGGGTATAGAGGGTGGTGTCCCTGTCGTAGTCCTTGATGGTGACGTATCCGCTTTGGTAGAGCAGGGGAGTAATGGTCTTCATCTTCTCCGTCGGTGCATCGAAAGCTGATGCTTGCGCCTCTATAGGGGCGATGTCGGTAGGAAGAACGTCAAATTTCCTCAACATATTAATAAGGTATGTCGGCGTGCCGGAGCTGAACCAGTAAGCACCTAATTCTTTCTTGGCAAAGCAGTTGAGCAAGCTGTAGGGGTTGAATACATCCGGTGAGACCTTCGAGAAATGATACCCGTCATAGTGCTCTTTAAGCTTGGAGATGGTTACATCTCTGGAATATTCCAATGCCTTGGCAAGCATGTCGATGTCTTCCGACATATTCCCTAAGAGTTCTTCCTTGGTGATGCCGCAGATACCTGCGTATTCATCATCCATCGAAATGTTGGTGATGTTGTTCAGCTCACTGAAGATGCTGAGCTGCGAGAACTTCGTGATGCCTGTAAGGAAGACGAAGCGGAGCATGGACTCGCAACCTTTCAGCGGACTGTAGAAGTTGCGCATGACGTTGCGGAGCACGTCGAGTTGTTCTGTCTCATGCGCCACGTCAAGCATAGGCGCATCGTACTCATCGATGAGTACCACCACTTGCTTACCAGTCTTTTCAAAAAGGGTCTGTATAAGATTTGTGAGGCGTATGTTTGGGTCAACGAAAGCACCGAGTCCTTTGGCTGGGTCAAGTCCGAGGGATTCCGCTACTCCGTCCGACAGTTTCGTTATTCCGTGTCTGCGCTCGTTGTTTGACAGGATGTAGAGCAAGTATCTTTCCAGCTGCTCCTTTTCCATGTGCTTTCCCAAGCTCATGTCGAAATGCAGTACAGGGTATTCCGTCCATTCTTTCTCCAGCTTTTCGATGGCCAAACCCTCGAAGAGTTCCTTCTTTCCCTCGAAGTAACTTTGCATGGTGGTGACAAGGAGCGACTTGCCGAAACGGCGTGGCCGCCCCAGGAAGAAATAGGTGCCGCTGGTATGAGCCATGCGGTAGATATATTCCGTCTTGTCGATGTAGAGCTTGTCTTCCTTACGGATACGCTCGAATGTCTGTATTCCTATGGGATATAACTTCAATGCCATAACCTTCTTGCCTACTATGTATGTTTATTGGCAAAAGTACTCAAAAAAAACAGAAAGCATCCAGAATTTGCTGAGATTTATATTATTATAGCAAAATCTTCACCTATACTGACGGCGAAGCGCAAGTAGGATGTGTTTAAAAGAAGCCCTCATTGCCGAGATGACAATGAGGGCTTCTTTTAGTTTGGTATTTCTTGGTGCGTTACTTTATCAATCCGCGTTTTGCGAGCTGAAGCGGTGCCTGACGCAAGGCCTTGGCGCTGTGGCGCAACGATTTCGCGCCCGACGCTTCGTCGACTTTTATCAAGATTGGGTTGCCAAACATCATCAAGGCTCCTACATAGTTGGCGCTTGTCGTGGCGTTGGCCTTGAACGCGTCGATGCTCAGTCCGTTTACTTGGGTCTCCTCGTCGATGGTGCCATCGTCCTTAAACTCGCCATAGGTCGTCTCGCTCTCCTCGTCGTAGACGATCTGGGCAGAGTATGTTATGCTGCTGCCCCAATAGATGTAGTCGTCGGTGGCCAGCATGTCGGCGAAGAGATAATAGGTGGTCTTGCCCAACGTGAGCGGGCCAATGGGTGTGCCGCCGGCAATGGTCAGCGTCAAGGTGGCGTCGTTCCATGTCAAGCCAATGGCATTGCCAATCTGTGGCAAGTAGAGTTCCTTGGCTCCAGTGGCGCTTTCCCTGAGTGTGGCCAGGGTGCCGTAGGTGATGCCCGCTGCCAGGCTGTCGCCATCGAGCAGGTAGTACTCGCCGGCTACGTCCTTGTTGAACTCGCCCTGGATGATGCTCGACGTGTAGGTGGAACCGTTGCTCGTGGTGATTGTCACCGTGGCCGAGCGAGGATGCCCCGTGGCGTTCTCGGCTGCCTCCAGCGTTATCTTGTCGCCATCTGCCGTGGCCTTGAGCCATGAGGCTGTGCTGGTCACGGTTGGCGTGACATCCACCTGCATGTCATACGACACGGTTTGAGCCTTGTCGGAGAACAGGAGGCTCTGTGGCAGTTCGGTGGAGAACACGAAGCCATACTGGTCGAAGTCGACGATTACCGAGTCTGTAGGGCTCGACTTCACCACCACCGTGGTGTGTCTCGATTG
>CAVAGT010000134.1:0-6057 GCA_963588155.1 Lachnospiraceae bacterium | reverse complement strand
GCAACATACCCGTGCAGGTTCCCGACTTCACACGTGGCGCATGGAACACGCAGAAAGGCTATCGCCACGCCTTCGCCTCAAAAGATGAAGAAGAGGCAGTGGACAAGGCCAACGAGGAGTTCACCGCGAAGCTGAAGGAGAAGGGTGCCAAGTACTGGAAGAAGCACTCAACGAAGAAAGCCGACGGCAAGAGCCGCCAGATGGGCATCTGAGAAAAGCCCAAGAGAGCTTGAACATATAAGCAAAAAAGACATCCCGTGCGGAGCGCGCTCCGCACGGGAGTTTTTAGTTAATTGAAGTAACAGCAACTTTGGCGGTATCGGAAAAAAATTATAATTTTGCCACGGAATTAAAGGAAAGATTATGCAAGAGTACCAATTGGACTCCATAACCTATTGCGTAGGCAACTTGGCCGAACGCCTCAAAATGAGTGCCAGCCAGGTGTATAAGTTGTTGCGCTCATCGGGAGTCTTGAACGACTATATTGTCCCTTGCTATGACGTACTGCATACAAAACAATCGGGGATGTCATTAGAAGATGCCTTGGATTTTTTCTATGACTCAGACATCTATTATATGATGAGCGAAGGCATCGCCGACTTGCATTGCCTAGGCAATGGCTATTTAGCAGGATTGGTGGAAGAAGAATGGGAGAAAAAGCAAAGTGCAGCAAGAGCAGTCCAAAAGGACGTTAATGATTATTACCAGCACGCTGTAGTCCTCGGCGGTCAGGGCATTCACCTTGGCGATACTTATGCTGATAGCATCGTAGGATAGTCAAAAGGGCCGACACTTCGTGAGAAACGCCAGCCCTGATTCATGTCAATCGCTAAGTCTTTTTACCTAACAACAATATTTACGCAACCTTACTTTAGCGTGAAGCCAAGTTTCTGCACGTCACGGCTGTTGGGGCCCACCATCACCTGAAAGTCGCCGGGCTCGCATACATAGTCGAGGTTGGAATCATAGAACTTCAATGTCTCGGCGGTGATATCGAAACTCACGGTCTTTGTCCTCTGGCACGTTGTTTGCTGTAGCGGTAAGGAGATGGTATTTCTCCTGGCGCATAGACTGGCCAAGCATGGCACCGAAGCTGTGCTTGCCCCATGAGTCGTTGTAGTTCAAGGTATTGTCCCACACATAATTATTATATGTGGTCACGGTCTTCGACAGGCTATTGTTGTCGAGACGAATCTGCTCGCTGATGTAGTATTTCGGCGTGAACACGTATCCCTCGACCGTAGAGTGGTCATAGCTCACCGATGTCTTAAGATGATGCTTCGACGGCACTACGTTTTTAGTACGCTTTTCTTTATAACACATTAATACACAGAGTGAAATAAAATACCACAAAAAGCAGAAGGAAAAGCACAAATCGTAGTCTTTTGTTTGTTTAATACACAGAAAATAATTACTTTTGCCAAGTAAACTAAAAACATTCTATATGCGAATGTCACCACTGCGACAGTTTCCCACATCCTCTGCGCGGCTAAGGCTCTTGTTGTGCGCCGTCATGGCTTTATCATGGCTCCTGACGGTCAAAGGCCAACGATTCATGCCCGTGCTGACCAACTATGGCCCTGCGCAATATGATGGCGGATTGCAGAATTGGTCGATAACGCAAGACAGCCGCGGCATGATGCACGTTGGCAACAACCGTGGCATGCTTTCGTTCGATGGCTACACGTGGACGCAAACGCCATTGCCAAACAAGACCATAGTGCGCTCGGTGATGGCCGACGGCGTCCGTGGCGTGAAGGGGGCGCGATACAAACTGAGGAAGAAGCTGCAACTGAAAGAAAACGATGACCTCGTGGCGTTTCTTGTCGACTTCAAATAATGACAACCGACACCGCAAGCTTCCAAAAAGAATACCAAACACACACGATATGCGAACACTTCATTTTGCGCTATCCGCGCTTCTCTGGGCTTCGACCTTGACTGCCACGCAAGCCCAAACCGGTGACCTTCCACGCACGCTTCCCGAGCGTTGCGGCATCTCATCCTATGAGATCATCCGTCTCACCGACTCGCTAATGTCTCTACCGAAGACCAGCATCCATAGCTTGATGGTACTTAGACACGACAGCGTAGTAGGCGAGGTTTATCCTGCGCCATGGAGCAAGGAGAGCATGCACACGATGTACTCGTGCTCAAAGACTTTCGTGTCGGCGGCAGTGGGCATGGCTATCGGAGACGGCAAACTGAAGTTGGACAGCCGCGTGGCCGACTTCTTCCCGAAATCGTTCAACCGCTCAGCCAACTACAAGCGCATGACGGTGAGAGACTTGCTCACGATGTCGTCGGGCATAGAGCCCGACTGGGTGATGCGCAACAATGGCGACCAATGGTGCGAGACATGGCTTGGCAAATCTGTGGCACAACCCGGCAAGCAATTCAAATACGACTCCATGTGCACCTATCTCCTTAGCGTGATAGTGCAAAAGGCCACGGGCATCAAGCTGCTCGACTATCTCAAGGCACGCTTGTTCGACCCGATGCACATCACTGAAGTGGAATGGGAGACGAGTCCCGAGGGCTTCAACACGGGAGGCTGGGGGCTGCGCATACAAACGGAGTCGCTTGCCAAGTTCGGGCTCTTGCTTCTCCACAATGGTGCCTGGCAGGGCAAGCAACTCATACCTGCCGACTGGGCGAGGGCGATGAAGGAGAAGCAAATAGACAATGGAGCCTTCGGTTACGGCTACCAAATGTGGTGCTGCGAATATCCGGGGGCGTCACGTGCCGACGGGGCCTACGGACAGTATATCCTCATCATACCCGACAAAGACATGGTGGCAGTGATCACGGAGTGCACGGCCATCGACGGCATCAACCAGCGCCGCCTTTTCTGGCGACAACTCCTGCCGACCGTTTCCGACGAGCCTCTTGCGCCCTCCGTCACTCCCGACCTTTATTACCGGCACATGAACGGCTACGAGCTAAGGCCTGCCGAAGGCAAGGCTATAGCGGACGGTCTGCTATCGCCCATTCGCCTCACATTGGGCAAGAATCAAATGGGATGGTCTGAAATATCAGCGCGCCGCTCATCGCGCCCCGGGGAAATATTGTTCAGTTATGTCCAAGACGGCGACACGGTGACGCTTGGCCTATATAATAATGTGTGGACGTCGGTACACACGCAAGTCACTCCCGTCTACTCCGTCGAGGCGCGCGGAAGGTTCAACGGCCTAAGCCGCCACTTCAACGTGGCAGGAAGCTACGGCGTGACCGACGACACGCTGCACATCGCGCTGCAATATACCGACTGGGTCACCACGCTGAGCCTCGACATCCCGTTCAACGGGTCGAACGACATAAAGGTGACAAGAAACCACGAGAACACCACCACCGTGGAAACAACAAGAAGATAACGGGTTATCCACAAAGCATAGAATGAATATTCGTATCATCATGGCAGCGCTGGGTTTGACGCTTGCCGCCACAGCGCAAGCACAGGATCACTACAATCGCGGGATAGGTCTCTACCCCAGAAGCAAGGCAGAGCACACCGCGCCACGGCTCATCGCCGACAACGAGTTTCGCGACTTGGCCCTCAACAGGTTGGCCACGGCATCGTCGAGCATCGACTGCAACCTCACGGCCCAGCTCGCCACCGACGGTCTCTTGACCAAGGGCGAGCCCACGACGCTCACGGTGTCCACAAACAAGGGCGTGGACACCTCGCGCGACAGGCTCAAGGCCATCGACGGCCACAAGGTGACGGCCTACTACGTCTATGGTCCCGACGGATGGCTGCAATACCTTTGGGGAGGCGGCACCGTCCATGCCGACACGCTTCGCCTTTGCTTCGAAACGGCTTACGACACGAAGTTGCCTACAGGTTGGCGCATAGACGTCGAAGGCACCGCCGACGGAACGTCATGGGGCAATATAGGCTCCATGAAGCGCGACGGACTGCCGGGCTACAAGACCATGCAGACGGTCTCCACCGACCCCAACAAGCAGACGGGGCTGACCAATCTGCCCTTGCGCCGCGGCATCATCGCCATTCCACTCAACCACAAGGGCGTGGCGTGGCGAGGACTGAGGTTCCGCTTCACCATGCCTTCTGCCGTTTGGTGGCGGATATACGCAATCGACGAGGGGGCGGCAGACGACGTGCCCGAGAAATTTCTCATGTTCTCTCTCCCATGGAAGCAACTCAACATGAGTTGGTTGCCTTCAGAGCATTTCTTCAGCGCGTGGGTGGCGGACCCTGACAAGGCAAGCCAACCACAATGGCTGAAAGTGGACCTCGGGACGAGAGCCGACATAGAACGCTTGCGCATTCACTGGGTTTACGCGGCAAAGGCTGGCGTAGCCCAAGTGTCTGACGACGGGAGCACATGGCGCGACATCGCCAAGCTCTCGTCTGCCAAGGACGGCAGCGTGACCACAGTGCCATTCAAGGCGCAGGGACGCTACGTGAGGCTCTGGCTCACCGCGCCACGCGGCAACACCTACGGCGTGGGCGAACTGGAGGTGCTCGGGCGCGGCGGATTGGTGGCAAAGCCAAGCAACAGCCTCAACCTTGGCAACGACAAGCTCTCGCTCAACCACTGGCAGATACGCCGCGACTGCGACGCTGAGACCAAACCTCTGAAAGGCGCGTCGCCATGGATAGAGGCCACCGTACCGGGAACGGCGCTGACGAGCTATATCAATGTAGGCGCGGTGCCGGAGACGACCATTGCCAACAACATGAGACAGGTGTCCGAATCGTTCTTCAACTCCGATTTCACCTACAAGGCCAACATCATGGTGCGCAATGGCGCGATAAGCAACGGTTATGCTACTTTTGCCGCCACTAAATCGCATCGCTACTTGTGCTTCGACGGCATCGACTGGCGCGCCACGGTGGAGCTCAACGGCCAGCGCGTGGGCAGGATCGACGGCGCTTTCACCCGTGCCCGCTTCGACATCTCAAAACTCTTGAAGGATGGGCGCAACGAGCTTGTGGTTCATGTGATGAAGAATGCCCACCCCGGACCCGTGAAGATAAAGAACGCACGCTCGACCGACCTCAACGGCGGCGCGCTCTGCGCCGACAACCCAACGTTCACGCCCACGATAGGCTGGGACTGGATAACCTCAACGCCTGGCCGCTGCATGGGCATATGGAACGATGTGTATCTCACGCAAGACGACGGGCTCTGCCTCACCGACCCACTCGTGACCACCGAGCTGGCACAGGCCGACACCCTCGCCACTATGACACCCACCGTGAAGGTTGTCTCCACGCGCGAGGAGCCTGCCAAGGTGACGCTCAGCGGATGGATTGGCCCACTGCGTTTCTCCAAGGACATAACGGTGCAGGCGGGCGAGAGCCGCGACGTGAGCTTCTCGCCCTCTGAATACCGTCAGCTCGCGCGCCAGCAGATGAAGTTGTGGTGGCCCAATGGCTATGGCGAGCCTTACCTCTACGATGCCGGCTTCTCCCTGACCAGCGACACCGACACGCTCTGCACGCTCCGCTTCAAGACCGGATTGCGACAGGTGAGCACCGCCCTTGAACCCTCGCCCGATGGCAGGGGCAAGCGGTTGCAGCTCTTCGTCAACGGCAAGCGCATGGACCCGATGGGCGGCAACTGGGGTTTCTCCGAGGCCAACCTGCGCTACCGTGGACGCGAATACGACGCCACCGTGCGCTACCACCGCGACATGAACCTCAACATCATCCGCAACTGGGTGGGGCAGATTGGCGACGAGGAATTCTACGACGCTTGCGACAAATACGGCATCATGGTATGGCAAGACTTCTGGCTCGCCAATCCATGGGACGGGCCCGACCCCGACGACGAGACGATGTTCATGCAAAACGCGCGCGACCTCGTCAGCCACATCAGGCGCCACCCGTCGATAGCCCTCTACTGTGGCCGCAACGAGGGCTTTCCGCCTGCCACGTTGCAAAGTGCGCTGCAGGCTTCCATCAAGGACCTCCACCCACAGCTCTCCTACATCGGCTCCTCTGCCGACGACGTGGTGAGCGGCCACGGCCCCTACTGCATGAAGCCCACGGCATATTATTTCAAGCATCTCTCCCACAAGATGCAC
>CAVAGT010000133.1:0-6066 GCA_963588155.1 Lachnospiraceae bacterium | reverse complement strand
CCTGGCTTGTGAAAGTCGGGGCTTTGTTTGAATGCGTCGTTTTGACACACCCTCAAAACCTCGCGGACTGCTTTCACATTTCCTGCAAACTCACATCCGTTATATCCTTTTATCCGTGTTTCAGACCTAAATTTCTGTGTGTGCTCAGTGAGACCTGTGGGAGAAAAGAATGGTGCAGCGGTTTTTGCCGAAGGCGTGGTTTATCGCCCTGCGGTGGGCAAAGTGCCGGGACGGCACTGATGGCGGTAGGCTGTGATGGGCGTGTAAGCTTGCTTACATAAACCCAACACAGACTGCCACCATCAAAACTCGAAGAGTTTGCCCACCACAGGGAGTTTTTTCGGTTTTTGTCTTATAACCATCACTTGCGCCACCTTCCTCTTTTGTCCAATTTTCTTTGAAAAATCTTAAACAATTTGTCAAATAAAAGGAATATTTACCCCCCCCTAATCACCAGGGGAGACGTTCGGGCAGCACCTCCGATAACTCCATGAAAACGCCTGAAAGTATGGAAAATGGCGCATGATGGCTGATTTTGCGCAAGCAGAACACATGATTTACGTCACCATTCCGACGAATTTTGCGGTTTGAGAAAGAAAGTGATAAAAACTGACATGAGTTTGGAGGAATTTTTATATCTTTGCTTTTAGTTACGCACATTTCTACTAAGAACTTGTGTAGGGTGTAAAAAATTAAGAAGGTGTGGCAGGTCGTCTGTCACGCCATACACGATTAGAATTTTATGGGCAAACTTATTTATGTGCTATATAGGCTAACCCTGCCGTCATGCGCGGTAGCAGCCAAGGACATAAAGTAGGAAGGAATTTATGAAACCGGACGGTACGAGTTCTTTTTCTACAGCCGACGAGAAACCTGTTTCTCCAGAGGGCACCCACGTTACAGAACCAGAGAAGACGTCTGGCTCTGAGATAAAGAAGTGTCGTCACTCGGACGTAACCACATGGTCTTACATCTTCGTTCACAACAGCAAGGCAAGGGGAATGGAAGAACAGTTGGCGAAAGACGGCAAGACCTATTTCGTGCATAAGACCGTCCGTTATTTCAAGAAACAGGGCAAGCAAAAGGTGCGTCATCAGGAAGTGCCCACCGTCAGCGGGCTCGTCTTCTTTCAGGGCAATCCCCAAGAGATACAATCCTATCTCAACGACAAATTCCCTGGTGCTTACCTGTGCAAGAACTGTAGCACGGGTAAGGTGGCGGAGATACCCGACGTACAGATGCAACCCTTCATGCGTGTCACGAAGACCTCGCCCGAACGCATCCGATTCCTACTCCATCCCTATCACTATTACGCCCGCAACCGCATCCTGCTCCGCATCACCACCGGTGAAATGGCAGGACTGGAAGGATATATCATCCGCATCGACCGCGACCGTCGCCTTGTGATGGACATCGGTGGACTGAGTGTCGCCATCAGCGGCGTGCATGCCGAGCACTTCGAGGAAGTGGAACCAGGCAAGACATCCTCAGCAGATGAAAACATCTTCTATCATCGCAACCTGCAAGAGCGGCAAGTGCTGATAGACCGCTATTTCCACCCCGTGAAGACCGACAAGGAAGTGGCGGCGCAAGCGGAGAATATCGACTATCTGAGGAAATACGCACTCGACGAGGTGGCGCATAACCATATCACCCTCCATGACGCATGGAACATCTATTCCTTCATCATCGAAGAGATAGGCTACTACTATGCGCCCTTTGTAGAACAGTTCAAGGAACACCTCGACCCCATCATGGGTGAAGGGGGCAAGATACTCCAAGAAATGGAACGTATTATTGCCAGTCCGCAGACCAGTCCTAACGACAAAATCAGGTACGAGAACGACCATCAAAGGATTATGTCGCAGTACGAATACTTGTTCTAAAAACGAGAAACAGGTTACATGTAATCTAAGACTGTTCTGGCGACATGAGCCACAAAAGGGACGTTGAGTCTTGAGTCCCTTCTTGTTTTAACTTCAGATTCAAATTGATTATATGTCTCAATCACAAGACAACAACAAAAGAATAGCCAAGAATACCCTCCTCCTATATTCCCGCATGCTCTTCATGATGGGCATATCGCTCTATACCAGCCGCGTGGTGCTCAACACCCTCGGCGTGGAGGACTACGGTATATATAATGTAGTGGGCGGCATCGTCGCCATGTTCGGCTTTATCAACGGCTCCATGTCCTCCGCCACGCAGCGGTACATCACCTTCGCCCTCGGCCGTGGCGACAAGGAGCGCCTCTCCACTGTCTTCAGCACCACACTCCAGATACACTCCCTCATTGCTGGTATCATCGTGCTCCTCGGCGAGACCATCGGCGTATGGTTCCTCTACAACAAGATGCAGATACCGCCCGAACGCATGGATGCCGCCTTCTGGGTGCTGCAGTGCTCCATTGTCGATGCCGTGGTCATGATAGTGAGCGTGCCATACAATTCCGACATCATTGCCCACGAGCGCATGTCGGCATTCGCCTATATCTCCATCTTGGAGGCAGTACTGAAGCTCGTTATCGTCTACCTGTTGGTGGTGTCGCCTTTCGACAAACTCATCGTCTATGCCATTCTCCTCCTTGCGGTGCAAGTGCTCATACGCTTTTGTTACAGCATCTATTGCAACCGCCATTTCGAGGAAACCAAGTACCGCCATGTGTGGGACAAGGCTCTCTTCCGTGAGATGACGAGCTTCGCAGGTTGGAGCATGTTCGGCAACCTCTCTGCCGTCTTCTTCGGACAGGGACTCAACATGCTGCTCAATGTCTTCTTCGGCCCGGTGGTCAATGCCGCCCGAGGAGTAGCTGTGCAGGTGCAGAACGCCATCCAGCAGTTTGTGAGCAATTTCCAAATGGCTCTCAACCCGCAGATAACGAAGAACTATGCCAAGGGCGAGATGCAGGAAATGCACAAGCTGATGTTCCGCAGTGCCCGCTTCTCGTTCTTCCTGCTCTTCTTCCTATCCTTGCCCGTCCTCTTCGAGACGGAGTTTATTCTCAGGGTTTGGTTGAAGACCGTACCAGAGAACACCGTCACATTCCTGCGCATCATGATTTGCACATCATTGATTTACACTTGTGCCAACCCGATGATTGTTGCCAATCAAGCCACGGGTAAGGTGAAGAAATACCAGGCGGTGTGCGGCACCACGCTCATCATGATATTGCCCATCTCCTATGTGCTGTTGAAGTTGGGGCTTCCTGCCTACAGCGTCTTCATCGTGCATTTCATCATGGAGTGTGTGTGCCAGTTGGCACGTATGTCGATGCTGCGCCCGTTGATAGGCTTGCGCATCAGAGATTATTTCACCCATGTCTATTCGAAGGTGTTCATCGTGGTGGCACTCTCCGCCATCGTGCCCGCCCTCGTCTACAACGTGATGGACGATTCCGTCCTTCGCTTCTTCGTAGTAGGAATAGTTTGTGTGGCATCCGTCACACTCGTAGCTTATAACCTCGGTTTGACTGCCAATGAAAAGGTGTTTGTGATGCAGAAAGCAAAAAGTACAATACTTAAAAAGATACATCATTAATAAATTCAACGATATGAAACTCAATGATTTAACCACTCAGAATACCCCCCCCGAATTAGGAAGAAGGGTACGTCTTTGTTCCACAAGGCATTATTGGCTGTTGCTATAATATCTATCCTGTTCAACGTATTGGCGATATTGCCATACGTACAACCTTATTATACAAAGTTCCAAAGGAAATATTTCCCTACGGAACATTTCTCTAACCAGACACCAGATAAGGAAGTACTTGACAGGGTTTGTAAGGCAACAGTAGAGTTGAGAGGCGTAAAGATGTCTATGAATGAACCAAAAGGTTTGCCAGAAGACATCAAATCTCTTTTCCGTCAAAAGAGAAACACGGAAGCAATCAATAATTTCTTTACTTCATACGCAATGGTGGGAACATCCTACTATGCGATGGAACAAAGAGATTCAGCTACAATGAGTGAGTTGAAGCAAAAGGCAGATGCTTTCATTGATTCCAAAAGTTGTACGCTCAACTATCCTGTCATTAAAATAGACCAAGCACCCATAGGTTTGCTTCTGCTAAACCTCCACAAGTGGTATAAGGACGAGTACTATATGAAGGTGGCTCAAAACCTTTATTCTACAGTGAAAGGCATGAGAGATAAGCACGGACGTTTATTATATGCAGGTTTAGGAGCGAAGGTGGATTTCGTAGATGCCCTTGGCATGTATGTTCCATTCTTCATGGAATATTTCAAGGCAACCAACGACTCCTCTGCCCTGAAGTTAGTCAACGACAATATGGAACGTTATCAGCGGTATGCCGTCAATCCCCTTACGGGCATCCCATCACATGGCTACAATCTAAGCAACGGTGTGCCTGTGGGCAGTGCCAATTGGGGACGAGGTATAGGATGGTATCTCTTGGCTGCGGCATTCTGCCCGCAGATGAAGGATGCAACGCTCGACCAAACATTGGCTAAACTTGACTACACTCAGTTCCCTGGCGATAGCGAAGCGTTCGATTCTTCTACCGCCCTCATGTTTGAAATCTACAAGCAGAGCAAAAACAAGAACCGCAAACTATCATTGCATTTCATCAAGAGCCATATTCTTACGGATGGCTTTGTGGATGATTGCAGCGGTGATACCTATGGACTGAACAGCTACTCGCATACCTTTGGCGAGAGCGAACTTTGCAACGGTCTTCTTCTGATGCTGGCGTCGAAATTCGACAACAGTCAATCAGAAAATGAAAAGTTATAAAACGTATTTTATCGGAATAGTATCAGGCATCGCCATCTCCATGGCATCCCTTCTCGTCATCTCCAAGCATTATCATGCCTCTCCTGTAGACATCGTAAACAGCAATCCCGGTTGGGATGGATGGCAGCAGGAACGTTACAAGTTTGGAATGAACAGGCACGAGACTCCGCAGCCGGCAAGCGTGATCTCGCCCCTCATCAGCGAGGGCACCATCATCATGGCTGGCAATGACAAGATGATGCGCTGGGGCTTCCATGCTTTTGAGGGCTATGCCAAGGACGGCAAGAGCCGTATCACCATGCTCCTCAACAAGCACGAGGAGGAAGGACGACCGCTCGCTGAGCTCTACTACTACGGAACGGCATACAACCACCACAACGAGGCGTACAACTGGTTCAAGCTCGGCAGTGACGTGAAGGAACACAGCTATATGTTCGCCCGTGACAAAGCCATTTCCTTCGGCTCTCACGATTTCCGTAGCGTGATAGAGCTTGCAGCCATTTCGCCCAGTAAGGATGTCGATAACAGATATAAGACCATAGAGGAGATTGACTCCATCTACGAACCCGACTCCAAGGCGCATGAGAATGCACGTTGCGTCCTCTACCTTGCCTTGAAGAAAGCAAGAGACGGAGCCATGTTCTACAACAAAGACACCCAACGCATCGTCTGCAAGGTAAAAGGCAAGTGGCAGAACGTGGTAACAGAGGATGCCAAACTCGATTTTTAATATAAACATCAAAAGATAATTATACCCCCGTGAGTATCAATAAGTTGTTAAGCGGAATCGCTTTAGGGGGGGGTAAATGTTGCGGTTGCACCTCGTGCGTGCAGCGTTGCCCCAAGCACTGCATCACCCTGAGTGAGGACAGCGAGGGATTTCTCTATCCCCAAGTAGACGAGAGTGTCTGCATAGAGTGCGGACTGTGCGAGAAGGTTTGCCCCATCCTCAGTCCGCAAAGCAAGATAACGCCCATCTCCGTCCTGGCGGCAAAGAACCGTAACGAGCAGGAGCGTATGGACAGCTCCTCGGGAGGCGTGTTCCTCCCCTTGGCAAGACAAGTCATCGAGAAAGGTGGCGTGGTCTTCGGAGCCGTCTATGACGAGGCTTGGGAAGTGCATCATGTCTATGCGGAGACCATCGAGGGAGTCTATCCCATGATGGGCAGCAAGTACCTGCAGAGCCGCATAGAGAACACCTACCAAGAGGCAGAGCGATTCCTGAAGCAAGGGCGAGAGGTGATGTTCGTCGGCTCACCCTGCCAGATAGCTGGACTGCAAGGATACCTCCGCCACAAGGAATACCCCAACCTC
>CAVAGT010000132.1:0-6168 GCA_963588155.1 Lachnospiraceae bacterium | reverse complement strand
AACAATGCAAAAGTAGCAAAAAAAGATTAACAAATCAAATAAAGCGTAAACATATTTCAAATGCGCAAGAAAAACGAATGGGTCGGTGTCCTTTTGAGTTTTATCGGGCAGCAATATAAAAAAATCTCGCAAAGAAGTCTTTGCGAGATTTTTTTGTAATACATTCTTTCAATCAATCCCTGAAAGCGTGTGTGTTATTTTTCTATGGTTTTGGTTACTTTCCCATTGCTATTGACAATGATGTTCAAACCATGTGTCTTTCCTGCAAGCCTTCTTCCGCTCATGTCATAACGAGATACGGCGTGCGAATCGTTGTCACTGGCGATATGCTCTATGCCGGTAGATGAAAACTCATATACAAATTTTGTGTTGTCATCTTTGAGGTATTCAATTGAAGGGTCAACTATATCAAAAGTTTTCCAAACCTTGATTTCGTTCATTTTGTTCTCATGGCAAATTAAACGCTCCAATTTCTCATTGTTGCTAACGTCAAGCCTTTCCAGGTTATTGCTGAAGCAATAGAATTCCTTCAGTTCTGGACAAGAGGACACGTCTATATCCTTGATGCCGGTATTCTCGATTCTCAGCCAGTTTAATTTCTTGCAGTCCTTGAAACTTGGCGCTTGTTCCAACGTGTTGGATGGGCACTCAAACTCTTCAAGGTTTACGCACCCGTCAAGATTGATGGATGTACATCCAGTGTTGCCTACATTCAGGAACCTCAGCTGCGACTTCACGGAGGGACTCAGTTCTACGTTCCCTAACTCTTCGTTCTCATGCAAGTAGATTGCGTTCAGAGCTTGATTGTCGGTCAGGTCCAGACTTTTTAGATTGCACATGGAAGCGATGAGCTCTTCCAAGGCTACACAACCCTTCAGATTGACGCTTGTCAGTGTTGAGATATTGGAACAACTGAAAAGTTTCAGCTTTGACAGGTTGCTACAATCTATTGTCTCAAACTTGTTGCTGGAAACATCCAGTTGTTCCAAATTAATGAACGGAGTGACATCTATTGTTTCAAGGCTAAGCTTGGATACGTTCAGTTCCTTCAACGTTGGGGCTAGGTAAGTGAATTTTGACAAATCAAAATTAGCAATATGAGTCATACCGATTTTCAATACCTCAAGGTTCTTCAAACCTTCGATATTCAAGTCCTCGAGGCTCATAGAATATAGCAAATCGATCTTTTTCAGGTTGCTGTTCTTGTGCAAGTCCACAGACGTCAAGTTATTGTTGTTGGTGAGCGAAATGCTCTCAATGGATGTAAAATACTCAATACCCTGAAGCGAAGCTATTTCGGTATAGCCAATAACCAACTCATCCTTATAAGCCTCTGCATCCTTGTTGCTGAAATAACCCGAGCCATTGGCGAGATTTGCGTCAATCCATGTCCTGAAAGTCTCGTCGGGAATAAACTCTTCAGTGAGAATGTTATATTCTGTGACGGGTGCTTCAGACAATTTGTTTATAGAAGAGAAGGCTTTCCAACCTTCAGCATTCGCATAGTCGTCAACATTGGCATCTGGCACATATAGGCGAATGCCATAAGGGGCAGGGTAGAACGAGCTTGACGAGGCTGTTGGAGGAACGGTGGCTTTCAGCACCAGGTCCATATCATGAGATGCGAAAGCCAAGAGATAATCGCCCACGCTTTCTATTGTTGACGGAAGTGAAAGATACGAAAGGGCAGAGCAAGACGCAAAGGCGCGAGACCCCAACTTCTTGACTCCTTCCGGAATCATCAGTTGTTCCAAACTCTTGCAGCCGTCGAATGCAGACCCTTCGATTTCTTCTACCACTGGCACATTGACTGATTTGAGGGAAGAACAAGACTGGAATGCCGACACTCCGAATGTCTTGATTGAAGATGGTAATTTCACTGTTTCCAGACTTTGGCAACCGTAGAACATCCTTGATATGTCTTGCGTTCCGCTTGGAAGGGATACCTCCTTCAGCGTGTTGCATCCCATAAACAAAGAATTGCCTATAGAGGAAATCTTGGAAGGCATGGTTATCGACTTCAGCTTCATGCAATTCACGAAGGCGCGGTCGCCGATAGTCTCCATTTCCTCAGGCAGTTCTATCGTTGTCAAGGCATTGCAGTTGCCAAATGCGCTTTCCCCTATCCGCTTCAATGATTCTGGAATGACTATCGTTGTCAAAGAGGAAGAATTCTCAAAAGCGCTGGCATTGATTTCTGTTATTGAGGACGGCAATGTGAAAGATGCTTGCGCATTTGCGGAGGGATACTTGACCAACGTGGTCATGGCATGGTCATACAATATGCCATCTTGGGATGTATAATAGGTGTTGGCATCAGATATTTCCAACTTTTCCAAATAGGTACCATCAAAGGCATTCGCAGACACCTCTATTGTATTGCTTGGCAGCACAATGCTCTTCAGGGAACCGCAATAGCTGAACATATTGGCTCCAACCACTTGGTCGGCAGTGACCAACTGTATTGCGTTTCCATCCGCATTATAATAAGTGCCATAGGCATCGCCACCAGCAACGATGGATGCTTCCGAGAGGTCCAAATTCTCAACGTTTCCTGTTACCTCTGCCCAACTTCCGCATACTGCCTGAAGATACACAATGTCGTTGCCATTCAACTTTCCCTGGATCTTTAATCCCGTGAAGGTTTGCATGACGCTGTCGCGCTGCGCTTGGTCTGTCCATGTCACCGCAGGAAAAACCTTAGACAGGGTTCCTGCCTCTGGCACAATTACAACAGTGTCCTTGGGTTCGATGTTTGCTGCGTGCAACGCTAACGAGCAAGCCATCGCGACAATGACGGTTCCACCTCTCTTTTTCTTCTTAACCATACACCTTGATTTTGTTAATAAAAACTGATACAGTAAATTTACATAATGTCAAGTTGATACAAAACCCAGCAATTTGCTTTCGTTTTGTCTTCTTGGGTGTAAAAGTACTAAAATCACGGTGTACGCACAAAGGCTTGCGCGCCAGATGGGATATTAGAAGAGCGAAATGAGAGATATGGAGAATGAATTATTCTCAGTGCTTTCCTCCCAACCAGTCAAGCACGCATTGTCTTCTGGCAGCACTGACAGTCACTTCCAATTTTTCCGTGCCAGCCACGACCGTAACCTGTAGACGGCCTTTGAAAAAACGGGCTACTTGCTTGACCGAATAGATTGATGTGACCACGTTTCGGCTTATCAATGTAAAGTCGTTAGGATTCAAGCTCTCCACCACCTCGTTTAAGTTGGAAAACTCTGTCAACTTACGCCTGCCATCTTGCAGATAGGCATATACATACTTGTCCTCGCTAAGGAAAAACGCTATCTCGTTGACCAATACTGGAACATAATTGTCACCGCTCAAGGCAAGGATGCGATTCCTGTACGGATTAAGATTCATGGCAAGACGTTGGTAAAGCATGCCCTCCTCGCGTGGCTTGCAGACCGTCTCATACTTAACGATAGCCTTGTGAAGCTCATCTTCAGTCAGAGGCTTCAGCAGGTATTGCACGCTATTGAGTGAGAAAGCCTGAATGGCATACTCGTCATAAGCTGTGGTGAATATCACAGGAGTGTCAACCTTCACTTCCTTGAAGATCTCAAAGCAGTTGCCGTCAGCAAGCTCTATGTCCATGAAAATCAAGTCCAACTCATGATGAGCCGAGAAATATTCAATGCTCTCTTCTATAGAGTCGGCGGTCATTGCCAATTGCCAAGTGGGACGGAACGAGCCGATCAGATCTTGCAACTGTTGCCGCGCTATGTGCTCATCTTCTATAATTGCATACTTCATAGTTGTTACTTCTAGTTACGAATTCACGAAAATGCTTTTGACAGGATGTGGTTATCACCGATAAACCGACTTCAGACGATGTACGGAATGCAAACGGAGAACCGTCGTCCATCGTTTTCGATTGTCACATTCTTTTTATGTGTCGCATAAAGCTGCACCAGATAATTCAGGCCAAAGTGGCTGGACGAAACCGTTCTCTTCAGTCGTACGGCGTTTTCCACCCATAGACACGAATCGCCTATTCTTAGAACAACCGTCATGGGCTGCCGCATGGAGATGACATTATGCTTGCAAATGTTTTCTATCAGCAACTGCAACGTATAAGGCACCACTTGATGCGCGCCAATGTTCTCCCTTCCCGTTACCTCAAATATCAACTGGTCGTTGTAGCGTGTCCTGAGAACGGAAACATAGCTGTCGAGAAACTCCATTTCCTTTGCGAGCAAGACCGTTTCGGCGTGTTGCTCTTGTATCATATAACGGAAAGTTTTAGACAGCTCAACCGAAAAACGCTTGGCTCTGCCAACATCCTGGTCGAGCAACGAGTTAAGGATATTAAGCGAATTGAACAAGAAATGCGGATTGAGGCTTGCCTTCAATACGTCATAGCGATATTGCATCATTTGTTGCTTTGCCAGGGTCGCCTCCAATTCGTGCTTGCGATAGTTATAAAAATAATAAACCAGCTCTACGATTAGCCAATTGAACGTATTGTTGAGTGTAGTTCCAGCCCAGTCCACATGGCCATAGTCTCCTCCTGCCATGATGAAGAGGAATAACACATTGAACAGGACTGCAAAAGCATTGGACAGCAATAGCTCAATGACAACCTTATATGCTCTGTTCTTTATTTTCAAGAATCGGAACACAAGCAAGACGTTGAAACTGGCAATACAGCACACTGGCACAAAGTTTAACAAGGTGCTCAGGCAAAAGCTATGCGCATCGGTATATGGAAAGATGTCTCGATAAGCTATCCAGTTGTAGAGTGATTGGAACATAACATAATATGCTCCAACCCCTAATGAATAAAGCGCGAATATTCTCTTCTTGCTCATATTATGCATAGCCATTATATCTTTGGCTCACGAAATTATACACTTGATCCCGATAGAAACTGATGCTTTCCTCAAGATAACTTTCGGGAAGTTCCTGCTCCCTCGGTTGGGCCGTGCTTTTCTGTGTGAGGTTGTCCTCCGAATAGTCGTGTGGCATATGGCGGTGATGGTTTTATTGGTGTTCCTTTATCTTGCTTTCCAATTCCTCTATGGTGCGGTTTACCACCTCTTGCAGTTGGTAGGACGAGACGCCTATGGGCTTGTTGATGTCCTGCAACGACCATTCCACTACCGTGTCGTCCTTCGAGCGGCAGATGAGCAGTCCGATGCTGGCATTGTCGCCCTCGCCGCGCAGCAACTTGTCGGCGGCAGTGACATAGAAGTTGAGCTTGCCGGCAAACTCCGGGATGAATTTCACCACCTTCAGCTCCACCACGACATAACATTTCAAGGGGATGTTGTAGAACACCATATCTGGGAAGAACGACTGCCCGCCGGGCATGCGCAGCTCCATCTGCCGTCCCACATAGGCGAAGCCGTGTCCCAACTCCAGCAGAAAACGTGTGATGTTTTGGGCGAGCGCATCTTCCATGTCGCGCTCGTCGTAACCTTCCCGGAGGTTAAGGAAGTCCAACTTGTAGGGGTCTTTCAGCAATTCTTCCGCCAGTTTGCTTTGCACGGTAGGCAGATGCGCCTCAAAGTTGGTCACTGCCTTTGCCTGTCTGCCATAAAGGTCGGCTTCCATGTTGTCTTCGAGCATACGGCGGCTCCAGTTGCCTTCTATTGTGCGGTTTATGTAGAACAGGGCTTCTTTCACACTGCCACAATGGGTGAAGATGTGAATGTGATGTCCCCATGGGATTTGGCCAAATAACGATGGAAATCCAAATTGGTCAACAACTTGTTGACCAATTATATCTTCTTGGCTATAAAAGGAATACCATCTTTTTATGTATTTCAGGTTGGTATGCGAAAACCCTGCCTGGTCGGGGAATTCCGCCCGCAAGTCGAGGCTCAGCTGTTTCATCACGCCCTTGCCCCAATGGTCTTCTATGCGCATGGCTATGATGTCCTTGCCCAACTGCCAGTAGAATTGCAGCAGTTCGGTGTTCACCTTGATGGCGGCCTTGCTCTGTGCCTGCCGGTAGCGTAGCTTTATGTCCTTCAGCCACAAGGCGTATTCCCCGGGGAAGGCCGTACTGTCCGACGTGACAAACTGTGGTGTGTTGTCGCTCGATGTATAATGTTGCTCGTCCATATTGTTCATGCGATTTTGTGTTGACTTTATAATTCTATCTCGCCCGACATCAGCTTCGGAAGCAAGCGGTCG
>CAVAGT010000131.1:0-6944 GCA_963588155.1 Lachnospiraceae bacterium | reverse complement strand
TAGAGCATCTGACTACGGATCAGAAGGTTCCGGGTTTGAATCCCAGCGGAGTCACAACATCACAAGAGAGCAAAGAGGGCTTTACACTATGTAAAGTCCTCTTTTTGTTTATATATGGTTGAGTTTTCACGATAAAGAAACGGCTTGGTAAAGATTATGACAAGAAAAGCGATAGTGACGGGTGCCACGTCGGGCATAGGAATGGAGGTAGCAAAGCTCCTCGCTGAGCGAGGTTGGCAAGTGGGCATTGCCGGCAGAAGGGTCGAAAGGCTCATGCAATTGAAGCGCGACCATGAAGGTATAGTCTGCTACCGGCAGATAGACATCACCTCTCCCGACGCTCCTCTCCTCCTCCATCAGCTCATCGACGAGCTTGGCGGCATGGACTTGTATTTCCACAGCTCGGGCATCGGCTGGCAAAACAACGCGCTCGATTTAGACAAGGAGCTAAAGACCGTAGAGACCAACGGCTTGGGATTCGTGAGAATGGTCGACACAGCGTTCAACTGGTTCGCGGAACATGAAAAGGAACATACGGCAGACAAACCTTCACGCCACCGCATTGCCTGCATCACCTCCATAGCCGGGACGAAAGGGCTCGGGGCGGCGCCAGCCTATTCAGCCACCAAGCGTTTCCAAAGCCACTATCTCGAATGTCTATGCCAGCAATCCCGCATGCGCCGTCTCGACATCTCCATCACCGACATCCGCCCCGGGTTTGTCAAGACCGACCTCATAGCGGGCAGCAACTATCCCCTCCAACTCAATGCCAACGACGTGGCAAGGAGCATAGTGAGGGCGATAGAGAATGGCAAGGGTGTCAAGGTCATCGACTGGCGCTATGCCATTCTCGTATCCATCTGGCGACTCATCCCACGCTGGCTTTGGACCAGGTTGAGGATATCATAAGCTTGGGCAGGTGAGCGGCATCATTTCCACTCACCTTCGAGGTCTACGTCGCGCGCGTCGAAAGGATTCAGGAGCTGGTCTACAAGCACCGCATAGTCGCCACGCGTAATGGCGTTGGTTGGAGCAATGCCAAAATTCTGCAACACTCTGTTTACGGAAAGGTCAAACGACTCGCCTTTCCACTCTTTTTCTATGAGTCGCAACACCTCCTCGGTCGACACCGTGGCACGCGAACAATCAATGCCAGACACACCGTAGAAGTCGGCAAAGTGGCGCAGGTCGTTACCGCTCAGCAGACTGTCGGCGTCAAGCCACGTCTCGTTTTGCCAGTCCTTGTGCTTGCCCACACCATGAAGCAGGCCTGTGACCCCGATGCGCTGATAACAAACGAAGCGAGGGCTCGACTTCGCCACATCGAGATAGGGCAAGAGATAGTTTCCCGAGGAGAGCAACTGTCGCTGCACCGCACGCACGCTCAGGTCTTTAGGCAAGCAGCCTTCCTTCACCGCCATTGCCGCGAGAGCGCCCGCCACTTGGCCAATCTGCATCGACACGGGTTGCAAACGCGATGTTCCATTCACGAGGTTGGTCACGGAGATAGCCTTCTCCGCAAGCAGCAAGCGGTCTTCCGTCTTGGGGAAGAACACGCCCACGGGCATGCCCCACGACGGTATCGAGGGGATGTTCAAGTCCTTCACCGGAAGCTCGTTGTGGTGCTGATCCACGGGATAGTCGCCCACCACCACTGCCGTGCGATAGAGCTTGGTTGGCTGGTCATACGGGGCGCGTATGTCGTTGAGCGTAAACAGCACACGGCCCTCAAAGCGGCGGCCCTCACGATAATAGGGGATAAACGGCAAGCCATCCTCCGTGGGATACTCATCGGCAAGGCCAAGGGTGTCCATGCCGAGCTCGTGTTGCATGAAATAGAGAAAACGCCACGCCTTTGCCTTGGCAGCCTTTTCCGCCTTCACACGCTTCTCCGGCGTGAGGTCCACATCGTTCAGATAGTAGTCGTTGCCAAACAACGGCCAGTTGATCATGTATTTCCCGCCTGGGAGCCGCCCGTAGGTCATCATCATCTGCTGCGACCAAGGCTTCTGCTGAGTCTTGCCGTCGTTAAGCGGGTTTATGCAGCAGTTGCGAAACTCCTGTGGGTCATAACCCTTGGGGCGGCGTATCGTTTGCGGTGTCTTGTGGAATTTCAGCGTCATGGCATAAGTCATGTCCTGCACTATGTCCTTAGCCTCAGCCAGCGCCTCCGGCTCGCCCGTGTCGGCGCGCGCGTCAAGGCCTATGCGGTATTTCAGTCCGGCAGCCTTTGCCACGTCGCCAAGCTCGGTGCCGTCGATGACGTAGGCGCACGTTGCCGTCTGCGCCTTGCCGTCCCTCAAGTAGGTCACCTCCCAACCGTTGCCCAAGCGTTTCAGCCCCTTGAACGTGGCGTTAGGCTTATAGGTCAGTCTCTTTTCCGCCTTCACCCATTTCTGGAATATCGCGTTGCCCACCGACGGCTCAAACTGTATCATGCTCACCCACCCCGTGGCAAGTGCCTCGAAAGACCCGTAGTGGCGCACCAACTCCTGTTGGAAGTCGCCCCACAGTCCCGACGGCAACTTGAAGTTGCCATCCGTGCAGCTCACGCCTGCCTGTGTGAGCATGCCGCCAAGCCAGGGCGTCGGGTCGATGAGCAAGGTGACCGCGCCCAACCTCGCGCTCTCAACGGCTGCGCACACGCCGCTGGTGCCGCCTCCCACCACCACCACGTCGTAACGCTCGCAATGCGCCGGAAGAAAGGCGGAAACAAAAATCAATACCGCTAATAGATGTTTGTACATGGTTTTTAACTTTGTTTAACGAGATAAAGACGTGTTAACTTTTGATTATTGTCTAACTTTGCGAAAAGCAATAGTTGACCTTTAAATTGTTGTCTCACAGCTTTTTAGCAATTGCAAAGAAAAGACACATCATTTTATTAAGACGCTGTCAATACATACCCTGTAGTGCGGATATCCTTGGCCTTGCTCAGTTTGCGCAAAGATAATGCTTTTCTTTTTTCAAAGCAAGCTTTTTTCTTTGATTCTTAAAAATCAAAGGTATTTCTTTGATTTCTGAACATACGTATGCTGCAAGGCACATATTGCCACATGACACAATATTCGCCTCCACGGGAACATTAATTTTCCGCAATTCAACGTGCCCCTCGGCTTTGCAGTAGAAAGCCGTCACGATAGCAGTGAAAAGCCGACGTCATTGCAGTGGAAAGCCGACACGATTCTAGTGCAATGCCGGGGGGCATGGCACAAACGGCAAGAAAGCGATTGAAGAACAGGAATGATGTTATTCCGCAAAACCCTTTGCAGTTTAGAATTTTACGTGTATCTTTGTAACATAAAGAAACAACACATTAACGACATAAGAAAACATGAGACTGAACAAGACTTTTCTAACACTCAGCCTGGCAACCGCACTCTTGCAGACGCCAGCCTATGCCTATGCCCAGTCAGGCGGATCCAGCAGCCAGAACCCGCTCTTGCAAAAAAGCTCGCTCCCGTTTGGCGCACCCGACTTCAGCAAGATAAAGGAGGCCGACTACCTGCCTGCCATAGAAGCCGCCATAGAGAACCAGCGCGAGAACATACGCAAGATAGTGGGCAACAAGCAGAAGCCCACCTTCAAGAACACCATACTCGCATACGAGAACAGCGGGGTGATGCTCGACCGTGTCACCAGCGTGTTTTTCGGGCTCACCAGCGCCCACAAGACACCGGGCATCGCCGAGACGCAGAAGAAAGTGTCGCCGATGCTTACCGAACTGGAGAACGAGATTTCGTTTAACAAGCAGCTCTTCGAGCGCATCAAATATGTCTACGATCACGAATACGACAAGCTCAAGGGCGAGGACAAGCGGCTCACCGAGGTCATATACAAGAGCTTCGTGCGCTCTGGCGCCCTCCTGCCTGACGACAAGATGGAGCGCATGAAGCAAATCAACTCACGCCTCTCCGACCTCCAGCAACAATGGGGCGACCTCCTGCCCGCAGCCACCAACGCCGCCGTGGTGTGGGTGAACAGCAAGGAGGAGCTTGCCGGACTGAGCGATGCCGACATTGCCCAGTGCAAGAAGGACGCCGAGAGCCGTGGAGGCAAGGCGCCTTACTGCATCGTCATCGTGAACACCACCCAGCAAGCCATCCTCACCAACCTCCAGAACCGTGAGCTCCGCCGCAAGGTGTATGAGGCGAGCATCCACCGCGCCGATGCCACCAACCCCGACTTCAACACCTTCCCCATCGTGACCGAGACAGCCAAGCTGCGCGCCGAGAAGGGACAGCTGATGGGCTACGCCAACTACGCCGACTATTCGCTGGAGAAGACGATGGCGAAGAACTCGAAAAACGTGAACGACTTCCTAAAGCAGCTCATCAAGGAATACGCCCCCAAGGCCCAGGCGGAGACCAAGAGCATCGAGGAATATGCCCAGAAGACCGAAGGCAAGGACTTCAAGCTCCAGCCCTACGACCGCTTCTATTATTCAGCGAAGATGAAGAAGGAGATGCTCAACATCACCGACGACGAGGTGAAGCCATATTTCAACATCGACAGCGTGCAGGTGAACGGCGTGTTCTATGCCGCACATCGCGTGTATGGCCTCAACTTCAAGCAGCGCAAAGACATCCCGACATATCATCCCGACATGAAGGTGTTTGAGGTGAGCGACAAGAACGGCAAGCCCCTCGCCCTCTTCTACAGCGACTACTTCCGCCGCCCCACCAAGCGAGGCGGCGCATGGATGAGCAGCTTCGCCAAGCAGAGCAAGCAGCGCGGACAGCTGCCGATAATATATAACGTGTGCAACTATGCCAAGGCCCCCGACGGCAAGCCGTCGCTCATCACCTGGGACGAGGCTTGCACCCTCTTCCATGAGTTCGGGCACGCCCTCCACGGCATTCTCTCCGACTGCCAGTACAACACGCTTTCGGGAACGGCAGTGGCGCGCGACTTCGTGGAGATGCCGTCGCAGTTTAACGAGTCGTTCGCCTCCATCCCTGAGATTTTCGACCACTACGCACGCCACACGGAGACCGGCGAGCCGATGCCTGCCGACCTGAAGGAGCGCATGCTGAAGAGCATCAACTTCCAGACGGCCTACGCCCTGGGCGAGAACCTGGCTGCCACCTGCCTCGACCTGGCTTGGCACGAATTGGCACAAGGGGAGATACCGTCGGTCTACATGGCAGGAGCCTTCGAGAAGGAAGCACTCAACAACGTGGGGCTGCTCGACAACCAGATACCACCCCGTTACTCCACCTCCTACTTCAACCACGTGTGGGGCGGTGGCTATGCAGCCGGCTACTACAGCTATCTATGGACCGAGGTGTTGGCCGTGAACATCGCCGACTACTTTGCCAAGCACGGCGCACTAGACCCAGCCGTGGGCCAGGCTTTCCGCGACAAGATCCTGAGCCGTGGCAACACCAAGGACCAAATGGAGATGTTCACCGACTTCACGGGCATGAAGCAGCCCGACACCTCTGGCTTCCTGAAGGCAAGAGGGTTGTAAACCCCAGTCTCCAAAAAAGAATAGGGGGGAGCACGAGAAAATGCTCCCCCCAACCTTTCGAAAACATTTCGGATTTCATGTAGATAGATGGATAAAAATGATTATCTTTGCGAAGTCATTTAATAGCAAACTCCATTATGGCAAGAAGATTATATCCCTTGGGAATACAGACATTCGAGCGAATCCGCAAGGAGGACAAGCTCTACATCGACAAGACGGAATACGTCTACCACATGACTCACACCAGTGGCACATATTTCTTCTTGGCACGTCCTCGCCGTTTCGGCAAATCCCTGTTGGTCTCTACACTCCAAAGCTATTTCGAGGGCAGGAAAGACTTGTTTAAAGGTCTTGCCATCGAAAAGTTGGAGCAAGAATGGACTGAATATCCCGTGTTGCATTTCGACATGAGCGGCGGAGTATTTCTGACGAAAATGGAACTTGAACGTCATATTTGTTACATTTTAGAAGAACAGGAAAAGAAATATGGCATAAATACTTTACAAAGTTCAAATCCTATTCGATTAGCAAATCTCATTAAAAGAATTTACGAAAAAACAGGAAAGCAAGTCGTTGTTTTGATAGATGCTTACGACAAGCCTTTACTGGAAGTGAATGTCATATCTAATAAAACGTTATTTGAAGAGTTTCGAATACTCCTATATGACTTCTTTTCACCTCTGAAAACATGTGACAAGTATCTTCGTTTTGCCTTTTTCACAGGAATAACGAGATTCACCAACCCAGGTTCATATACCGGTATCAATAATGTCACTGACATAAGTCTTTATCCTGAATATTCGTGTGCCTGTGGTTTTACCAAAGACGAGTTGCTTAACCAAATGGCAGAAGACATCGAACAGCTTGCCATGTCGTTGTCCCTATCAAAAGAAGAAACCATCCAAGCTATAGAAAACCGCTTTGATGGCTATAAGTTTGCATGGCCTTCGGTAGAGGTCTTTGACCCATATAGCCTTCTCTATAGCTTTTTCATGCAAAAAATACTTTTTGATGGTTTTTCTTTTAACATAGGTATGCCTATGCTACTTTGGGAACTTATAAGGCAAAACAAGATTATCCCATCGCAGATAGACAATTTCTTAGCCGTCAAACATTCGTTCGTTGCCCCCATAGAAAATCTTAATTGCATTATTCCTTTGCTCTATCAGTGTGGATATATTACCATCAAAGGGTACGACAATGATTCGAAACTTTATGAACTTGGCGTTCCTAACAAAGAAATTAAAGTAGGCTTGTACCGTAACATCTTGCACAACTATCTTTACGATAAATTAGCAAGACAAAATATAATCATAGCTAAGATGGCGATGTTTATCGACAAGCAAGACATGGATGGCGCCCTGCAACTTCTGCAGACTTTCCTAGGCACGATACCCTACTGCAATGTGACCAACCACGAGGGGCATTATCAGCAGATGCTGTTCATCATCTTCTCCCTGCTCACCGACTA
>CAVAGT010000130.1:0-6953 GCA_963588155.1 Lachnospiraceae bacterium | reverse complement strand
GCGAGGGCGGCGTTCTCGTTCTCCTCCATTATCTCGCGCTCTCCGGGGCCCTTGTCGTTGATGCCACAGAGATGGAGAATGCCATGGATGATGACGCGGTGGAGCTCGTCGTCGTATGCCTTGCCAAACTTCTCGGCATTGGTGCGCACGGTGTCGAGGGAGATCACGATGTCGCCGTTGAGCACGTCATCCTCATCGTAGTCGAAGGTGATGACATCGGTAAAATAGTCGTGGCCGAGATATTGGCGATTGACTTCGAGAATCTTCTCGTCGCTGACGAACATATAGCCAACCTCACCGACCTTGCGGCCATGGGCTGCCGCCACGCGCTTTATCCACGCCGTGGTCTCGCGGTGACGAATCTTCGGCATTTTCACGCCGTCTGCATTGTAAGTAATCATGTTATAAAATGATATGTTTTATATTTGATGTTTATCGTGAACCGGGCAGCATCTTCCTTGCTTCCTCATCCTTGTGGAAATAGACGAGCGTGCGGTAAGATGTCGATGAAATGGTGGAAAATTGAGGTTTGGAGTATAGCAGCACGGTCTCAAGTCCGCCGAGCTTGTCGTTGTATTCCGCAGCCACCCGCTCATACTCGAAGTCTATCGTCGTGCGCACGCCCCTCACTTGGAACCTCGCGCCCACCTCCTGGGCAATGTCCACTATCATGCCTCCGTATGCCACCACGCTCACTCGCGGCTCATCACGATAGAGCTTGCTGATAGCCTCCACACGCTCCTCGGCGGTGAACATATAGTGCTTCTGCGGATTCCTAGCCACCACGATGACGAGCCTGTCGAAGAGCCTCAACGCACGTCTTGCTATGTCGTCGTGCCCTATGGTGAAAGGGTCGAAGCTGCCGGCAAAGACGGCTACGCGCCCATTTGCATCATCTTTTATCTTGTTTTCCATTATATATCATTTTTCGCCATTCGGGGTGCGGACGGACATCACACCAAAGACACCATCACCATTCGGGTTGCTGACGGGCACAGGGCCCGCCCCTGCAAGGCATCGGCCCAATCACCTCTTGAGACATACCCCTCCCTCCCCTGGGTGGGGGAGGGATCAAGGGAGGGGCCACCAAGGGAGGGGCTTCCTCAAAACAGCCTTGGCTGCATCACATTTCCCTCGTATGGATTTCTCCCTAAGTGCTCGTAGGCTAGCGGCGTGGCCATGCGTCCGCGCGGCGTGCGCTTGAGGAATCCTTCCATTATGAGGAAAGGCTCGTAGACCTCCTCCACCGTGCCACTGTCCTCGCCTATCGCCGTGGCTATGGTTGACACGCCCACGGGACCGCCTCGAAACTTGTCGATGATGGTCGTCAGAATCCTGTTGTCTATCTCGTCGAGCCCGTAAGAGTCTATGTTGAGCGCTCCGAGCGCCAAGTCGGCTATCTCTTTCGTTATCGTGCCGTTGCCCTTCACCTGCGCGAAGTCGCGCACGCGGCGCAAGAGACCGTTGGCTATACGTGGCGTGCCACGCGACCTGCGGCTTATCTCCACGGCGGCATCGTCGTTGATAGGTACCCTCAACAAGGCAGCCGAACGCTTTATGATGCGCTGCAACGTCTCGGGATCATAATACTGTAAGTGCATGTTTATGCCGAAACGTGCGCGGAGCGGGGCGGTGAGCATACCCGAGCGCGTGGTAGCCCCGACAAGGGTGAAGGGGTTGAGGTCTATCTGTATGGAGCGCGCCGACGGGCCCTTGTCTATCATGATGTCGATGCGGAAGTCCTCCATGGCAGAATAGAGATACTCCTCCACCACGGGTTGCAGACGGTGGATCTCATCGATGAAAAGCACATCGCGAGGCTCCAGCGAGGTTAGTATGCCTGCCAGGTCGCCAGGCTTGTCGAGCACCGGTCCGGAGGTAATCTTGAAGCCCACGCCAAGCTCGTTGGCTATGATGTTGCTCAGGGTGGTCTTTCCCAGTCCGGGCGGGCCATATAACAAGGTGTGGTCGAGAGGTTCGCCACGATATTTTGCCGCCTCAACGAAGACGCTCAAGTTGTCTACAACGGCTTGTTGGCCGTTGAAGTCGTCGAAGCGCAGGGGGCGAAGGGCATTCTCAAAGTCCTTCTCCTCCTTGCTCACGTGTTCGTCGCGTATATCGAAATCGTCTGCCATGGTTTATCAAAACGTCTATACCCTGCAAAGTTACGGCTTTTTAGAGAGAACCACATGCTTTTCAGTGAATAAAAAGTTCAGAAGGAAGTTTCACGGGGATGGTTGACTTTAGGAAATCCTTTTTATTACGCGTTACAATAACTTCAGCATTTACAGACAATGCAGTAATATACTGTGTAGAATCCTCATAGTCTTTCCAATCCATGGCAAGACAATCAGTAACTGTTTGTCCTTTCAAATCAACAACATTCACAAAAGAGGTAATGTCTTTGAATGATTTCTTTATTGCATCTAAAGAGAGATTGTAACGCTTAGCTATATAGACACCATTAACAATGGACAAAGCTGACACAAACAAACGGTTGGCCTTGTTTTCAGCCAAGGCAAAGATATTGAAAGCCTCTTCATAGAATCCTTGCCGACGGAAAACAAAATCAAACAATATATTTGAGTCTATAAAGATATTCATAACTTATATTTCTCATCAATAAGTGCAAATTTCCCATCTTCATCCCCTGGAACATCAGCACCTTCCAAAGGGATATTCTTCAGAAAATTCATGAAAGACTGATGAGTCCCAACCTTCGGTTCCTTCACAACAGAAACTTTCTTGGCAGCAACAGTCTTTCTTCTGTCCAAGAATCTCTTTTCTATTACTTCTTGCACATTCGAAGGCTGACTTTGGATAAGCGTCCAAAGTGCATCAGCAATAGGGAACTGAGAATTATTGATAATCGTTGTTGCCATAGCACATTGTTTTTCGCAAAATTAATCAAAACCTCAGAATCGGGCAAACTTTCAAGTTACTTTTTGCAAAGAGTATCCTTCGTTGGCCTTAACATCCACAGTCCCGCGAACGTGAGCGCGCCGTTGAGCATGAGAAGCTCGTAACCGAACTGGTAGCCGGTGAGGCTACGCGTCGTGGTCTCGATGGCAAAGCAGAGCACCGGACTGGCCATCGCCACCACTGGCACCCAGCGGTCGTTGACCTTCCTGCGGGTGAGCAAGCCGAAGGAGAAGAGCCCCAGCAATGGGCCATAAGTATAACCGCAAAGAATGTAGATGGCATCTATGACGCTCGTGGAGTTGACGGCGCGGAACACGAGGATGAAGACTATGAAGAGAACGGCTATCGCCATGTGGGTGCGCTTGCGCAGCCGCTCGTCGTCGGCACGCTCGAAGAAGTCGACGCACACGCTCGTGGTCAACGCCGTCAGCGCGCTGTCGGCACTGGAGAAGCTCGCCGCCACGATGCCTATGGTGAAGAGTATGACCACCGTGGTGCCAAGCTGTCCCGATGCGGCGAACATCGGCAGCAAGTCGTCGCCCATCTGCGGCAACGCGATGCCACGGGCGGAGGCGAGCCACACGAGCAGGACGCCGAGCACAAGGAACAACAGGTTCACCGGCACGAAGGCGAACCCATAGAGGCACATGTCTTTTTGCGCCTCGCGAAGGCTCTTGCAGGTCATGTTTTTCTGCATCATGTCTTGGTCAAGACCGGTCATCACTATCACGACGAAGATGCCGCTGAGAAATTGCTTCCAGAAGTTCTGCCGGCTTGCCCAGTCGTCGAACACGAAGACGCGGCTATGCGAGTCGGCGGTTACCTTGCCCACGAGCTCATGGAAGTTGAGGTTCAGACTGCCCATCGTAGCCACGATGATAAGCACGAGGGCGGCGAGCATGCAGGCGGTCTGGAACGTGTCCGACCACACGAGGGTCTTCACCCCGGCACGGCGGGTGTAAAGCCAGATGAGCGCCACCATCACCACCACCGTACACGCGAACGGCACATGCCAGGCATCGAGCACGAAATGCTGGAGGATGAAGCAAACCACATAGAACCGCACCGCCGCGCCCACGAGCTTGGAGACGATGAAGAACGCCGCGCCGGTCTTGTAGCTGCGTCTGCCGAGGCGTTGGCGCAGATAGCCATAGATGGTGGTAAGGTTCAGCTTGTAATAAATGGGCAAGAGGATGAACGCCACGGCGAAATAGCCCGGGATGAAGCCCAAGCACATCTGCAGGTAGGTCATGTCGCCCTTGAGCACCATGCCGGGCACGGAGACGAAGGTTATGCCGGAGATTGACGCGCCCACCATGCCAAACGCCACCATGGGCCACGGGCTCTTCTTGTTGCCACGGAAGAACGCGTCGTTGCCGGCATGGCGCGACGTGATGCGACTGATGGCGAGAATCACCAGAAAGTAGATTACGAGTGTGAGAAGCATGATGTGTTTATTGTGGTACGACGGGCGACTGTCGGAGCTTCTTCTTCAAGTGCCTATACAGCAACAGGAAGCCGGGCACGAGGAAGATGTCGGCGAAGACCCACGCCATGGGGTCGCCATAGCACACGCCGAGGAAGCCGAAGGCGGGAACGAGCCACAGGCTCACGCCGCTCCTGGCTATCATCTCCATCACCCCGGAGAGCATGGAGAGGTTGCTGTAGCCAAGGCCTTGTATGCTATACCTGAGGATGGAGAGCAAGCCGAGCACGGGGTAGAAGAAGCAGCTTATGCGCATGAGCATGGCGGCGTTGTCCGCCACTGCCTGACTGCCACCGTCGACAAACAGCTCCATCATGTAGCCGGCAAAGGGGAAGATGACCAACGCCGTGAACACGAAATACACGAGCATGATCTTCACCGCCGCCCACTCGCCTTGGCGCACGCGGTCGAGCCGCCCGGCGCCGATGTTCTGTCCGCAATAGGTGGCCATGGCCACGCCGATGTTGTCGAAAACGCAGATGAAGAGATACTTGATGCGCACGGCGGCGGTGAACGACGCCACGTAGACAGTGCCCAAGGCGTTGTTGGAACTTTGCAGCATTATGATGCCTATGGCGGTGATGGAGACCTGAAGGCCCATGGGTATGCCGTTGTTGAGCAAGATGGATATGCGCTTGTTGTCGAAGGCGCGCTCCTCGCCATGGGGGATGAGCATCTTCATGTGGCGCGCCACATACCACACGCTCAGCACGGAGGCGAACAGCTGCGAGAGCAACGTGGCAAGTCCGGCTCCCGCCACGCCCATGTCCAAGATGAGGATAAGCAATATGTCGAGAATGATGTTGACAAGCGACGACAGGATGAGAAACAGGAACGGCTGGCGCGAGTTGCCGAGCGCCCTGATATAACCAGCAAAGAGGTTGAAGGTGATGGTGAAGGGTATGGCGAGAAACTGCAAGAGGAGGAACGTGTAGGCATCGTCGAAGATCTCGCGCGGCGTGTTCACCATGCGCAATATCCTGTCGCAGAGCACGCTGGAGAGGAAGGTCGAGACGACCGCCAGCACCAATGCCACGCGAATGGAGTTGGCCACGTACACCCGCATTTTCTTATAGTCTTTCGCGCCGAACGCCCTCGATATGGGTATGGCGAATCCGGCACACGCTCCGTTGCAGAAGCCCATGACGAGAAACATCACCGACGCTGACGCGCCCACGGCGGCGAGGGCGTCAACGCCTATCCAGCGCCCCACGATGGCGGCGTCCACGATGAGATACATCTGCTGAAGGATGTAGCCCAAAATCAAGGGAATGGCAAACTTTATGATGCCGTGGGCGGGATCGCCCACGGTCATGTCGTTTGCCGAAAGTTTTTCTGACATTACTTATTCAATTTCCACGTCGCACCGTCCTTGGTGTCCTGTACTATGAAGCCGGCGTCGGTGAGGGCGTCGCGAATCTCATCGCTCACCTCCCAGTTTTTAGCCTCCTTGGCCTTCTGTCGCATCTGCAACACGAGGTCAACTATGTTGCCGTAAGCCTTCTCGCGGTCGGGACTTCCCGCGCCACGGTTCGACTTCAGTCCGAGGATGTCGAAGGTGAAGGTGTTCATGGTGTCGGCAAGCTCCTTGAGGTCGTCGGCAGAGATCTTCGTCTTGTGGTCGAGGAGCGTGTTGATGAGGTGGCATGCCTCAAAGAGCGCGCTGGTGACGAGCGGTGTCTGCAAGTCGTCGTTCATGGCGTCGTAGCAGCGTTGGCGCAACTCGCTCACGAACTTGTGGGTGTCGGGCTGCGAGCCCTTCGCCGTCTGCACGCGGTCGAGGTTGGAGATGCCGTCCATGAGACGCTCGTAACCCTTCTGGGCTGCCTTGAGGGCGTCGTTGCTGAAGTCCACGGTGCCGCGATAGTGGGCGGAGAGGATGAAGAAGCGTATGGTCATGGGCGAGTAGGCTTGCTCCAACGACGGGTGGTCGCCCGTGAAGAACTGCTCAAGGGTGATGAAGTTGCCAAGGCTCTTGCCCATCTTCTGGCCGTTGATGGTGATCATGTTGTTGTGCATCCAGTAGTTCACCATCTGGTCGCCTTGCGACGCCACTGCCTGGGCTATCTCGCACTCGTGGTGGGGGAAGATGAGGTCCATGCCGCCACCGTGGATGTCGAAATGGTCGCCGAGATACTTTCTGCCCATTGCCGTGCACTCGCAGTGCCAGCCGGGGAAGCCGTCGCCCCACGGACTTGGCCAGCGCATGATGTGCTCTGGCGTGGCACGCTTCCACAGCGCGAAGTCGGCCTGGCATTTCTTCTCGTCGGTGCCGGCGAGCTCACGGCTCTTGTTGATGATGTCGGTGAGGTTGCGGCCCGACAGTATGCCGTATTTGTGGTCTTGGTTGTATTTCTGAATGTCGAAATACACCGATCCGTTGCTCTCGTAGGCATAGCCATTCTTGAGAATCTCCTCCACGAGCTTCTCTTGCTCGATGATGTGACCCGTGGCATGAGGCTCAATCGATGGCGGCAAGGTGTTGAGAAGCTCCATGGCCTTGTGGTAGCGGTTGGTGTAATATTGCGCTATCTCCATCGGCTCA
>CAVAGT010000129.1:0-7049 GCA_963588155.1 Lachnospiraceae bacterium | reverse complement strand
TATCCTGGTAGCTCCGTTGGTTCAACACGGCATCGGCTATTGCCACCGTGCAAATAGTATCGTCGGTGAAGTCGCTTCCCGCGCCGAACATTTCAAAGTTATAATCAAACGTATTATTGAACTCGTACTTCGAGCCAACAATGTCACCTATTATTGCTCCTAACATATCTCATTGCCTATTCATCTTTCCACTCTTTCATCCTCTTCTTGGCCAATGGGTGTCCTTCCTTGTAGGCCAAGGAATAGTAACGCATAGCTTCAGTCAGATTCTTCTCTGTGCCCCATCCCTTCTCGTAAAACTCACCACAACGATAGTGGGCGTAAGGGAGACCGCAGTCTTTGTAAAGTTCAAAAGCTTTCTTCAAGTCCACTTCGGAGCCTCCCGTCCCCTTGCGGTAGATGTCGGCAAGATTGCTTTTCGCCAAGTCATTGCCCTGGTCGGCAGACTTCGCAAACCAGAACTTGGCAAACTCCACATTCTTCTCCACGCAGACCCCGTCGCTGAAGAAACAGCCCAAGTCGTTCTGTACTTCATCATCTTCAAGTTCATAATTGTTGGGGTCATTCTTAATCATATCCAGAAGTCTCAAGACTGCCTCCCGAGTATAACCATAATCCTTGGGTTGGGCGTTCGGCTTCATAACCAACACAAAGTCTTGATAATTCTTCGGAATATCAAAATACTTGTCTCTCTTGTTAGCCTTCATATCTTGCTTTTTTTATGTGAAACCTCTATTTTACTCTATCACCTCCCAGAAACTCTCGGGCAGGCTGATGTTCCTCACTTCCCTAGCCTCGTCGAACAGCGGAGCAATGTCCTTGGGGTCGAAGCCTGCGATGCCGCAACCTATTGGGGTGACGAGGAAATGCTGGTCGGGATGCTGGCGGGCATAGGCAATGAAGTCGTCGACATAGGGGCGGATGGTGTCCACACCTCCTTGCATCGTCGGGATGGCGTAGCTCTGCCCTTGCATCCCCACGCCCTGTCCCATCACGGCACCGAAGCGGAGGCGGGCAATGCGGGCGGCACCGCCGCCGTGCATTCCTGCGAGGTTGCTGCCAAACACGAACACCTCGTTCTCCTTCAGCGAGTCTATCCATTGAGGGGTGACTCTTCCTTGTTTCAAATCTTCCTTATTCTTCATGTTTCTAATGTCGTTGAAGTTGTTGAATATACTTGGAGTAGACATATTGCCAGATGTCTCGCACTGCATGGTGGGCGTGGCCATTTCCAGCATTTCGTCGCCAAAGAAACGGTGCGACTCATATTCCGAGGTGTTGAAGTATTCCTTGAAATATGGAATCACCACGTCGTGCATCATCTTCTGGCAACGCTGGGTGACGGCAGAGGCACTCATGCCCAACTGCACAGCCACGTCCTTGCCCTTGAATCCCTCGATGTAGAGCATCTTGAGGATGATGGCATTCTTGCTGTCGCGGCCATAGAAGTGGTTGCCCACTTCCTCTATCGTGTGGTAAAGTTCCTGCTCAAACTGGCTGTCGGTCACGTCGAACTTCATCTTCCTGTTCTCCTGCCTTGCCTCGAAACTCTCGAAGCGATGCTCCCTCGCCACCTCCTTCAATTTGTCGAGTATCAGGAATCGGAAACCGTTCACCATCCACGTCTTGAGCGACACGGTAGGCTTCCTGTCCTCCAGTGGTTTGAAGTCATGCTCGCAGAGATAGAGATAGTATTCGTGTACCAGGGAATAAAAGTCCATACCAGGCTTTTGTCGCAGAAGGTATCGTTTGTCGTAGATGCAGTAGGCCACGCGGCAGTATCCGTAAAAATACTCCCTCACGATGCGTGCGTTTGCATGCTTGAAACCCTGAAGTATCTCGTTGTCGGAGAGCTGGGAGAGGTTTCCCTTCCTCGACGTGCCATTGCGCTCTGAAAAATCCTTGTCTTCCTTCATGTTGTTTTTAAATTTTTGTTCTTGTAGAATTCTCATGAGGCGGAAAGGCTCCTTTATGGTAATGGATTTTCCCACCTTATATTATTATAAGAAAAAGGGAAGGAAAAATTAAGCTCGATGCAAAAATATTTGAGCTGGGACGTTATTTTTCATTCCTCCAAATAGATTCAAGGACAGGGGCGTCTATCAGTTGCAAAAAGGCTACAGAAAAGGAATTACAGCGCGAGAAGGTCTGCCACTACATAGCTCGACCCGCCCACGAAAACAAAGTCGTCGGGTGCGGCATCTGCCAAGGCTTTATGATATGCGTTGGCCACGGAGCCACAATTAATGCCCTTTAAACCGTGGCACTCGCCGAGTTCTGCCACTTTGTCAGCACAGAAAGCCCTCTTCGACATTGGCTGTGCCCAATAATACACGGCGTTCTTCGGGAGCAGGCTCATCACGGTGTTGATGTCCTTGTCGTCTACCATGCCGAAGACCATCCTTAAAGTCTTGCATGGTTGCCGCTTTATTTGTGGGGCGAGATATTGCCAGCCGCCCACGTTGTGACCCGTGTCGCAAACCACGTGTGGCTTCTCGCATAGTGTCTCCCACCTGCCACGCAGGCCCGTAAGACGGCAAACGTTGGCAAGTCCACGGGTCATGTTCTCGTCGCTGATGGCGAATCTCTCCTTCAGGAAACGCGTGGCGGTGAGCACGGTGTTCATGTTCTTCTCTTGGCAGTCTCCTCCCAAGTCGCCATGTATCTCCCCAAGCACAGACGTTTGATAGTCTCTGCCACCGTCCAGGCAAGGCCTTGACGACAGCACCACAGGATGGTCTTGGGCGAAGACTATTGGCGCGTCACACTCGTCGGCCTTCTTCTGGAAGCACGGACGGGTCTCGGGCAAGTCCTCGCCAACGACCACTGGCACGCAGGGCTTTATGATGCCGGCTTTCTCTCCCGCTATGAGCGCGAGCGTGTTGCCGAGAAACTGCGTGTGGTCAAGACTGATATTAGTGATTACCGACAGCTCGGGCGTGATGATGTTGGTGCAATCGAGCCTGCCGCCAAGGCCGACCTCAATCACAGCCACGTCAACCTCTTGCTCCTTGAAATAAAGCAACGCCAAAGCCGTGGTAAGCTCAAAAAAAGAGGGGTGGAGCGGCTCGAAGAACTGACGTTCTTTCTCCACGAAATCGATGACCCGCCGCTCAGGAATCATCTCTCCGTTTACGCGGATACGTTCGCGGAAGTCGACAAGGTGAGGTGACGTGTACAAGCCAACCCTATAGCCAGACTCTTGCAGTATGGCTGCGATGCTGTGTGAGCACGAGCCCTTGCCGTTGGTGCCGGCTATGTGTATGGTCTTGTAGGCGGTGTGCGGATGGCCGAAATGCTCGTCCAACGCCATTGTGGTCTGAAGCCCAGGCTTATAAGCCGAGGCTCCCACGTGCTCGAACACCGGAGTTGAGTTGAAAAGATACGAAACCGTTTCCTGGTAATTCATCTCACCCTATCCTCTTCCAATATATTATAATATGTTATGCCAACGCTCCTTAGCAAGCGTTGAAACGCTCTTTCAGGCGTTCGAAGATATTTTTCCTCGTTGTGGTGTCGCCCTTGAAGTTCTCGCTGTCGCGCAGTTCCTCAATGGCTTTTCTCTCGTTCTTGCTCAAGGTCTTGGGCACGAATACGCTTATGTTTACCACGATGTCGCCCTTGCCAGAGCCATATCCCTGCACTGCTGGCAGACCCTTGCCGCGAAGGCGCACGGTCTTGCCCGGCTGCGTTCCCGGCTCGATTTTCAGCGTTAGCTTCTTGCCGTCTATCGTCGGAATCTCTGCCTCGCCGCCGAGAGCCGCCGTGGGGAAGTCGAGCAAGAGGTTATAAACGAGGTCTTGCTTGTCGCGGATGAAGGTGTCGCACTTCTCTTCCTCGATGATGACCTGTATGTCACCAGGTACGCCATTGTGGGGACCTGCGTTGCCCTTGCCGTGCACGTTGAGCACCATGCCCTCCTCGACGCCGGCGGGGATGTTGATTTCCACCACCTTCTCGCCTTTCACCACGCCTGTGCCGCTGCAAGCCTTACACTTGTTTTTTATCACAGTGCCTTCGCCGTGGCAGGTGGGGCATTCGCTTTGGGTCTGCATCATGCCGAACATGGAACGCACGGTGCGCGTCACCATGCCCGAGCCCTGACACGTGGGGCACGTCTCGGGCTTTGAGCCACCCTCGGCACCCGTGCCACCGCACTTGTCGCAAGCCACGTCCTCGCGCACCTTGAACTTCTTGGTCACGCCGCTGGCTATGTCTTGGAGCGAGAGTTTCACCTTCAGCCGCAGGTCGGAGCCGCGATACACCCTTTGCGAGTTGCCGCCAAAGCCGCCGAAACCGCCAAAGCCTCCACCACTGTGGCCGCCGAAGATGTCGCCGAACATGGAGAATATGTCGTCCATGTTCATGCCTCCGCCCGAGAAGCCGCCACCGAAGCCACCGCCAGGGGCGTTGAACCCGAACTGGTCGTACTGGCGACGCTTGTCGGCATCGTGAAGCACCTCGTAAGCCTCGGCAGCCTCCTTGAACTTCTCCTCCGCCTCCTTGTTGCCAGGGTTGCGGTCGGGGTGATACTTGATGGCGAGCTTGCGGTAAGCCACCTTTATCTCATCCTCAGATGCGTTGCGGTCTACGCCAAGCACCTCATAATAGTCTCTTTTCTCAGCCATTTTCTTACTGTCCTACTGCTACTTTGGCGTGGCGTATCACTTTGTCGTTGAGGGTGTAACCGGTCTGGAGGCAGTCGATGACCTTGCCCTTCTTGTCGTCGCCCATGCCAGGCACCATGGCCACGGCCTCGTGGAAGTCGGTGTCGAAGTCCTTGTCGTCGGTGTCGATCTTCTTCACGCCAAGGCTCTCCAGGGTCTTCACGAACTTGTTGAAGATCATGCTTACGCCGTCCTTGATGGCCTTCGGGTCCTCGCTCTTGTCCTTGAGCGCGCGCTCAAAGTCGTCGAGCACGGGCAGCACGGCTTTCACCGTCTTCTCGCCGCCGTTGAGTATAAGTTCCGTCTTCTCCTTCAGCGTGCGCTTCTTGTAGTTGTCAAACTCGGCAAGCGTGCGGAGATACTTGTCTTTCAACTCGGCAATCTCCTTGTTGGCCTTCTCCAAAGGATCTTCTTCCTTCTTCTCTTCGGCATTGGCGTCAGTCTCGCCTGCTTGCTCCTCGGCTTGCTCCTTCTTTTCGGAGTCGTTTGTGGTCTCTTGAGCTTCTGCCTCTTGCTGTTGGGCCTGCTCTTTTATCTCTTTCTCTTCTTTTTCTGCCATAATGTTATAACCTTTTTTTATTTCAAAGGTAACAAAAACCGTGCCACGCGGTGGCTTACTCGTACATCTTGGCCCTCTGCTCCTTTATTGTCTCGTCGTGCACGTACTCGGCGTAAGGCATGAGCTTGTCGATGCAACCATTGGGCGTAAGCTCGATGATGCGGTCGGCGACGGTCTCGATGAGCTCGGTATCGTGGGAAGAGAACAGTATGTTGCCCTTGAACGCCACGAGGTTGTTGTTGAGAGCCTGGATAGACTCAAGGTCGAGGTGGTTGGTCGGGGTGTCGAATATGAGGCAGTTGGCGTTTTGCAGCTGCATGCGCGCTATCATGCACCTCATCTTCTCGCCTCCCGACAGCACGTTGACCTTCTTGTCCACGTCTTCCTGGCGGAAGAGCATCCTGCCAAGGTATGATTTCATCACCACCTCGTTGCCGGGGCCGTATTGCGAGAGCCAGTCTACGAGGTTGAGGTCCGACTGGAAGAAGTTGGTGTTGTCCAGCGGGAGGTATGCCGTGGTGATGGTCACGCCCCACTTGTAGGTGCCGGTTGCAGCCTCCTTGTTGCCGTTGATGATCTCGAAGAGGGCGGTCATGGCCTTGGGGTTATGGCTGAGGAACACCACCTTCTGTCCCTTCTCGATGTTGAAGTTCACGTTGTCGAAGAGCACCACGCCGTCCTCGTCGACAGCCTTCAGTCCCTCGACCTCCAATATCTGGTTGCCCGGCTCGCGCTCCATCTGGAAGATGATGCCAGGGTATTTGCGGCTCGACGGCTTGATTTCCTCCACGTTGAGCTTCTCCAGCATCTTCTTGCGGCTGGTGGTCTGGCGGCTCTTCGCCACGTTGGCAGAGAAGCGGCGGATGAACTCCTCCAGCTGCTTCTTCTTCTCCTCGGCCTTTATCTTTTGGTTCTGCGCCTGACGGAGGGCGAGCTGTGAGCTCTCATACCAGAAGCTGTAGTTGCCGGAGAACACTGTCACCTTGCCAAAGTCGATGTCTATGGTCTGCGTCGACACGGAGTCGAGGAAGTGGCGGTCGTGGCTGACCACGAGCACGGTCTGGTGCTCGTCGATCTCGCCAAGATAATCCTCGAGCCACTCCACGGTGTCGAGGTCAAGGTCGTTGGTAGGCTCGTCGAGCAGCAAGTTGTCGGGCTTGCCGAAAAGGGCCTTGGCGAGCATCACGCGCACCTTCTCGTTGTTGGACAGCTGTGACATCTGCTTTTGGTGCAGGTCCTCGCCGACGCCGAGGTTCTGCAAGAGTTGGGCGGCGTTGCTCTCTGCCTCCCAACCGTTCATCTCGGCGAACTTCTCCTCCAGCTCTGCCGCGCGGTTGCCGTCTTCCTCGGTCATCTCCGGCTTAGAGTAGAGCATGTCGCGCTCCTTCATGTTGCTCCAAAGGGCGTCGTAGCCCATGAGCACGGTGTCCATCACCTTGTAGGAGTCGTACTTGAAGTGGTCCTGCTCCAGCACCGAGAGGCGCTCGCCTGGGCCAAGCTCCACGGTGCCCTTGTTGGGCTCCAGGTCGCCGCTGATGGCGCGCAAGAGGGTAGACTTGCCGGCACCGTTGGCGCCGATCACGCCGTAGATGTTGCCGTTGGTGAACTTGATGTTCACATCTTTATAAAGCACACGTTTGCCAAACTGGATGGCAAGATTGGTAAGTGTTATCATGATCGCAATTTGTGTTATTTTTGTTTTTCCTAAAAAAGTCGTGGGCAAAAACCGAAAAAAGACTGACCTCCATTCGAAGATCAGTCTTTCCTGGTGCGTCCTTAGGGATTCGAACCCTAGACCCACTGATTAAGAGTCAGTTGCTCTA
>CAVAGT010000128.1:0-7092 GCA_963588155.1 Lachnospiraceae bacterium | reverse complement strand
GTGACGAGCGTCACGTCTCTCCTTGGCAGTTTGCGGCTCGCCTCAAGGTAGTCGTCAACCTCGTAGTTGAGACAACATTTCAGCTTGGCACACATTCCGGCGAGCTTTTGCGGGTTGAGCGATATGTCTTGTATGCGTGCCGCGTTGGTTGAGACGCTTGAGAAGTTTTTCATCCATGTGGCGCAGCATAGCTCCCTTCCGCACGGGCCTGTTCCTCCTATGCGTCCAGCCTCTTGGCGCGCGCCAATCTGTTTCATCTCTATGCGCACGTGAAAGGTCTCGGCAAGCACCTTGATGAGCTTGCGGAAGTCCACGCGCTCGTCGGCTATGTAATAGAATATGGCCTTGTTGCAGTCGCCTTGATATTCCACGTCGCCAATTTTCATTTGCAGTCCGAGGCTCTTGGCTATCTGTCGGCTCTGTATCATGGTGCCGTGCTCGCGGCTTTTCGCCTCCTTGTATTTCTCCATGTCCACGGGCTTGGCTATGCGGTAGACGCGCTTTATGTCGTCGGCCGACTTCAGGTTGGCTTTCTTTATCTGCAACCTTACGAGCCTTCCCGTGAGCGTCACCACGCCAATGTCGTGGCCTGGGTTTGCTTCCACTGCCACCACGTCGCCCTTTTGCAGGTCGAGGTTGTTCACGTTGTGGTAGTAGCCTTTCCTCGTGTTCTTGAACTGAACCTCCACGAGGTCTGTCGACTCGGCGTTCCCGGGCACGTCTTCGAGCCAGTCGTAGGTGTTGAGCTGCTTGTCTTGCCTTCCCACGCCTTTTGCCGAAAGTCCCCGGCCACATCCGGAGCACATATTATATTCTCTCATATCGTATATTCTGAAGTGATGTATTTTAAATATATTGTTGCGGTTTCCCTTATTTCCTTAAGTATATGGTCGTTTCAAGCGCAAGGTTGAAAAACTGAATCTTCGCATTGGCGTTCTGTCCTATGTCGCGCGTCATCTGTTGCAGCCTTTGTTGCAACAGCATCACGTTGCGCTCGTTGATGTATGGTGAGAAGTTCTTGGCGAACTCTTCCTCTTCCTTTGTCATGTAGCACAGGTCGGGGTCATGGAAATTGTACATGAAATTCTCCCTTACCATCTGCATCATATAGGCGATGAGCCTTTTCTGTTTCTCCCTTCCGAAGTCTGCCACGGTGTTGCTCCACGCCTTCAGTTGTCTCACGTCTTTCTTGAACGCGAATCGCATGAGCGAGACGAAGATGTTGAAAAACTCCTTGTTCTCGTTGCCCGCGTCTATCTCTTCCGTGGCCTTGAGCCAATTGCCCATCGCCATGTGCGCTATCCTCTCCGCGTCGTGCGGCTCGATGCCACGCCTTGTGGTGAGGGCGTTGGCTATGGAGGCGTTGTCGAGACGTGGCACTGCGAAAGTCTGCACGCGGCTGCGTATGGTCTCAAGCAGCAACTCGGGATGCTCGCTTACTAGCAAAAACACCGTCATCCGCGGTGGCTCCTCCAGCAGTTTCAGCATCTTGTTGGAGCAAGTCTGGTTCATGCGCTCAGGCAACCATATCACGCTCACCTTGTATCCGTTGAGTGTCGACTTCATGTTGAGCTTCCTAGCCAGCCTGTCGCTTTCCGCCTCGAATATCACGGCTTGCTGCTTGTCGGCCTTCATTATGGTCATCCATTGCTCAAGCGAGAAGTAAGGGTCGTCGGCAAGCATCTGCCTCCATTCCTTGGCATAGTCGTCGCTTGTCACCTTCGCGTCGCTGCCTTTCGGCTTTACGGTGGGGAAGGAGAAGTGCAGGTCGGGATGTTGCCATTTGGCGAGCATCGCCTCGGCGTTGGCTATGGCTGCGTTGCTTTCGAGCATCGCCTTGCCATCCCATCTCTCGCCAAGCAGGAACGACGCGAGGGCAAGGGCGAGAGCCATCTTGCCACTGCCCGTGGGTCCCGTGAACATGAGCGCGTGGGGTATGCGCTCCTCGTCGACGAGTTGGCGAAGTCGTTGCTTTGCCTCTTCCTGGCCTATGACCTTGTTGAAATTCACGGCTATGTCTTGTGTTTCTTTGGTTACAGTATCTGCCTCAGTATGTCGGGAATGCTCTTGAACGCGGATACGGTATAGAAATGAATGTCTTTCACGCCATTGGCGTACAGCTCCTTGCATTGGCTCACCGCCCATTCTATGCCGAGCTGCCGTGCTTCCTCGTCGCTTGCGCATTTCAGGGCTTCCTTGGCGAGTTCTTGCGGCATGTCGCAATGGAAGGTCTTGGGCACTTGTGTCACCTGGGTCAACTTTGCCAGGGGCTTGATGCCCGGTATGATGGGTATGGTGATGCCCATGGCCCTCGCCTTGGCCACGAAGTCGAAATATTTCTTGTTGTCGTAGAACAGTTGCGTCACGGCATACTCGGCGCCCAAGTCCTGTTTCTCTTTCAGGTGCTTCATGTCCATCTCCAAGTTTGGTGCTTCCTCGTGCTTCTCCGGGTATGCCGCCACGCCGTAGTGGAACGTCTCTCCCGGGTGCTTTATCGGCGATCCGTCCACGAAGAATCCATCATTGAATTGGTTTACCTGCGCGGCGAGCTCCGTGGTATGCGCCCATCCTCCGTTTGTGGGCGTGAACATCTTGTCGTCTTTCGCCTTGTCGCCCCGCAGCAGCAACACGTTGTTGATGCCGAGAAACTGCATGTCGATGAGCTCATACTCTATGTCCTCCTTCGTGGCTCCCGAGCAGATGACGTGTGGCACCACCGGTGTGTCGTAGCGTTGCTGTATGGCTGCCGCCACGGCTATGGTGCCAGGCCTACGCCTTATCCTCAGCCGCTCGTATTGCCCGTCGGTGGTCTCGCGGTAAACGTATTCCGAGTGGTGAGTGGTGATGTTGATATAGTTGGGGCAAAAATCCCTCACCATGTCGAGGTTGCGGAAGAGGGTCTCCGTGCCGTTGCCCTTGAGGGGCGGCAAGACCTCGATGGAGATGCCTTTCTGTCGGCTTGTGTCGCTCAGTATGTCGATAATGTTCATGTGTTCTTGAATGATGCTAATCAGCGTACAAAGTTACTAAAAATTCTTTATAATCCGCCACTAAGCCGCAATCAGATGTGGAAAGATGAGGTATATGAACTGTTCTCCATGTTGTTGAGAGGATAATCCTGTCTCAGTTCGGGATAATATTCTCCATTTGAAAGATGTTACAGCGTTAACAAATAAGGACATAGTGTTTCAGCATCCATCGACAACAGATGACGGATGCAGTGATTTGTAACTATTTGATATTCAACTATAAAGATACAAAAAGTTTATTAGACTGCCAACTTTTTAGCCAACTTTTTTATGGCTTTCTTATCCAGAACTGAGGTAACTATTGATTTATAGAACACGCCAAATATAAAAATTATCGAACATCATATAAACGTAAAAACATTTCTGCAGCAGTCCAAGTATGAGGAAAAGCAACTTTTTTGCCTGCCGATGCTTCAGAAATTCGTTTCATACCCTCATAATTGGCAGAAGAAGCTGTCGCCTCCCATGACAGGATGAAGTTGCTGTTGGAAAAAGGCAGGTTCCAGGTGTCATAATAATGTCCCCGAGCCCAATCCAAATAAGGGAAGTTTTTGTCACAAATGCCCGACCTGGCGTGCTTCCAATCCATGATGATTTTTATCATGCTACGATTATGGCTTGCACTGTCAGAAAACCAAAGCAAGTCACTGTAACCTCCCTTGTCTGAAGCCTCAGTAAGATGATGCTTTATGCCAACCTTGTCCATTCCAATACTTGCAAACGTAGTGATATATTGGTTGTTGGGCTGAAAATCCACCAACCCTTCAATATACGTTTTACCATTTCTACACACCGCATGTCGCTTGATTTCGGCACATGCCCTGTCTATAGACTTGTCATTCTCCGATGCAGGAAACAATCCTTTCAGATACAAAAACTCACCAAGGTTGTCCCGTTCCCTTGCACCCCCATTTTGCAGGTCGTAAAAAGTATCCATTCCTTGCACCCAATTCTTGATGAGATGTGTGTTTCCTGTCTTCTCCAGCACCATACCTCCCATGGCGGCATCACGAAGCCACGGCTTGTCGTATACAAAGATATTGGGATATACCTTGCCATTTTTCACGTTGAAGAGAACATCATGGAGCAACACACGCAGCACCTTGCCAAAAGGGTTGTTGCTGAACGTTGGCAATTTTACCACTGCATGAGTCCCACCAACAATGCTTACAGTTTTGTCTGTTCCCCAAAACACACCTCTCTCATTCTCGAAGACATCGCATTTTTTGCCATCGGCAAGTTCCATTGAGACCCGATACTCAGAGGGGGCAATTTCAACTTTCCGAACGCCGTGATAGTGAAACAACTCCTTGTTGTGCGTGAGGTCCTCCAGTATTCCATCATTGCCCTTCAACTTGAACATGAGTTTGGTTCTGTTTCCCATGCCAAAGAAAAACAAGGTGTCATTCGTAACATCGACTACTGTACCACGCTCCCTCAAACACTGTAGCTGTTTGTCATAAGTGCTCCCACAAGCTACACGGTGGGAATATTGCTCAGCGAACACACTATTGAGGTAGCAAAAAGCATTATAAAACATGAAACACAATGCCAACAAGAAAACGATGCCACAAGAAAACCGACGGAGAGCCTTTGTTGAAGACTTGATGAGCAATGCCAAAAGCACAGGCAGGAAAAATAACCAGTGCAGACAAAACAACTGCAACTCGTTTTTGCCATACCCTATAACGAAATGAATCAGAAAATCTACCGATAGGAATGCTACGCAGACTTGTGCAATGTACGTTTTACGATGAACGAACAAAGACACTACACACAAGACATAGAGACAAAGTATGACTATCCCAAAGACTGGTTCAGGGTAGTCTCCCAGCATTGTTGTGTCCGTCGTATAGACAACCTCTTGCTGGGAATGAAAGAGCAGAGGCTCGCAGAAGAAATTCTCCCAAATAAGTCGAAGTCTGTCAGGCACATCCTTGATATAATAGATGGTATCGTCCATCACAGCATCTAGCAAAGACACATATAATAGACGGTGCAACAGCCCCAATAACATGAAAGCCATAAGGGACAAGAATAAATAAGAGGACCGCCAAGTCTCTATAAAAGCCCTCTTTATATGCCCTCTATACTTGCACAACTTCAATATGAAGAACTTGGCAGCACTGGTAATGGTCGTACCTGCCAGTAACATGAACAGTACGTTGTCTTTCCACCTGTCATCCTCACTTCGCAAAGCCACCCATATCGCAAGCAAAGAGAAGAACATTGTATAGACAAAGGTCTCTGCCTGTCCGGCCAACAAGATGACATGAGCGAAAGAAGAAAAGAGCAAGACAGAGCAACAAGCGACATATTTCGATACCTCATAGAACCGGCATGTCTTGTATATCAGCAAATTGCTCAACGACATTATCAAAGACGAGAAGGATGCAAAGACACACCATTTTACCCCCCCCCAGTATTGTTGTCACAAGCAAAGTAGGCAGATTAAAAAGGACGAACAACGGATGCCGTACGTTCCAAGACAAAGCCTTTGACAGAGCTAGCTTAGGGTATTCGCTGTCGATATTGACAAACGTGTCATACCCCATTATTTCCGGTTGCAAAGAGGTGTCCACATTGCAAGCAAAAATCAATGAAAAGAACAAAAAATAAGCCAACGATAGAAATAGGATTGCTTTCTCATCCTTTCCATGAGGGAAGGTTGTTCGGACAAGCGAACGAACAGCTACACCTATTTGAACCAACACTTTGCGAATCATCGTTTATTCTCCTTCCCTACTGCAAATTCCGTATCTCATCTTCAGAAAGTCCGGTAGACTGGGCTACGATTTCAACAGGGATATTCGCTGCCAAAAGATTACGGGCGATAGCCAATTTCTCTTCTGCATGGCCTTGCTCGAGTCCTTGCTCAAGTCCTTGCTCGAGTCCTTGCTCAAGTCCTTGCTCTAATCCGGTTTTCATACCTTCTTCCCTTCCGACTTTCATACCTTCTTCTCGCCCTTCTTCCATTCCTGCTGCTTTACCTTCCTGCCAGCCGTCGTCATATCCTGTTTTGATGACGCTGCGCTGATAGCGAAGGTTATCCATGTGGCGGATGTAGTCCTTGCGCTCTTCTGTGGTTAGTTTGTCGATGTTGAGGCATTTGCGGGCATCGCGCAGTCCCGGAGCCTTGGCAGTGTCCTTGATCTCGCCGGTCTTTAGGAAGTCTATCCATTCGTCCAGGTTGTTGACGGCCAGTTTGTCGAAATTGTCCACGCAGAGCAGGTAGTATTCCGGGAATATCTCGCCGGCCTCGCGTTTCGTCTTTGCACCCTTGTCGATGGTGTCGCCGAAGAAGACTTCACTTTGGCGGTTGGACAGTCTCAAAATGTCATTGGGATCATGCAGGCCCTTGAATACAGTTCTGCCATGATAAACATAGTCAGTGGCTTGGCCTAGGGTGAAATAGACGATATTGATGGAGTATACTTTCTTTACCTTGTCATAATCGTTGCCAAGGCCCATGAAGTCGGTAATCACCTTCGACACACCATAGAGTATGCGATGGAAATAAGTCAACTCGCGGGTGTTCTGTATCTCAAAGATGGTCAACTCGCCTTTCTCGTTCTCGGCAAGAATGTCAACGCGGTTGAACTTGTCGCTTTCGGTATACTGGTTGGTTTCGCTCTCGAGAAACCGCTTTATCGTGAATTTCTCGTTCAGCAGCGAATACATCAGTCCCTCCAGCACGGCGTGGTTAGCCTTGTTGCGCAGCAGACGCTTCATCGCCCAGTCAAATCGTATGTAGTTGCCCATGTTTACCGTGATTTATGTTGTACTTTCCGTATGTGTATCTTTTATGTGCAAATCTACGTAATATTTTTCAAACAGCCAAAAAAATACCCCTGTTCGGGATAATATTCTCCATTTGAAAGATGTTGCAGCGTTAAGATTTTACTGTCTGACAAGGAAGCTTTGCGCCTTCTGCGCTTTACGCCGTCCTCGCCCAAAAGCACTTTTCCTGCATTTTCAGCTTCAAAATGTTTGCAAAACTCATCAATATTCGGCCTTACGTTGGAAAGGCACTGGCATTGCACTGAAAAGGCATCGGCTTTAC
>CAVAGT010000127.1:0-7138 GCA_963588155.1 Lachnospiraceae bacterium | reverse complement strand
TGGTCAAGGTGATAGCGTCGCCCGACGGGCGCCTCCTCGCCTGCCACGCCCTCGGAGCCCATGCTGCCGACCTGGTGCAGGAGGTGAGCGCGCTCATCAGCGTGGGGGCAACATTGGACGACCTTCAGTCGGTGATCCACATCCACCCCACGTTGCAAGAATTGCTATAGGCTTTTTATTGCGGCCTGACAAGCTTTTTGTCTAAACATAGCCCCTGTAGGGGGCACATATTGCAGGATAGGGGCTTGCCCCTATTTGCCAAAATGGAGTCACATTACGTTGCCCCTGTAGGGGGCGCATAATTCATTGGAAGATGTTGAAATATGCGCCCCCTACAGGGGCAACGTTTGAGAAAACGTGTGAGAAACGCAGGGGTAAACCCCTACACTATAATATGTCGTCCCTACGGGACTTACTGCTTGCGATATTTTTACCGAGCAGCAACATAAGACCTTCAGGTATCTGTCCCAGGGATTATTCGTCCATCAGAAGTTGACATGGGTGGCAAACTCCACGGTGAACGGACGGATATATGTTCCTGCCATCACGTAGTTCTTGTATGCCGACACGTCCTCGATGAGGTCGGCGGCGCCGATACTGCCCGAGCAACCCTTCTGGTTGAGGAAGTTGACAAAGTTGACGGAGAAGCTCACGTGCTTGTTCATGTTGTAGTCCACTCCGCCGAATGTCTCCCAACGGCCGTTGAAGTAGAGCGAGTTGGTCTTGTTGATGTATTGCTTGCTCTGGTAGCGGAAACTGGCCCAAATGCGGAACTTGTTTATTATATAACTCGGATCGAGCTCAATTATTGTCTTGCTGACGCCAGTCGTTGTCTTGTCGTTGAAATTGTAGCTTTTCGAGGTTCCGTCTTCGAACGTGGCGTTTACATTGAAGTTCTTGTATTTGGGGCTCTGCAAGGTGAGCAGTCCGTGGAAGGTGAATCCCTTGAACGGAGTGAGCACGAGGTCGGTTGTCCATCCCATGGTCTGCACGTCGTTGGTGACGGGTATGGTCACCACGTCAGACGAGTTGTTGGGGTTGGTAAACTGCGTGCGGCTCTTGTAGTTGCTTTGCGAGATTATCGACACCTGCGACACGAGTTGCAACCACTTGTTGTTCCAGAATATTCCGGCGCGTCCGAAATGTATGTTCACGGCATCAAGTATTGGCATGTAGGCTCCTGCGAAGTCCTGCGACTCGGGATGCTGCATGGCGTAAACATATTCCGCCACCACTCCGAAGCCGTGGGCTATGGTGTATCGTCCGTTGATGGTGGCAGCGGGGTTGACCCAATGCTTGCTGAAGTTGGTGCGCCTGCCGTTGTTGACGCAATAGTTCACGGTGCGCTCGTTCTCGGGATAGGTCGGTGTATCGTCGGTGGCATTGAGGTATGCCATGGCATTCTTGCCGCCCACGGAATAGTATTCGCCGCGCACGCCGGCAGAGAGCCAGAGCCTGCGTGTCACCTGCCAGTCGTCGGACAGGTAGAGCGCGAACTTGGTCTCGTGGGTGTCGTAGAACTCGCCGCCAGTGTTGGCACGGAATTCCTGTTTGCCATTATGGTTGAGCCATGCGGGATCTGCCTCCACGGTGTGGGCATAGGTGCCCGTGTTGGCCTCGATGCCCTGCTGGTTCCACCAGAGGTTTGCACCTATACGCCAGCTGTGCGCGTGGTTCTTGCTCTTGCCGGTGAGCTCGGCAGTGGTGAGCCAGTCGCGCTCAAAAGCAATGTCGTGGAGCATGAAGCGGCTGTTGTATATCCCGGTGAAGGCCTCGCCAGCCTTGTGTCCCTTGTAGTCGTAGGCGTAAGTGTATCCGTCGGACTCTTTGGCGGTGCCTGTTCCGGCAAGGGTCAGCGTAGAATAATTGCCGTGGGCATAGTTGTATTTCGACGTTATGTCGAGGTTAACGCCGTTGAGGAACGTGTAGTTGAAGTTGGCGGTGACGCTGTTGTTGAGCGCGTTGGCATTCTTGCGGTAGAACGTTTTCTCTTCGCCCGTCATCACGTCTACAAAGGAGATTTCGCTGTTGGCAGGCAGGAAGCCGTCCTTGCCCAGTCGGAAGCCGTTGTATTCCTTCACCGATCCGTCGCCCACATAGATGAAAGGTCCGTAGGAGTCGCTTGGGCTCTTTGAGTAAGAATAGCGGTAGAAGAGGTTGAACTTGCCGCGCCCGTCGTTCCACTCCTTCGACACCGAGGCCTTGATCATCTTCATGTCGTTGGCGTAGGTCACGTCGGCAAGCTTGTTGGTGCCCGGGTCGTGGTTGACATAGGCACCGATAGAGTAGCTCCACCCTTTGGCTATGGGTCCGGCGAGCGAGAGGTCGAAGCGCTGCAAGCCATAGATGTTGGTGGTATAGTTGGCGTGTCCTTCAAACTCCTTGCCGCCTGTGCGAGTGTTGGATACCACGGCGTAGTTCACCGCACCGTTCTTTATGGCACTTTCGCCGAGCGACATCACTCCCACGTTGCTGTGTTGCGCGCATCCAGTCCAGAAGAGGTAGGGCAGGCAGGGCCAAATGCTATAGCTCACGGGCAGCCCGTCTTCGTAGATAGTGGCAGAAAGGCTTGAGGGCAGGCCAATAGAAATCTGGCGCGGCTGGTTGTCGTTGGACGCGTTGAGCATCACGTTGCGGTTTTTCACCTCCTTGGTTTCGGGCACTGAGTCTTTTTCTATTTCGTCTTGAGCCATTGCCATTGCGGGCGACATTACGGCTGCTGCCATGAACAAGTGTTTGAGATATGTGGCTTTCATTTTTAGGTATTTTCTTGATTGTCAGCTTGTCTGGAGAAAATTCCAGACAAGCTTGAACAGGTGTTGTTGTTATTTTATTTCTTTCTCAAGAGAAGGATGCACCGTTTCGGTCACCTTCGCCTCCTCGGTCACTTCTGCCGTGAGGGGCTTGGCATCGGCGGCATTCTGTGCCACCATCACACTATAGGTGCCGCCCTCCACCTGCCATTGGCTGTCTGTCTCGTTGAACGATGCCAGGCTCTCGTAGGGGATTGTGATCTCCACTGTCTCGCTTTGGCCGGGAAGCAGCTTCTCGGTCTTGGCAAAGCCTTTCAACTCGCGGGCGGGCTTGTCCATGTCGTTGCCGGGGGCGGCCACGTAGACCTGCACCACCTCCTTGCCAGCCACCTTGCCGGAGTTCTTCACCGAGACTCTCACGTTGATGTTGCCAGATTGGTCGGTAGTTACTTCCGGCTTGCCATATTTGAAGGTGGTATAGCTCAGTCCGTAGCCGAAGGGATAGGAGACGTTCACGCCTTTGGTCGTATAATAGCGGTAGCCGACATACACACCGTCGTTGTACTCGGTATAGTCGAAGTTTTTGCGATCGCCAGTGGTGCGCACGTCCCTGAATCCTTGGAGAGCCTCGGTGAGCTGGTCTTCGCTGATGTTGTCGGGTATGGGGAAGTCGTCTTTCGAGGGCACGTCGTTGTAGCTTGCGGGCCAGGTCATGGGCAGACGGCCCGAAGGATTCTCCTTGCCCGTGAGGATGTCTGCCACGGAGTTGCCGCCTTCCTGCCCGGGAAGCCAAGAAAGCAATACCGCGTCGGGCCCGTCGATCCAGCTCTTGGTCTCAACCACGCCACAGACGTTGAGGATGACGATGACCTTCTTTCCTGCCTTGTGGAAGGCGGCGCACACGTTGCTTACCATCTGCTTCTCGGCATCGCTGAGGTTGAAGTCGCCAGAGATGAAGCGGTCGGCAAACTCGCCCGAGGTCTTGCCGATGGTGATGATGGCGGCATCGTTGTGCTTGGCGGCTTGCTGCAGTTGTGCGGCATCGAGCGTCATCTCGGGAATGAGGTGCTTGGGCATGAGGAAGGCAAACTTGCTATCCGACTTTGGCATGTTCGCCGTGGCCTCGGGAATGTACTTGTCGTAAGCGGCCTTCACGTTGGCGTCGATGGTCAAGCCTGCGTTCTGCAGTCCGTCGATGAGGTTTACCACGTAGGCATGGTTGACGTCGCCCGAGCCCGTGCCTCCAGCTATGAACTCATAGGATGTGCGGCCAAAGACGGCGAGGTTTTTCACCTTACTGATTGGCAGCGTGTTTTTCAGGTTCTTGAGCAGCACCATGCCCTCCGTGGCGGCGTTTCGCGTCACGGCGGCGTGGGCTTTCAGGTCGGGGTTGTTGTCGCAGGTGTAGCCCTTATAGCGCGGCGTGCGCATGATGTATTCGAGGATGTGCTTCACGTTGCGGTCTATGATCTCCATCGAGAGGTTGCCGTTCATCACGGCTTTCTTTATTTCGTCGCGCTGCTTCAGCTTGCCCGGCATGAGCAGGTCGTTGCCCGCCTCCATCTGCGCGGCGGCATTCTGTCCGCCATACCAGTCGGTCATCAGCATTCCCTTGAAGCCCCACTCGTGGCGGAGAATCTCGGTGAGCAGGTCGCAGCGCTCGCTCGCCATCGTGCCGTTGATCTTGTTGTAAGAGGTCATGATGGTCCAGGGCTGCGCCTCCTTCACCACTATCTCGAAGGGCTTGAGATAGATTTCGCGAAACGTGCGCGGGGTGCCTATCACGTTGTTGCTCGTGCGGTTGGTCTCCTGGTTGTTAAGCGCGAAGTGCTTTACCGATGTCCCCACGCCGTTGCTCTGCACTCCGTTCACCATCGAGGCGCATATCTTGCCGGCGAGCAGCGGGTCCTCTGAGTAATACTCGAAGTTGCGTCCGTTGAGCGGGTTGCGCTGGATGTTGGTGGCAGGGGCGAGCAGCACGTCCACGCCATAATGCTTCACCTCGTCGCCCATCGCCTTGCCGATGTTGTAGACCAGCTTCGTGTTCCATGTGGCGCTCATCACCGTTTCTATCGGGAAGTGAGTGCAATAAAATGTCTTCGACGTGCCCTCGCGTGTGGGGTTGATGCGCAGTCCGGCAGGGCCGTCGGCCAACACCGTGGCGGGTATGCCAAGGCGGCTCACGGCATTGGTCTCGCCGGCGGCTCCTGGCACCTTCGCGGCGGAATTGCCAATCGTGGCGGCGGCATCTGAGGCTTCCTTGCCCGTGTTGCCTACAAGAAGGTCTATCTTCTCGTCGAGCGTCATCGCCTTGATCACTTTGTCGATGGGGTCTACACCCAGCTTCGGGGTCTGCGCATGTGCGCCCAGTGTTACGGCAGCGGCGCATGCCATGATAATAATAGGTTTCTTCATAAAATTAATCTGGTTTTCTTTGTCCGCTGCAAAATTAGTCAATATATGAAGGCGGTGTATGGCTACGTAAACGTGAAAGTAAGTCAGCTTGAAACGTAAAGCGTTGGTGTTAGGGTAGTTATATTTTCCATGGTAAGGCGCATGGTAAACTCTTGCCGCGCTCGGTATAAGTATCGGTAAGCTGAAAAACCGTGAAAACTTTGCTCGACAATAATGCTCTTCAAAAAAAATGAGCTACATTTGTACGCAACAAATTCCTTATTGAGCACCAACTATCAAATATGCGAAAACTGAAAATCTTATTGCCCGTCATCGTGGCGTGTGCCACGCATCTGCAGGCGCAGACGATAGACTTGGAGAAAGACCTGCAACTGCTCGACGAAGCCGTGGCCAACCATCAGAGCTACGACAAGCAGAAGCTGCAAAACATAGCGGCATGGAAGAAGGATGCCGACGCCTTTGTCACGCCCGAAGAGCAATACAACTTTCTCAAGCATCTCTACGACGAATACATGAAGTTCGACCCCGACTCTGCCGCATACTACGCGCGGCGGTGCATAGAGGTGACGGAGAAAGCCGGGCTTCACGACCTCTGCCTGATGTCGAGGATAGATGCCATCCATCTCGTGATAAGCCAAGGCGAGGTGATGACAGCACAGCGTATGCTCGAAAAGTTGCCGCCGATAGAAAAGATGCCTGCCAACGCGCAGATGAAAATGGCGGTCACGATGATGGAATACCAGATGCGCGTCTATCTGAAAGGATTCGCCGAAAAGCAGCACCCGAAAGAGGACGACATGAAAAACACGTGGAAGAAGTACAGCCCTTACCTGCCCGACAACCTGTGGCAGAAGCACTACTACCGCACGCATCTCACCAACGACCGCACCGCTCCCCTGCTGGCGGCAGACCTCAAGCATGCCAGGCAACCGTCGATCAAGGCAGCGATGCTCTACGTGGCATTGTCGTCGCAATGTCAGGCGCAAGGAAAAATCGACGAGTGCCTGCACTACCTCATCCTCTCTGCCATCAACGACATAAAGTGCAGCAACCGCGAGGCCTCGGCGCTTGTCTACCTGATGAACAACGACAACCTGCCGCTCGACGTTGACCGCGCTTTCAAGTATGTCATGCTATGCACGGAGAACGCGGGAATATTCAAGGATGTGGGGCGCAGCTATGAAATAACTAAAGCCCATGCCCGCGTCACCAAGGCTTATCAGGCGCAGCTGCAACACTATTGCCGCGAATGTCAACTTGTGATAGGCTTGCTTGCGGTGGCTGTGGTGCTGATTGTGGTGTTGCTGACGATTGTGGTGAAGCGCCGCCGCCGCCAAGGGGTGCTTCTGAAAAAGGTGGAGGAGATGAACAAAAGTCTGGAGCGGAGCGTGGAAAGCGAGCTGCAGGCGCAGCAAAAGCTTAAAAAGACCAACGCACGGCTACGCGACGAGATAGCCTATCACAACAAGAACTTCATCAACGTCTACCACCTGGTAACAAAGTATATTGCCGGCGTGCAGACATTCAAGAAGTCGATATACAACCTCATCACCACCGGTAAGGTGGACAAGGCTCGCAAGGAGCTGAACCGCAACAACGATACCGACCAGTATCTGCAGGGGTTCTTCGCCCATTTCGACAAGGCGTTCCTGCTGTCGCACCCCGACTTCATAAGCCGCTTCAACGCCCTGCTGAGAGACGACTGCCAGATTGTTCCAGCCGAGCCGGACACCCTGACCCCCGAACTGCGCATCTACGCCCTCGTGAGCATGGGCATAACCGACAGCGTGAGCATTGCCGAGTTTCTGCACTACTCCACTCAGACCATCTACAACTACCGCCTGAAAGTGAGGCATGGAGCGCGCATCCCTGAAAAGACTTTTGCCGAAACGGTGGCAAAACTCTATTCGGAGGAGTGAAGGCAAGGGATGATTTTCTTATCCACGAAGGACTCACTTTTTCTTGTCCAC
>CAVAGT010000126.1:0-7178 GCA_963588155.1 Lachnospiraceae bacterium | reverse complement strand
ATTAGGGCTTACTCGGGACTTCCACCCGTTAGACAATGCTCATGCCGAGCATCACAGAAAAAGTCCCACACCGCGCATGGCAGTGTGGGACTTTATTATTTTCAGTATGCTTGCTAATTTTTATAGCAGCGTGATGGCTTAGAGGCTACGATCCAAACGAGAGTAAGCGTAGCGAGCCTCAGAGCCAAGCTCCTCCTCGATACGGATGAGCTGGTTGTACTTAGCCATACGGTCTGTGCGGCTCATAGAACCAGTCTTGATCTGACCGCTGTTTGTAGCAACTGCGATGTCAGAGATAGTGGTATCCTCTGTCTCGCCTGAACGGTGAGAAGTAACGGTGTTGTAGCCGTGACGGTGAGCCATCTCGATAGCCTCGAGAGTCTCAGTCAGAGAACCGATCTGGTTAACCTTGATGAGGATAGCGTTAGCAGCGTGCAGCTTGATGCCCTTCTCCAGGAACTTGGTGTTTGTAACGAAGAGGTCGTCGCCAACGAGCTGAACCTTGTCGCCAATCTTGGCTGTCAGCTTCTGCCAGCCCTCCCAGTCGTTCTCGTCGAGACCGTCCTCGATAGAAGCGATAGGATACTTGCTGCAGAGCTCCTCGAGGAATGCGATCTGGCCCTCGCTGTCGAACTCCTTGCCGTTAGGATCCTTAGGCATGCCGTTCTTGAGCTGCTTGTAGTTGTAGTACCACTTGCCGTCCTTCAGAGTAGCGAACTCAGAAGCAGCGCAGTCCATAGCGATTGTGACGTCCTTGCCCGGCTCGTAGCCAGCGTCCTTGACAGCCTGGCAGATGCTCTCGAGAGCGTCGTCGATGCCGTTGAGTGCAGGAGCGTAGCCACCCTCGTCGCCTACGGCTGTAGAAAGGCCGCGCTTCTTCAGGAGCTTGCCAAGAGCGTGGAACACCTCAGCGCCGCAGCGGATAGCTTCCTTCTCGCTCTGTGCAGAACGAGGCTGGATCATGAACTCCTGGAAAGCGATAGGAGCTGAAGAGTGAGCGCCACCGTTGATGATGTTCATCATAGGAACAGGCAAAGTATAGCTGTTGCAGCCACCGATGTAACGGTAGAGAGGCATGTGAAGAGCCTCAGCAGCCGTGTGAGCGGCAGCGAGAGACACGCCCAAGATAGCGTTTGCGCCGAGCTTGCTCTTTGTAGGAGTGCCGTCGAGCTCGAGCATCTTATAGTCGAGGCCGCGCTGGTCGAACACGTCCCAACCCTCAAGGGCAGGAGCGATGACGTCGTTGACGTTGGCAACAGCCTTCAAGACACCCTTGCCAAGGAAACGACCCTTGTCACCATCACGAAGCTCAAGAGCCTCGTTCTCACCAGTGCTGGCACCAGATGGAACACTTGCGCGGCCCATTACGCCGTTCTCGAGTGTTACCTCAACCTCTACTGTAGGATTGCCACGGGAATCCAGAATCTCACGTGCGTGAATCTTTGAAATCTTCATCGTATTAATGATTTATATGTATAAAAACGTTAGTTCGAGTACCAAAAGCGATAGCTCGCTTACCTACGTGCAAAAGTAATGCCTTTCGGCATAAAGACAAAACAAACGTGACGCTTTGTCAGTCTGTTTTTAGTTTTTTTAATTCTTTCGTGGCAAGAATTCTTTTTCAGGTTGGCAAGACTGCCTTTCAAGGACGGCATGATGACCATTCGGGAAACATGAAACTGAAGGCGGGCAACGGCACGAAACGAGACCGCGAAACGTGCCCCGTCGGCATTGCACTGAAAAGGCATCGGCTTCGCACTGAAAAGGCGACACGATAGCACTGGAAAGCCGACGAATTTCCAGTGCTATGTCGGAACCACATTTTCGAAGGCTAGACATACGTCGCGTTTTCGCGGGCAAGGCATCGCGTATCGCCCTATGAATCAACCAGATAAAAAAACTGAAAAATATTTTACGGAACAGCGCGGTTTCTGCGAAATAATATGTAAATTTGCAGTGCTAAATCAGGCACCTTACAGACATTACTCATTAACAATTAACCCAAACAAGCAAAATCAAGACATGGACACCAAATGCACCTCACAGATCAACACTCATGATATAGTTTCCCACTTCGCCACCGAAGGCACTGTCGCTGACATCCGCCCATTGGGCAACGGCCTCATAAACGACACCTACAAGGTGACGACCGAGGAGGCGGACGCGCCAGCCTACGTACTGCAACGCGTCAACACCACCGTCTTTCCCGACACCGACATGCTGATGGGCAACATCGACGCAGTGACACGACACATCCGCAAGAAGCTGGAGTCTGCCAAGGTGACAGACATCGACCGCAAGGTGCTGCGCTTCATCCCAGCCGACAACGGCAAGCTATACCACACCGAGCCCGACGGCAGCGTGTGGAGGCTCATGGTGTTCATCCCCAATGCCAAGACCTACGAGGCGGTGACACCCGAATATTCTTATTTCGCCGGCAACGCCTTCGGCCATTTCGAGGACATGCTGGTAGACATACCCGAGGAGCTGGGCGAGGTAATCCCCGACTTCCACAACATGGAGTTCCGCATGAAGCAGCTGCGCGAGGTCATCGAGAAAAACCCTGCCCACAGGGTGGAAGAGGACGCGGTGAAGCAGCTCCTCGACCTGATAGACAAGGACGCAGAGGAGATGTGCAAGGCAGAGCGCATGTACCGCGAGGGCAAACTGCCAAAGCGCGTGTGCCACTGCGACACGAAGGTCAACAACATGATGTTCGACGAGGAGGGCCACGTGCTCTGCGTCATCGACCTCGACACCGTGATGCCCTCGTTCGTGTTCTCCGACTATGGCGACTTCCTCCGCTCCGCCGCCAACACCACCGCCGAGGACGACCCCGACATGAGCCACGTGGCATTCAACGAGGAGATATACAAGGCTTTCACGCGCGGCTACCTCGAAGGCGCGCGCTTCCTCACGCCCGTGGAGGTAGAGAACCTGCCCTACGCCGTGGCGCTCTTCCCCTTCATGCAGAGCGTGAGGTTCCTGTGGGACTACCTCAGCGGCGACCACTACTGGAAATGCAAGTATCCCGAGCACAACCTCGACCGCGCGCGCAACCAGATGCGCCTCTACCAGTGCGTAAGGGAACACGACGGCATGATGAGAGACTTTATCAAGGACTGTCAACAAGAACTGGGCAGTAGCGAAAATTAGAAAATTTCTGAGAAAGGATTGATGAATGGAATTGAAACTCAACGACTATCACAAGCTGACAAATTCAATAAAAATGAAGTCGGTGGAATCTTGGAGCAAGCTGAACTTGTCGCGAGAGGAGTGCTCGAATCAGTTCAAGCGGTTGCGAGAACAACGACTTGCAAGGGAGTCCAAATCGCAAAATTAGCCAAATGGGCAAAATCCAAAGGATATTGGCTTGACATTAAACAATTGGGCAGCTATGAAGATAGAGGCTCCGAGAATGAGGTGTATTTGTCCACGGTGGGAAACAGCGTCTTCAAGCTGAATGATTTCCGCTATTCGGACGATAATCTGACACCATTCTTTGAGCGCATAAAGGCTCACAACGCATATTTCCCATATTGCGCGTACACCCTCGTGGGGTTTGCCGAAAACCAAGACGGCAAGGTCTGCGCAGCACTCCGCCAACCTTATATCATTTCAAGTCGAGAAGCTACAGAAGACGAGATTTCCGAAGAGTTGTGCAGGTTGGGATTTAAGCGGCAAATGAATGGAGAATATTATACAAACGATGTTCATGACATATTTGACGCGTCACCCAACAATGTACTGGTAGGCATAGACGGCAATCTGTATTTCATAGACACGATAATATATAAGACAGATGCTGAAAATGTAACCACATACCATAGTCAATCACCAAAATTTTTATAAACGACAATCAAGTAATAAGACAAAGTAATATTATGAAACTCAAAACCTCAATCCTGGCTTTCATGCTGACGGCAGGCACGAGCCTGTTCGCGGCGGAGACCTACACAATCTACCCCATCCCACACGAGCAGATAGCGCAAGCTGGCTCGGTGACACTCAGCGGCACGCTCAACGTGGTGTGCGGCAAGGGCATCGACCAAGCCACACGCCAACGCGCCGAACAGGTGCTGAAGGAGCATGGCGTGGGATACAAGTTCGCCACGTCGCCGAAGAAGGGCGCAGCCAACCTGCTGCTGGGCGTAAACGGCGACAAGAGCGCGGCAGACAAGGCCGCGACAAGCCTCAAGCTGAGCCGCGCGGTGTTTGGCACGCAGAAATACGACAAGCACGTAGTGGCTGTGGCTGGCAAGGGCAACGCTGCCACGATAGTGATCCTCGGCGAGAACACCGACGCCACGTTCTGCGGACTAGCCTCGCTGGAGCAGATGCTCGACCAGCAAGGTGGGAAGCTCGCCTGCGTGACCATATACGACTATGCCGACGTGAAGAACCGCGGCATAATAGAGGGCTACTATGGCGTGCCCTACTCTGAGGAAGTGACGGAAGACCTCTTCCGCTTCATGGCACGCTACAAGATGAACTCATACATGTATGGCGCGAAGTCGGACCCCTATCACTCTCAATACTGGGAGAAGCCTTATCCGCAGACCATCACCGCCGACCAGAAGAAGATTGGCATGATGACTCAGGACATGATGAAGGACATGGCAAAGGTGGCGACTGCCAACAAGGTGAACTTCATCTGGGCCATCCACCCCGGAACAGCCTTCTTCGACACCAAGAGCGACGACGTGCTCGACAAGATCATGGAGAAGTATGAGTCGATGTACAACCTCGGCTTGCGCCAGTTTGGCGTGTTCGTGGACGACTGCGGCGTGCCCGACGACACGGAGAGTCTCAACATAGGCGCGCGAAGGCTCACCGCGCTGCAGCAGCTCGTGGACAAGAAGTGGAACAAGAAGGGCGCGGCACCTGCCGACACCGTGAAACCAATCAACTACGTGCCGCAGCTCTATGCCTACTCTTGGGTGACCAAGGAGAAGGCAGGCAGGTTCTTCAACTCGCTGAGCGCCACACCGCAGAAGACGGTGATTTACATCACCGGACGAAACGTGTGGTCGGTGCCAAACAATGAGGATCCCGACATCGTGAGCAAATGGCTCGGCCGCGAGGTGGGATGGTGGTGGAACTACCCCTGCAACGACAACGACATGGACAAGCTCTTCGTGAGCGGCATGTACGACAACTTCCGCGACGAGAAGCACATCGACAACAACGCCAAGCTGCCCGCCAGCCTCGGCGTGAAGACGCTCATCAGCAACCCCATGCAGCAAGGCGCGGCAAGCAAGATAGCCTTGTTCAGCATCGGCGACTACGCATGGAACAACGCCGCCTTCGACGAGCCAAAGAGCTTCGAGGCCGCCGTGCCTGCCGTGGTGGGCAAGGATTATGCCGAGGCTTACCTCACCGTGTGCCCATATCTCCGCCACTACGACTACAACTCGCCATGGCCCACGCTGGAGCAGATGCGCAAGTTGGCAGCCGCCTGCAAGAAGCTCAGCGCACTGGCAAAGAGCGACAACGAGGGCGCACGCCTGTTCTACAACGACATAGAGCCTTGGCTCACGAAAGTGAACGACATGGCCGACTGCGCCGTCGTGCTCCTCACCAAGGACAGCCAATCGAAGGAAACAGTGAACAACGCCATCGAGACCGTGAAGAAGATGGACGGGAACAAGAAGTATGACGTGGAGATTCTCAACGGCATGGGCAACGACATCAAGATCGGCTCAACACAAGCCAGACCTGCCGAGATAGTGCTGCTGCCCATGCTGAAGAAGCTCGCGGGCATATAAACACGACTACAATTTATAAACACACATAATTATAACCATTATGATGATTAAAAAGAAGACATTATCATTGCTGGCTCTTCTGATGGCCACTTTCATGGCTCCGTCGTTAGGCTTCGCACAGTTCAACTGGCCCTACCACATCGAGAAGGGCACGGCCGTGACCAACGTGCCACAACGCGAGGCAGGACAGAAGAACGTGCTCAACCTCACCACTCCGAAGATGAACGTGGTGCGCGTGGCGTTCGTGGGGCTTGGCATGCGCGGTCCCGGTGCCGTGGAGCGCTGGACCTATATCCCCGGCACGCAGATCATGGCGCTCTGCGACCACGAGAAGGAGCGCGCAGAGCGCTGCAACGACATCCTTGAGAAAGCCAGTATGCCCGCAGCCGACATCTACTACGGCGAGGACGGCTACAAGAAGCTCTGCGAGCGCAAGGACATAGACGTGGTGTATATCGCCACCGACTGGCTGCACCACTTCACCGTGGCAAAATATGCGTTGGAGCATGGCAAGCACGTGGCTATCGAGGTGCCCTCGGCAATGAACCTCGACGAGATATGGCAGCTCATCAACCTCAGCGAGAAGACACGCCTCCACGTGATGATGCTCGAGAACTGCTGCTACGACTTCTTTGAGCTCAACACCCTCAACATGGCGCAGCACGGCGTGTTCGGCGAGGTGGAGTATGTGCAGGGAGCCTACCGCCACGACCTCTCACCTTATTGGGACGAATACTGGAAGAAAGACGCCAACGACAAGCTGGGCTGGCGTCTCGACTACAACCAGAAGTTCCGCGGTGACGTGTATGCCACCCACGGCCTCGGCCCCATCGCGCAGGATCTCGACATTCACCGTGGCGACCGCATGAAGACACTCGTGGCAATGGACACCAAGAGCATCAACGGAAAGGCATGGACCGAGAAGATGTCGGGACAGAAGTGCGACAAGTTTGCCAATGGCGACCACACCGTGACGCTCATCAGCACGGAAAACGGCAAGATTATCGAGGTGCAGCACAACACCATGACACCGCAGCCTTACAACCGCATGTACCAAGTGGTGGGCACCAAGGGCTTTGCCAACAAGTATCCCATGGAAGGCTACGCCCTCTCAAGCGAGCAGATGAAGGCAAGCGGCGTGCAGCCAACGAAGGAGATGAACGGTCACAGCTACATGGGCAAGGCCGACTTCGATGCCTTGGTGGCTAAGTATCGCTCACCGATAGTGGAGAAATATGAGACCATGGCAAAGAAGGTCGGCGGACACGGCGGCATGGACTTCATCATGGACAGCCGCTTCGTTTATTGCCTCCAGCACGGCTTGCCTCTCGACATGGACGTTTACGACCTCGCCGAGTGGTGCTGCCTCGCCGAGCTTGGTTCCATCTCCATGGACAACGGCAACATACC
>CAVAGT010000125.1:0-7250 GCA_963588155.1 Lachnospiraceae bacterium | reverse complement strand
TTGTTCCTGTTTTGGCAGCAGGAACAAAATAGTATTGGAATCAACAGCAAATAAAGTAGCTTTTTAATCATTGCCATATACCACTATAGCAAAGGAATCCAGCTATGTCAATTAGCAGCCAAACCACTACGAACCTAACATCCCATTTATTCTTTTTCTTATTACGCATAGTCAAGAAACAGATACAAGCAAAGGCTGCGATAAGGTAACCAAATGTCATAACAAGGCTCAGTTTATCATGCCATCCAAAAAGTCTTGACAGTACTAACATAGCCATTAGGATGTTATTGAGTATAAATGCGAGATTGTTGATCATACATTCCAATTTAGAAGAAATAGTTATAGAGCAGTCTTGCATGATTTTATCGCCACACGCCACTATGATATAGGGATGCGACTACGTCAAGTATCAGACCAAATGTTACTATTCCAAGGCCCCATCTTGTTTCTTTCTTATAACGTTTAGCCAAGAAATAGACACCAAGAATAATCATACAGATAAAGCCAAATGACATGATGATTCTTATTTGGTCATACCATCCAAAATGATGGGACAACGACATTATAAAGAATAAAATGCCATTGGCTATAGAGATGAAATTATATAGCATACCTTTAGGTTTAGAAACACTAATGATGTTGCAATATTAATAAAAAAACATATACGCGTGCCTTAATTATACAAAAAATAACGATGTGTAACCTTTGTTTGCCAAAATCAATAGTCAGCACGTTTTTGCCTATGATATGTTACTATTCCATAAAAAGTTGGGGGCAAAGTTGCTGTTCACGATATAAACACTTATTTTTGCAAGGAGAAAAATATATATGACAACCAGATAAAATAATAAAAGCATGAAAAAGATAAGAGCAGCCGTAGTGGGCTACGGCAACATTGGAAAATTCTCGTTGGAGGCGCTTGAGGCGGCTCCCGATTTTGAGATTGCCGGCGTGGTACGCCGCCAAGGTGACAAAGACAAGCCATTGGAGCTTGAGCCATACGAGGTGGTGGACGACATTCAGAAGTTGAGCAACGTGGACGTTGCCATTCTCGCCACGCCGACACGCCTCTGCCCCGACTATGCTGAGCAAATCACCAAGCTGGGTATCAACACGGTCGACAGCTTCGACATGCACCATTTCATTCTCGACTATCGCAAGAAGCAGACGGAGAACAACAAGCAGACCGAGACGGTGAGCGTCATTGCCGCAGGTTGGGATCCGGGAAGCGACTCCGTGGTGCGCGTGCTGATGGAGGCTCTCGCGCCTAAGGGCTTGAGCTACACCAACTTTGGCCCGGGCATGTCGATGGGCCACTCTGTAGTGGCTCGCTCGAAGAAGGGTGTGAAAGACGCCTTGTCGATGACCATACCTATGGGCGAGGGCATTCACCGCCGCATGGTTTACGTGGAGCTTGAGGAGGGCGCGAAGCTTGAGGACGTGACCCACCAGCTCAAGGAGGACGACTATTTCGCCCACGACGAGCTGAAGGTGTTTGCCGTGAAGAGCGTAGACGACCTTAGGGACATGGGCCACGGCGTACACATGACTCGCAAGGGCGTGAGCGGAAAGACGCAGAACCAGCGCATGTCGTTCGACATGAGCATCAACAACCCGGCTCTCACCGGTCAGGTGCTCGTTGCCGTGGCGCGTGCCACAATGCGCTTGCAGCCAGGATGCTACACCATGCCCGAGATTCCCGTCATCGATCTGCTGCCGGGCGGACGCGACGAGATCATCGCCTCGCTGGTGTAAGCCTTTGTTGGCGTAAATTTTCTTTATGGAGACGCGTCATTTGCTGAACGCGTCGAGCTTGTTTAGACCTCTCAACTTTGAGACATAATATACCAGGGTGCACGCTATGCCAATCAGGGCATAGGTGCACCCTGTTTCTATTGCGTTGAGCTTGATGCCTTCTATGCTCGCGCCGGGGAGGTTGGCAATGTGGATGACCGCCGTGCTTAGTATCGTCGAGAACCAGCCAAGCACGGTGAGCAGCACGTGGTTGGCGACGGGCAGAAACGATGTGAGGAGAACGGCTACGGCACAATAGATGATGATTGTGGCACAAGGCACCACGATGAGGTTGGTCAAGAGGAAATAGCACGAGAATCGCCCGAAATAATAAGCCACCAATGGAGCCGTGCCAATCTGCGATGCCAGCGACACCGAAATCATAGACCATACCTCCCTTAGCAATCTGTCGATGAAGCCAATGCCCGTGAGTTCGCCCTTTTGCGGCACCCAATGGTTAATGGGGCGACAGAGTATCACAATGGACAACACGGCAAGAAAAGACAACTGAAAGCCCAAGTCCCACACGCACAGCGGATTGGCTACCATCAGGCAGATGGCAGCCAGGCATAGGGTGTTGACGGATGCCTTCTCCCTTCCGCCGACAAGACAGAAAGAATATATAGACAACATTATGGCAGAGCGCATTATGCTGGGAGCCATGCCCACGAGCAGGACGTAGAGCCACAACGCGAAAAGGATTGTTGTCTGCGTGAACCACCTGCGCTTGCGCCGCCTTCCCGTGAGCAAGGTGAGAATAAAGTAGATAATGCTGAGATGCAGTCCGGAGAGAGCCAAGACGTGCGACGCTCCAGAGACGGAGAACGCGTCTTTCGTGTCTCGGTCGAGAGCCTGCTTGTCGCCCAACACCATTGCCGCCACTATGGCAGACTGTTGCCGCTCGTCGTTGCCGAGGTTGAGCCTTGCCACGAGCCTCTGCCTTATGCCCATGGCCTTCAGTCGCATTCGTTCCAACGTGGTCATGGGTTTGAGGCTGACCCTCGCTGTTCGCCAACTGGTGGCGAATATGAACGTGCTGGCGCGGAAGCCGTGGCATTGAAGCCAACGCGCGTAGTCGAAGTTGCTCGTGTGATGATTTCGCAGAGGCTCCATCACCGACATGGCCTCGATGCCCGTTCCCAACCTTATGCTCCGCCAATCGTTTGTCAGCGTGTCGCGGAGGATATGCGCCTTTATGTTTATGGCCTTGTCGAGTTGCTTGCCCTCTATCGAGACAACCGCGAGGTCGCATTGCAGCGTCTTCCCCTTGACCTGTGGCTCGGCTGTCACCACAGCCTCGTAGGTCATGGGGTTTCCGCCGTGGAAGGGAAACGCCAGTTGTCGCTCCGCCTTGTCTGCCAAGGCTATTCCGGCAATGAAGACGGCGACGAGCAGGAGCAGGCTTTGCGAATAGGGTCTGCGCCTTAGCAAGACCTCGCCTGCGAGACAAGAAACCACCAGCGCCAGCCAAACCAGCAAAGACCAAGAAGGCAGGAATGGCAGGAAACGAAAAAGCCCATCGCCGACTACAATTCCCAACAACAACATCACCGCCACTTGCAGCAACGGTTGGGTTTGGATATAGTCGGAGATGGACACTATTCAGAAGAAGGCTATTATGTAAAGCCTTATGCTTTTATAGTTCTATTGGCTCGTAAGGCAGGTTCCAAACATCTGCCACGGCCTTGTATGTCACCTTGCCGCCGACGATGTTCAAGCCCTTGAGCAGGGCTTCGTCGTCCTTGCACGCTTGGTGCCAGCCCTTGTCTGCCAAAGCCACGGCATACTTCAGCGTGGCGTTGGTCAGCGCCATGGTGGAAGTGTTTGGCACGGCACCAGGGATGTTGGCAACGCAATAGTGCACTATGCCGTCCACCTCGTAAACGGGGTCGCTGTGGGTCGTGGGGTGGGAGGTTTCGAAGCAGCCGCCCTGGTCTATGGCCACGTCCACGAGTACGGTGCCCTTCTCCATGAGGCCGAGCATCTCGCGCGTGATGAGGTGTGGAGCTTTGTCGCCAGGCACGAGCACAGAGCCAATCACGATGTCAACGTCTGCCAACTCCTTGCGGATGTTGTGTTCTGAGGAGTAGAGCGCGTGGACGTTGGCGGGAAGCTCGTTCTCAAGCTGGCGCAGTCGTGGCAGTGATATGTCGGTAATGGTGACATCGGCACCCATTCCGGCTGCCATTCTCGCGGCAGCCTCGCCCACGGTGCCACCACCGAGCACCAGCACCTTGGTAGGCTTTACTCCCGGCACGCCACTGATGAGCTTGCCCTTGCCGCCCTTGGTCTTCTGTAGGTAGAACGCGCCGTTGAGGGCAGCCATGCGACCAGCGACCTCGCTCATGGGGATGAGCAGCGGCAACGAGCGGTCAGCCTTCTGCACCGTTTCGTAGGCAAGGCAAACGGCACCGCTCTTGACCATGGCGTCGGTGAGAGGCTTGTCGCAAGCAAAATGGAAATATGTGAAAACCAGTTGGTCTTTCTTTATTAAGGGGTATTCGGGCTCGATGGGCTCCTTTACCTTGACTATCATCTCCGCCTGGGCATAGACATCCGTGATGTCGGGAAGAATCTCCGCGCCCACATTCTCATATTCTTCATCGCTGAAACCACTGTTCTCGCCTGCCGTGCGCTGCACGTAGACGGTGTGACCATGTTTTTTCAACTCGGCAACGCCTGCGGGTGTCATGCCAACACGGTTCTCGTTGTTCTTCATCTCTTTTGGTATTCCAATCTTCATAGCGTGAGAATTTTGTAAAAGATTAATGATTGTTATGGTAGGCTTCGTTAGCAAAATTAGGAAAAATATGAACAGGTTGTTGTTTGCCCAATGATAATTTAACATTATTTTCCCATCTTGATTTTCCTGCCTTTCAAAGGCAGGACTCGTGGTCTCACGCTTTCGCCTCAAGATTGTTCCACCGCCCTTTCCATATCCGCAAGAGGAAGATTGAGCCGCGGAAGGTCAGCTCCGTGGCCATGGCTATCCACACGCCTCGCAAGCCAAGGCTCTGCGCAAGCCACCATGCCAGCGTGAGGCGCACGCACCACATGGAGAAAAGGCTCATGGCGGCGGGTTTCAAGGTGTCGCCGGCTGCCACGCAGACCGAATAGCTCACTATTGCAGCGGCGAAGAAAGGCTCGGCGAAGGCTTCGATGCGCAGGATCTCGGCGCCAAGGCACCTTATCTCCTCTACGGGCGAGAGGAAGCCAATCATCTCGGGGGCGAAGACGAACATCACCATTCCCATGAAGGCCATCACGATCATGCCCGTGCCAATGGTGAGGTGCGCGAAGTTGTAGCACAGACGGCGGCGCCCCGCGCCATAAGTCTGGCCGACGAGCGTCGATGCCGCGTCGCCTACGCCGTAGCCCGGCATATAGCAAAGGCTTTCGGCGGTGATGGCGAAAGAGTTGGCGGCTATGGCGACATTGCCCAGTGGCGCCACGATGAGGGTCGATACCACTTGGGCTGACCCCATGAGGATGTTTTGCACGGCAATGGGCAGGCTTATCTTCGCCGCGTTTCTCACGAATCTCCAATTCCACTCGAACCTGGCGTGGTCGAGGTGGAGGGCGAGAATCTTGTTTTTCCGCGTAGCCTGCCACGACATGGGCAGGGCTATCAGTATGTACGCCGTCATCGTGCCGAGAGCGGCACCCGTGACCCCTAGGCCGAGAATGTAGATGAACAAGTAGTTGAAAACCACGTCGAGACAGCACATCATTATCGACAGAGCGCTGGGCACTCGCATCTCGCCCGCGCTTTTCAGCATTGCAGCCGTGAGGTGATAAACGAGCACGGCGGGCAGGGTGAGGCTATAGATGAGGAAGTAGGCCGACGACATCGGCGCGATGTCGGCCTTGCCGCCAAGCCAGAAAGGCAAGTAGGGCGCCACCGCCGCGCCAACGAGCGCCATGACCACGCTGAAACCGATGCCGCACGTCAAGGCGTGGCGGAACACCTGCCTGGCGTTGGAAAAGTCGTTGGCGCCGATGAAGTGGGCAACCTGCACCGAGAATCCCACCGATACGGCCGAGAGGATGGAACCCATCAGCCATGTCGTGGTCTCTATCAAGCCGATGCTTGCCGACTGGGCGGCGCCGAGATGCCCCACCATGGCGGCGTCGATGAAGAACATCATCACGGTGGTTATCTGCGCAAGCATCGAGGGAATGCTCAGGTCGATGATGAGGCTTAGCTTTTCGCGTCTCGTCATTTCCTCGCCGTTGCGTATCTTGGCAAGCAATATGTCACTCTTCTTCATGTGTTTTGGTTTTGGCGTGCAAATATAACCAAAAAAGCGCAATTAGCAGGACTCCGCCATCAAAAAAAACGGTTAAAAACCATGCGTTTCGGTCTGCATCTTGCCATGTTGATTTTCGGTTTCGGCATAGCACTGAAATGCCATTGCCTTTCCAGTGCAAAGCCATTGCCTTTCCAGTGCAAAGCCGATGCCTTTCCAGTGCAATGCCGATGCCTCTTAGTTTTGGCGTTAATTCTGATTTGTGCAATGTTCATACGTCTGCTCGTCAAACAACTCTTATCGGCTAAAAAAAATACGGCAATTGCACAAAAACACCATGGGTTTATCATTTTTTACGGTTGATTTTCCGTAATTATATAATGTGGCATAACCATAATCGCAGAAAATGATGTATTTTTGTAGGCAAATTGCATATAAAAACAAGACCCGATAGCTTGACGTGTCAGAGGCTACCGGGAATCAACACCACAAAAATAGTGTTTTTTCTTGTTACAACCAAGTAGATGGGTAAATATTTATGGAATATTTAGAATTTGAGAATATGAGGACATTATTAGACGTTCATACACATACCGTTGCCTCGGGCCATGCCTACAGCACATTGCAAGAGATGACCGTGGCAGCCAAGGAAAAAGGGCTTGAGATATTGGGCATCACGGAACATGGCCCCAATATCCCCGGAACCTGCGACCCTCTCTATTTCAGGAACCTGCATTGCGTGCCTCGCGAACTCTATGGCGTGAAGCTCATGTTGGGAGCCGAGCTTAACATTCTCAACACGCGTGGCGACATCGACCTGGACGAGGACTATTGGCGACTGCTCGACCTGCGCATAGCCGGCATCCACAGCATCTGCTGGCAAGGCGGGACGAAGGCTGAGAACACGCAAGGGGTTATCAACGCCATGCGCAACCCCTACGTCCAGATTGTTTCCCACCCGGGTGACGGAACGGCAGAGCTGGATTTCGATGCCTTGATGAGGGTTTCAAAAGAGACCCACACCTTGCTTGAAATAAACAATCACTCCATGGCCCCCATACGCCACAAGACGATGGCCGTGCCAAACAACCTTGAGCTGTTGCGACTTGCCAAGAAATATGAGGTGCCCGTCATCTTCGGAAGCGACGCCCATTTCTCCACCATGATTGCCGATTATGGCAACATCATGCCGCTGGCAGAGCAAGT
>CAVAGT010000124.1:0-7370 GCA_963588155.1 Lachnospiraceae bacterium | reverse complement strand
ATTAATCTTTTAATCGTATGAACAAAAAGAAGATTTTCGGTTATCTGTTCATGGGCCTGCTCGCAGCGGGCGCAACAGGTACTGTGACTTCCTGTAAGGACTACGAGGACGATATCAACAAGAATGCTTCTGACATTCAGAGCCTGCAGAAGGCTCTCGCTGAACAGAAGACAACTCTTGAGACTGAGATTTCGTCGTTGAAGACCCAACTGGAGGCCAAAGACGCCGAGTTGACAACCGCCATCCAGAAGGCGCAGAGCGCCGCAGACGATGCCAAGAAGGCCGCAACAGAAGAGGCTGTTCGCGCTGCCGCTGCCGAAGCTGCCTTGGACGCTCGCTTGGAGACGGCAGAGACCGCCCTTGAGACCATCAACAAGGTTCTTGCCAACAAAGTGGACAAGAGCGAGTATGACGCTACCGTGAAATACATCTACACCAAGATTGAGGCAGTGGAAAACGGTCTTGCTGAACAACTGAAGCAGACGGAACTTCTCAAGAAGGGTCTCGCTGACGAGGAGACTGCACGTATGGCTGTGGAAGCCGACCTCGTGCAGCAGAAGAAGGCTCTTACGACATTGCAGAATACCGTTAATGAGCTTTCTACAAATCTCGGCACATTGTCAGGCAAGTATGAGAATTTGAGCCAAGACCTTAAGGACTTGCAGGATGTCATCAACAACGCGGAGACTGGCCTTAACTCAAAGGCTTCCATCACGCAGCTGACAGAGGTTCAGAACACTCTGGACGCCAAGATAAACAAGGTATTGGTTGAAGTGAATGCCTTGAACGTGCTGTTGAAGCAGACGCTCCGTAGCTTGGTATTCGTTCCGGATCTCTACAACTGGGGTGTGGAAGGCACGAGACTTCTCACTCTCGACGCTCCCAAGTACACACTTGACGAGGCTAAGTATGACGTGGAAGACGCTTCAACGAAGAATGACAGCCACCATATCTATCCGAGCGTAGATGCTTTCCAGGTGCTTGACTTCCAGGCCAACTACAACATGAACCCATCGAGCACGGATCCTAAGTCTATCAAGGACGTTACCCTGCTGAGCGATGACAAGGAGTTCTACACACGCGCAGCAGACGCAGGCTTGAGCGTAAAGGACTTCACCGTGAATCCAGAGGGTAAGCCTGGCATCCTGAGTGTTGATCTTGATGTAACCAACAAGGATGCCATCAAGAACGTTACGAGGCAGCACATGATTACCGTGTTCGCTGTTCAGGCTCATATCAACAATGGCGAGCAGGATACAACCATCACGTCTGACTGGGCAACCGTCATCAAGGATGAGGCTAAGCACCTCTACCTTTTCCACAAGTATGGTCCAACGTCTTACGACATTACTCAGCCAGACGCTGACGACCACGTGCCTTCTTGCGTAGCTGAGGACGTGGCAGGTCTTGGACACCTCATCCACACCGGTTATCAGGCTGGCAAGGTTACCGCTCCACAGGATAGCTGTAACTGGAATGACAGCATCGACTTGAAGAGCCTCGTCGAGACTCACTTCGTTGATGTCGACGGCAATGAGAAGGTGTTCGACGCTGACAAGTATGGACTGAGCTACAAGTTTGAGCTTGTAGGCCTGTACATGGGTGACAACAAGACTTCCGAGTCGGCTCATGCCGCCATAAAGGGTTCCATGTTCCGCCCACAGATGCCTAACTATGACAAGGACAACATCGGAACACAGCAGCCTTATGGATACTCGCAGAACCGCCAGACCATTGGTCGTACTCCTTTGGTGCGCGTCTCTCTTGTTGACAATGCTGGCAACGTTTATGCTTACGGTTATATCCGTATAAAGATCTCTGAGGCTGGCGCAACTCCTGCAGGCAAGACTTCACAGTATATCTCTTATACTGGCAATCCTTACAGCTACAACCAGGAGTGCAAATACCCATCATGGTCATTCAACACCGTATGGATTCAGACAGAGTATGACCTCTACAACATGGTTAACATGACACGTGAGGAGTTCGAGGCTAACTACACACCAGACTATGTAACTGGTAGCACTGACGAGTTCAAGCAGTATGCCTTGACGAAGGTTGGCACAGAGAAAGTAATCAAGAACCCTGAGACCGACCAGAATACGGTTTATTATACAAATGCCGAATTCGCAGACGCAACAAAGACTTATGGCAAGGTGACACACGTTTCCGACGCAGCTTCGACCGAGGATGGCACTCGTTCTTCTATCATCCGTTGGAACATGACTGGTTCTCAAGCTTATGATGCCATGAAGGACGGCAAGCCTGTTCAGGTGGCAGTTCGCTACATCTCTGGTGTAGTTGGCAAGCCCGATGTCTATGTCGTTATGAACACTGGCAACGTTACTATCACCAAGCCTTCAGCAACTGTTAAGTGGACAGATGCTATCATTTCCAACTACTGGTATGCTACTAATGCCAACGCTGGCAAGAGCGGCACGGACGAGATTCACGCTAACGTACCTTCTCCAGAGGACGCTGCCTCAAGAGAATTGACTGTGGCTACCTTCTCTGACATGTTCTCGAATGTCTTTGATGGCAACTTCACCAAAGGCAAGAGCTTGTTCTCACAGATGATGACAATCACAGATTTGACTGGTGGCGAATACGCAGCAGACCAACTGACTATCAACTTCATCTTCGACAAGTCAAACGTGGGACGTACCTATAAGGGTCTCTCAGGCAAGACATACATCATGGCACTTTCTTCTGATGCCAAGACGCTTATCGCCAAGACAAGCGCCACAGACGAGGGTCAGGCTGTTGCCAAGATTACAGGCAAAAACTACAAGGAAGAGGCTGCTACATATCAGGAAACTGCATATGCAAAAGATTTGTTGAACTACACAGCTCACAACGCCCTTGACAACGACTTCTTGGTAGCTACAGTCGGCATCAAGGCTGTCAACAAGTGCAACAAGGAGCTTCCTATTGAGGGTGAGACATTCAACGTGCGCTTCCTCCGTCCGCTCAACGTCATTGACAACAATGCCGAGATTGAGGATGCCAACATCGTGAAGGTACAGGAAATCAACTTGGTTGACCTCGTGAAGTTCAACGATTGGCGCGACGCTTGGGATCATGAGACTGCTTACGGTCCTTACACTTACAACGCAGGCTACACCGCATACTATCAGATCAAGAGCATCAAGATTGATGACGTTGATGCAGGTCAAAGACTTAGCACTAATGCCAACGTGAAGACCAACCTCGGTCTGAGCGCAGAGGATGCCAAGGATCAAAGCAAGTGGGTGTCTTTGAAGAGCGTAAGCGATCAAGTTGACTTCTACTACATTGAGAACAGCAAGTACGATGCTTCGCAGAACACCCTAAAGTATACCAACTTGAGTTCTACTCTTAGCGACTTCGATGTACTGGTACCTGTAACTGTAGAGTACTATTGGGGCAAGCTCAAGGCTTATGCTACTATCCACGTGAAGAGCACAGCTGGTGGCAACGCCGCAAAGCGCAAATAATTTGAAAATTTTCTTTTAAATTTCCTATGTGGGGAGAGGAGAAATTTCTCCTCTCCCCTTTTTTAATCTATGATAAGGTTATTATGAGATTAAGGTATCTGATTTTTTCTATTGTCATTCTGATGTCTGCCACTGGTTGCCGAAACAAGATAAAGCAAGAGCCTACGGGCCAGCGCAGCGAATTCATTCGTCCCGCTTCGGTCAACTTTACCCAGCAAGACTCTTCTGAGATCCTGGCTTTGGTCAATCATTACGTAGACCGGATGAAGCAAAAGGATTACGCCAACGCATTTGGCAGCCTTTACTACCTTTCAAGCAAGGATAGCGTAAAACCATTGTCGAAAAAGGATTGCGAAAAAGCAATGGAGCTATACAGCCAATTGCCCATCCATGATTGCGGCATGGTTTCCTTCTCACTTAAAGGAAAATCCGAAAACGTTGTCAAGGTCGGTCTACAACTCACCTCAAAAGGCAACATCGCTGATGGCGTAGGCGTAATGTACATTGGACTTCGCCCCGTAAAGATGGGAAACAAGTGGTATCTCACGTTCCTTGATAACGACAATTTACGTGTTAAGGAATTGACAAATGAGAAATAAGTTTCTTGTTTTCTTGCTTGCCGGCATGCTTTCCTTGCTTTGCGTGTCAGCTTGCGCAAAGCATAACAAGGCGGCAAAATTGAAACTGGAAAAGTATCAGTATGAACTTGGAATCCTGTTCCAGACCGATTCAGTTTATTGCATGACCATTCCTTTCAAGAATGTAGGTAACGCTGATTTAAAATTCGAAGACATAGAAGCTGATTGCCCTTGCATACACATCAGTTACGACAATAAGGTTTATCCCCCGAAAGCCAAGGGAAAAATCATGTTGAAGTTCGACCTGTCTATTCCACCCCAGGAGATGGACAAGGGCATTTACATTTACTCTAACGCATCACCATTGGACACGTCAATAGAAGTGCGTTTCCATGGGTTCTTGAAGGCTTCACGGCAATAATGCCTCACTCATTTTTATCTTTCTCATCTATGCGTAGAAAACTCCTCACATTGTTATTCTTATCCCTGTTAAGCGTCGCTACCGTTAATGCGGCTTCAGGTGTTACCGTATCTTATTTTCTGACTGTTCACCTGAAAGACGGCTCACAACAAGACATACTGCTTGACGACCGCCCATCACTTGCGCTTGACAATTCGAGCCTGACGGTTTCAACAACAAGTGTTGAACTAGGATTAAATGACATAGCCAAGTTCACGTTTTACGACAAGACGAGTTCAACTCCTTCAAACATTGAAGAGGCAAAAGTCTCAGAAAGGCCTTCCGTGCATATTTCCGACACGGAAGTAACGTTTCTTAATGTCGGACAAGACGATCACGTGAATGTCTATAATATTTCCGGACAGAAAGTGCTCATGGCAAACCATGCCGTGAACGGCAGTGTCACCATAGATTGGTCTTCTTTCCCGTCTGGCATTTATATTTTCCGAATCAACAAATATTCATTTAAAATCATGAAGAAATGAAGAAGTTATTTTTACTGATTTCCCTTCTGCTTTTCTCCTTAACCACTTTTTGTCAACAAAAGCTTCGCGTTTACCTCAACAACGGTAAACCCGTGGATTATTACACGTGGAACATCGACAGCATATCGTTTCTTCCCATAGACTCAAAGACAAGCCCGAAAACCGCTGATGGAATAGACCTCGGGCTAAGCGTGAAATGGGCAAGTTTTAACCTTGGGGCAACAATGCCCTCAGAAACAGGATGGATGGTTGGCTGGGCAGACCCGACTGGATCCATCACCTCAGACAAGCTCGACTATTTCCCCACAAGGGTTAATACGGCAGACGTGATCAACTCTGAAAACGATATCGCAAAAGTGATTTGGGGAGGCCAGTGGCGCTTGCCGTCCAAGCATGAGATAGAGGAACTCTTATCGGGTTGTTCATGGGAAAAGACGGATACAGGCTATTGGGCAAAAGGCCAGAACGGCAACAAGATCTTTTTCCCATACACAATGTCAACACGCGAGGCAGTGTGCAACAATTATTGGTCGGGCATTCATAATGGAACCGACAGTGCCTACGTATTGCGTATTGGCAACGGCAAAGCGACATTGGCTTCCGCACTACGCTCAGAGAAGGTGTTCGTACGCCCCGTATACGGAGAATATCGCATACCGGTTTCCGTAAATGTCGAGAACACTGATGTCATCGGCATTGACTCTGCCAAAGTGATACTGAAGATCAATGGATATGTGACTGACGTTAAGGAGTACGGGATAATGTATTCCACCACGACCCAGGTGTTCACAGATTCTAACAAGGATGCATACCAAAAAATATCTTTTACCGACATTCCATCAGACAACCAACGTGACGTCGTAATCAAAGACCTTCAGGAGGGCAAGACCTACAACTATGTGGGTTATGCCATTGTCGGTGACTCTACCATCTTGAGCAAGGTGGCCCAGTTTACGACTAACAACCGTTTCCCCGCTCCAAACGTAGATGATGCCATAGATCTTGGCCTCCCAAGTGGCACGAAGTGGGCGCCATTTAACCTTGGAGCCAAAGACGAGACCGAATTCGGTGGTTTCTACGGTTGGGGAGATGCCACAGGCTTGAACGAATCAGGCCTTTCGCATGACTACGCCGTAGGCATAGGAAGCAATACGGATATATCCGGCAACAAGGCTTATGATGTCATCGCTGCCAAGTGGGGAGGATACTGGCGTCTGCCTACCAAGGAGCAGTTTGAGGAGCTTAAGAACGATGCTTATACGACGTGGAATGAGGTTTACGACTATCAAGGCGTAAGTGGCTTGAACGGTTACGAGATCGTATCCAATAAAGACGCAACAAAGAAGATATTCTTGCCTAAATCGGGCTACATGAATGGAAAGACTGTCACGGATCGCGGTTCCGTGGCGTATTATTGGACTTCCAACTTCGACCCAGAATACACGAAAGGATACTACGTAAGGCCAATCGGCCCTAACGACATCATAACCGGCACCTATGATAAGCAGCGGCATTTCTCCATCCGTGGCGTTTATCTCGCTCCTGTCGTCTATCCAGCCGACTCAGCTGCAGCGAAGAACGTAAAGGCGGTTGATTTGGGCCTTAGCGTTGATTGGGCAGACCAAAACATCAAGTCAGCGTCAGACGCGTCTGCCGACGCCTTCTTCTCTTGGGGTAACACGAAGGAGCAATCGACCTATGACGAAGCCAGCTACCCATACTTGCACAAGGCAATTGGTGTGGATGGAGTATTGCAGGCAGACAAAGACGCGGCAGTGCAAAACTGGGGCGGCACATGGCGTATGCCGACAATTAACGAGTGGAACGAGTTGATAAACTACTGCAAGTGGACCAAGACGACCAAGGACGGGGTTGTTGGCTATAACGTCACAGGTAATGGAAATACCATATTCATCCCATTAAGCGGCCAGTATAACGGGTCAAAGATCTCGTTCAAGAATCACCAAGCACTATATTGGACTTCAGAGGGCAAGACTGACGCAATGGATAATAACACAAGCGCCTACGGCGCGTTCGTCAATGTGGACGCTATGCCATATTATTATGTCAGTGGTTCCAATGACCGCTACTTTGGAAGCTTGATTCGTCCTGTCAGGGCAAAACGCTGATAGGCATCATGCTATGATTGAAAATGCCGCACGACCGTCTATGGATCGTGCGGCATTTACTTGTATTTACTTACTTATATTACCGTGTCTCACTGCGCGAATCTAAAGCCCTTCCACCTGTTCCTCGCTAAGACCAGTGTATTTGGCTATCAAGGCCGTGGGCATGCCGTCGGCCTTCATTGCCTTGGCGCTTGCGATGGCGTTGTCAAGAGCACCTTGTGCCATGCCTTGTGCCATGCCTT